>UQCV01000133.1 GCA_900539665.1 uncultured Succinivibrionaceae bacterium | reverse complement strand
ATTAAACAGCATTTTGAGATTGGCGAAAATCTACATTTTTAAGTTGACTTTTACAATCAACATAGGTGCAAGGGTTAGCTGCGCCTTTTTGTCTAAAATCATCAGGAATTCTTTTTTTGAGATATTTATTGCAGAATTCTTGGTCTGCTTTTTCTCCTTCAAATTTTATTCTTGTTCCAGATTCGTCTTTGCTCCATTTGCAATTTTTGTAGCATCCTACTACTATGCCGTTGATGGATCCTATAACGAACTTGTATTTTTTGGCTCGGTCTAGAGATAATCTCCATGCCATTCTAACAGCATGGTATATAAGTTCTTCCTCAGATGCTTTCGGATACCACTCTCTTGCATTTTCTCTTGCTTGCTGACTTGTTTTTATTAAGATATAACGGTCGTTAGGATCAATTTTATAGGTCTCAACAGAAAGGTTCTTAATCAATGTTTGTGTATTGATGACCCCATAATCGGAATCATGCCCAGATTGGATGTTGGTAAGTCCAGGAAAGCAGTCGATTAATGCAGCTTCTACAGCATATGCCTGATCCTCAGTTAGGTTATATCTATGTATTACATGAATAACGTTTAACCCCTCATTCTGAATTTCTCTAATGGTCTTGAACTTAAGAGATTCTTCATCGTCATGGTCATCGTCTTTTTGAGATTTGATTTGGGTTTTAACGTGCTCAAAAACACGATTACCTTTTCCTTTTCCAACATAAAAGGTATTTCCGTTACGTGGATCAATTAATCGATAAACATAGTAACCGATTTGTTCTCTGACCTCCGGTGGAAATTCATCATAGTTCTCTTGTGACATAAATTATTCCTTCAATGAAAAACTCTGATAATAAGCATAAATCTAAATGTTATTTATTAGCATTAACCTTTGATTCTGTTTCATTGAACATTATAAAGGGGACTTCTAAAAATTACAAATTTTACAGAAAAAAGAAAGGGTTTCTTATGTTAAAATTGTGTCGTTCAAACCTAATAGTTAACTAAAAAACCCTATGAAAGATTATAGGGGACATCGCAAAAAAGTTAATTTATAGAAGTCCCCATAAGCAAAATAAGCTTTTAATTATAGAAGCTGCTTTGTAGTAATAGCTCTTAATCACTCTTATTATTAAAGCATAAGAGCCTAGCAATATCCTTAATCTTTAGACAGGCTCTTCTATGGAGTAAGATGGGGTATTAGCATTCCTTAAAGGTGGCAAGCTTTCGTAAGTTTGCGTCATAAACCACCGCAAACTTTAATCGATCCTTATTGCAGTCAAATGAAGCCCCGTAGTCTCGAGCTAGGATTTGTTTTACACCATCCTCAAGTTTAGCTTCGACCTCATTGGAGTTTTTCGTGTACTTAAATTCAACAATGATGATTTTTGAGTCAAGTTCAATGATAAAGTCAGGGAACCCTTGGCTTTCATAAACTTCGCGGTAGCAGGAAATACCAGAGCCTAGGACAAACATCTGTAGCACGGTCTTAATTTGGTATTCATCCGCAAAATTGTAGTACCGATTGCTTCTTGGAATTTTAGCTAGGATCTCATTAAATTTATCAACAATCTCAGTGCCATGCAGGCCAAGGACTAGTCATTATGGAAAGGCGTAATGAATTTATTTCCACGCTCAAGCAAGGTGACTGTGAAGTTACTGCTATGAAGCGTCTTAAGTTTCACAAGATGCCTGCTAAAATCACTTTCATGAACTTCAGAGCTAAACGAGACAAGATAGCTAGCCAAATAAAGAACCAAGAATACCTAGGAAACGACGTTAACCACATTGATGAGGCGGCTTAAACAGCTTAGTGTGGTATGTAGTAATTTTTTATCGAAACTAGCTTGACTTATACCAATGGCCGGGAGTGTTTTTGTTTGGTCCTTTTTCAAGGTCCCAACAAAAACACCACCTATATCGGCGTGCAATATAGCCCAAACTCCCATCACTCTAGTTTCTAACTAGAGTGATTTTTTTTGTCTTTAAGTTTTATCTCCTTATTTTATAAGCTTTTTTCTCTTGCTAAAAATTCAATTTTAGTATATCATAGTCCATAGTATTACCAAATGGACTATAATATGACAGATACCAAGGAAATTAAGTGGAATTTTAGCCACTACATCGACTCTCACGGCCGTACATACATCA
>UQCV01000132.1 GCA_900539665.1 uncultured Succinivibrionaceae bacterium | reverse complement strand
ATCCCCATAGTTTGAACGAAGATTTAGCAATAAATCAAGTAAAAACGATGGCTTACGAAGCGCGAATTTAGTAAAAGGGTGAGTAAGCCTACAAAACTGTAGCTTATAAACTTTTTGTAGATCTAAAATAACGGATGGCTCTTTCAAAACTCAGGCAGTTTGGCCCTAACTTCACACAAGGAAATACATTAAATGGAATTCAAAACCACTGAAGATAAAGTTTGCTACGGTATTGGTACTCAGGTAGCTGCTCAGCTTACTAATGGCGGCATGTTCCCAGGTTTTAACGTTGACGCTCTTATCGAAGGCGTTAAAGATGCTTTAAACGGCAACAAGCTTCAGCTCGATGTTGAAGAAATCAAGCAGGCTTTCAATGAAATCAATCAAAAGCTCGCTGCTGAACAGGCTGAACTCGCTAAAGAAGCAAAGGCTAAGAGCGAAGCTTTCTTAGCTGAAAACGCTAAGAAGGATGGCGTAACTGTAACTGCTTCTGGTTTACAGTACGAAGTTCTTGCTGAAGGTAACGGCGAAATGCCTTCAAAGGAAAGCGTAGTTAAGGTTCACTACCACGGCACTTTAGCTGATGGTACTGTATTTGATTCTTCTGTACAGCGTGGCGAACCTGCAGTATTTCCTCTTAACCAGGTAATTCGTGGTTGGACCGAAGGTTTACAGCTTATGAAGGTTGGTTCTAAGTTCCGTTTCGCAATCCCTAGCGATCTCGCTTACGGCGATCAGGGTACTGGCCCAATTCCACCTGCAGCAGCTCTCGTATTCGAAGTTGAATTGCTCGAAATCGTTAAGTAATTAAGGCGACGGTGGTCGCCTAAACACTAAGGTAACTTAGTGTCTTTACCTATGTGGCCGCCGGCTAAATGGAAAATAATCTTCTTCTTTAGCGAGGTGGCTTTTTTTGTGGTCAAAGCAACGTATTAAATTTCCAAGTGGTGTAATTTTATATGGTGTATTTGATTAGTGAGTTTTTCATGGTTTTAGGAAAACAACATGGCTGATATTAAAATTGTTGTGGCTGGTGCTAACGGCCGCATGGGGCACTGCCTTATTCAAAGTATTGCCACTACCGAAGGTTGCGTATTAGTGGGGGCGACTGAACACCCTGCTTCAACAGTTCTTGGCGCTGATGCCGGGGAACTTGCTGGCACTGGTAAAAATGGGGTGGCTGTAGTTGACGCTCTTGATAAGTGCGGTGACTTTGATGTGCTCATCGATTTTACTCGTCCAGCTTCATCATTAGCTAACTTAGCAGTATGTGCTAAGCGTGGGGCTCGTGTTGTACTTGGTACTACTGGTTTCACTGCTGAAGAAAAGGCTCAAATCGCAGCGTATTCTAAAAATATGCCAATTGTTTTTGCGGCTAACTTCAGTGTTGGGGTTAATCTTTTGTGCAAGCTTTTAGAAACAGCAACTAAGGTTATGGGTAGTTACGCTGATATCGAAGTAATTGAAGCTCACCATCGCCATAAGGTTGACGCTCCATCTGGGACTGCTTTAGCTTTAGGTGAAGTAGTTGCAAAGACCTTAGGTCATGAATTATCTGAAATTGCGGTTAAGAGCCGTGATGGTATTATTGGGGAAAGAAAGCCTGGTACTATCGGTTTTTCAACCATTCGCGCGGGCGATATCGTCGGCGAACACACTGTAATGTTTGCTGATATCGGTGAACGTGTGGAAATTACCCACAAGGCTTCAAGCCGTATGACCTTTGCGAACGGGGCTGTACGTGCGGCTGCTTGGCTTAGCGATAAGACTCCTGGTCTTTACGATATGCGTGACGTTTTAGGTCTATAGTTTAGGTTTTACGCCACAATTTATAACCGACTGTAAAAGGGCTACAGACCCTTATATAGTCGGTTTTTTCTTGGCGGCGGAACTGTGCCGTTCAATGCTTAACTTTGTTTTTAAATTACGCTGTACTGCGTCTCTACAGCCTGGGGCCTTAGTTCTAAAGCGCTTGTAGGGTTAATTAACTGTTGTGTTAAATATATAAATTGTTTATAACATTTACCAATATTTGGTAGATGTTAAGAGTATGTCAAAAATAATTTCCATAGGTCAAGCTGCAAAACTATTAGGGGTTCATGTTCAAACCATGAGAAATTGGGAGAAGTCAGGTAAGTTAAAACCTGATTCAATTTCACCTGGTGGTACAAGACGATATAACCTTGATAGGATTGTAGCAATCAGTGGAAAGGAAGTACCTACTGTA
>UQCV01000131.1 GCA_900539665.1 uncultured Succinivibrionaceae bacterium | reverse complement strand
CGAACATGACTCAGCAGAGCATCATTCAGCAGGCTTCTCAGAGCATCCTAAGTCAGGCTAACCAACGTCCACAGTTGGCTTTAAGTCTCTTAGGCTAAAATAAACTTAGTTTATATTGCTAAAGCATGGCTTAAACCTTTTAACTACAGTGTTAGTTAAAACATTTAGCTAAGCAATAGCTTGTAACCTCAAATCTAAATCCGGTATCTTTATTAGAAACCGGATTTTTTTCATCCCATCATAAAATTTGCCCCAACACTCCCATGAAACCTCCAACTGCCCCTTCAAGGACTCTTTAATTTAATCTAAGTTCATATATATATGAATAAGCGCTCCGTTTTTTTGTTTTTGTTTTTGTTTTTCTGCTGGAACCAAACCTAAGCTTATTTAATCCAGACCTAAATTTAGCTTTAATTTAGTTTTAATCGAGTCATCAAGGACCGAGCCTAAGCTTAATTTAGAACCTAAACTAGGTAAAAACCGGCCAGTATTTTTGAGATTAATCACATAGATTTAGAAAATTGCCTTTTTTAAAAAAAATTTGCCAAAACAAACTACAGAAAATCCCAAACCTGCCGACAATATGGACATGATGGCAAGGCAATAGCCCATCACACAAAACCAATAACAACAACTTTAGGTTGGAAGTTAGTAAAGGCGCCCGAGCCAAAAACTTAATACTTTTGGCTTAAAACCTTACCCCAAATAACCAAACCTAAACATAAAACAAAAGTATCAATCATCGAGGTGAATTATGGCTCTTTATGTTAATACCAACGTTTCTTCATTGAACGCTAAGCGCATGCTCAGCAACTCTACCACTTCTTTGGATACCACCTACAAGCGTTTAGCTTCTGGTCTTCGTATCAATAGTGCTAAAGATGACGCTGCCGGTCTTCAGATTTCTAACCGTTTAACTTCTCAGATTAACGGTCTTGAACAGGGTAACCGTAACGCTCAGGATGGGATCTCTTACGCTCAGACCGCTGAAGGCGCAATGGACGAAATGACCACCATGTACCAGCGTATCCGTACTTTGGCTCTTCAGAGTGCTAACGGCACCAACTCTGCTAAGGACCGTGAAGCTTTACAGCAAGAAGTAACTCAGCTTTGTACTGAAATCGACCGTATCTCTAAAGACACTACCTTTGGCGGGGAAAAGCTCCTCGACGGTTCTAAGGACCAAGTAGACTTCCAAGTTGGCGCTGACGCTAACCAAAAGATTAGTGTAAGCTTAGCTTTAGGTGCCAAGAAAGACCAAGGCTTCGATATTGAAGGTGTCGCTACCGTTGCTAAGAATAAAGCCGGCGCTGCCGTAAAGACTGATAATACTGCAGATGGTGCCCGTACTGGTTTTAGTACTGACGCTGTATCTAAGAAGAAGGTATTTAATATCGCAACTGCTGAAGATGCCCAGAAAGTTCTTGAAAACATTGACGGCTTTATTTCAACCGTAGACTCTAAGCGGGCCGAACTTGGGGCTGTGCAAAACCGTCTTGAATCAACTATCAGAAACCAGTCTAACGTTTCTGAAAACGTAAGCGACGCGCGTAGCCGTATCCGTGATACTGACTTTGCAACCGAAACTGCGAACATGACTCAGCAGAGCATCATTCAGCAGGCTTCTCAGAGCATCCTAAGTCAAGCCAACCAACGTCCACAGATGGCTTTAAGTCTCTTAGGCTAAAAAACAACTTTTAAAATTTAACCTGTATACCCAAACAAAGATTTGGGTATTGGGTACCTCGTGATACCTTTTTCCAACTATTGAGCTAGTTGTAACCTCTCCTCGGTCTTTGGATCGAGGTTTTTTTATTTTGGAAATAGCTATTAAGCTTGAAGTTGAAATTGAAGTTAATGTTTAGCTTTACGCTTAACATTTTTGTTTTTTGTGAGTTGGTTTGAGTTTTTATTGGGCTTGGTATTTGTATTAGGCTTTACCTTGAACTTTACCTTGAACTTTATATTGTCTTTTACTTGGCCTTTGATTTTAGGTTTTGTTTACATCAGTAAATATCAGCTTAAACTCACACTTTTTATAATTTTTTTTAAATATCACGCCAGAAGTATTAAGTTTCCATCTTTTTAGCCGATAAAAAGAGTAACCGAAGAAATAAGAACAACTATCATTGAGAGGAACTTATTATGGCTTTATATGTAAACACTAACGTGTCATCACTTAATGCTAAGCGCATGCTCAGCAACTCCACTAACTCTCTTGACACCACCTACAAGCGTTTAGCTTCTGGTCTTCGTA
>UQCV01000130.1 GCA_900539665.1 uncultured Succinivibrionaceae bacterium | reverse complement strand
AGGATAGCATAGCTATCAAACTTCTTTAGAATTACTCTAATGAGTAATTACGAAGCTTCTACCTCTTTAGGTGGTGAGTAGTTCACGATGCAAGTTGATATAAAAGACTTTTTACGTCATTACGCTGGCAAACATTGGGTTGTGGCTTTAAGCGGGGGCGCTGATTCACGCCTGTTGTTAGAGCTAGTTGCGCAAGAAAGAGCTTTGGCCACGCAGGTTGAAGCTGTTTATGTGCATCATCATTTACAAGAAGTTGCTGACGCTTGGGCAGATTTTTGTCGTGCGGAGTGCCAAAAGCTGGCTCTTAAATTTACAGTTGAACATGTTGAAGTTTCTTCTGTTGGTTCTGTTGAGGCTTGTGCACGTGAAGCGCGTTACGCGGCATTAGCGCGTCATGTGGGAGCAAATAGCGTCCTGTTTACAGCTCACCACGCAGATGATTTACTTGAATCCATGCTGTTAGCTTTAATGCGTGGCTCCGGGCTCGATGGGATGTCGGCGTTACCTTGTGACCGAGCGTTTGGGCTTGGCCTTTTAGCTCGACCATTGTTGCCTTTTAGTCGCTTACAAATTGAACAAAGTTGTGCACAACTAAGCCTTAAGTTTGTTACAGACCCAACCAACAATGAAATTGAGTATGACCGAAATTTTATGCGCCATGAAATTGTGCCTTTATTAAAGGAACGTTTTCCGCAAGTTTTAAAAAGCGCAGTGGCAAGTGCTAGAAGTCTAGGTGCAAGCAAAATGGTTTATGCTCAACTTTTATCTGAAAAGCTTAAGCTGTTAAAGATTAAATGTCATGCTCTTGAGGGACTTAGTTTAGTTAAGTTAAAGGAACTTTCGCTAGGTTATGCTAACCCAATTGAGTTACAAAGAGAATTAGTTCGTGCCTATTTAAAAACAGAATTTGGTTTAGTCTTAAACGCATCTAAGGTAAGCGAGCTATTAAGCTTTATGGAGCTAAGTAGCGATAACCATGCCTCAATGTTAAGCGATGGATTACGGGTGTTTGTGTACGCTGGGGGCTTATTTGTTTTGCCTGATGTTGAGGTCTTACGTAATCTTGAAATTAAGCTGGCAATTGGGGCGAGTTACGAGGTGGCTTTGTTTAAAATATCTCTTAACCTAGCTTCTTTAGAATCAACGTTAGCTAGCGCTTCGACTCAGCCACATAATAATATAAGTGTTTCAGGCTTAAAAGCAGGCTCCGATAAAGTTGAATTTAACCGTGATTTTACGGTTATGAGTTACTTTGAGGTGCCATATGCAGTTGAGCAACTTACATTGTTGTTTACGCCTTCTCTATCCACAAGATTACAACCAACCCTTCGGGCTCATTCTCAAGTTCTAAAGAATTTGTGGAAGGAGTATAAGGTCCCATCGTTGATGCGACCGTTATTTCCATTAGTTTTAGGGCTAGGGGGGCAAGAAACAGCACAACATCTGACTAATTCTTCTCCATTGGTTCCGGTGGCCTTAGCTGGGATCTTTAATTGTAAAAGCCAAGAGCTTAAAAAGGAACCAAAACTTAAGCGCGTGGTTTTAACCATTGAAAAATTGCAGTCCTAAATTTGCTAATTTAGCTTCGCAGGGAGTATTTTAGTTTTAGGGTTAATTAACCGCCGTGCTAAATATATAAATTATCTATACTATCTATTTAGTAGGTATAAGAGTAAGTCAAAAATAATAGCTCTGTTCGTACAGCCAGTTGATAAAACATCATTTTTATTCTATAATTTAAACAGTTAATAGAAATAATTATGGTGATGATATGACAGAGCTTAATATATTATTTCAAATCTTCAATAACCTTTCAGAATCTGAAAAGAAAGCCTTTTTAAGAAAAGTAAAAGGTGGAAATTCTACAAATCAGTCTAAGTCCAGAACTACTTGCAACTGTGCCTATTGCAAATCTCAGCATATAGTTAAATTTGGAAAATCTGATAAAGGTGAACAAAGATATTTATGTAAAGACTGCAATAAAACCTTTACAGCCAAAACTAATACTATTCTTTATAAATCACCTTATTCAGAGAAAGTATGGAGAAAATACATTAACTGTATGATGCAGGGAATGAGTATCAGAAAGAGTGCTAAAGAATGTGGTATCAATGCTGATACAGCATTTAAATGGAGACATAAGATTTTAGATTCTCTGCAAACAATGCACGATGAAGTAAAACTGGATGGCGTTGTAGAAGCTGATGAAACATTCTTCCCCTTAAGTTTCAAAGGAAATCATAAAAAATCAAATTTTAGTTTACCTAGAGAAAGTCATCATAGAGAAAAGTGTACTCATACTCGTGGTATTTCATCAGAGCAGGTATGTGTACCTTGTGCAATCAATCTTAACGGTCTTTCAAAATCTGTAATTACCAATTTAGGTAAACCTACAGTTAAAGACTTAAGAAAAGTTTTCTCTAGGT
>UQCV01000129.1 GCA_900539665.1 uncultured Succinivibrionaceae bacterium | reverse complement strand
AAATACAGTAAAGACGTGGCCTTTTCAATTTCAGAATTCAAATTTTTAAAGAACTAGCCTTTCGAAAAGAAAGAGCTATATGTGTTGCTAAATTGGCTCTTTTACCCACATATATGCACGAAGAGCCGGATTTAGAGAATAAACCAAAAGAGTTAGAGTGTGATACTAAGTTAGATGGCACTAGTAGTGCTCCATTAACTAATAAGGTTGTCACTAATGAGTTAGCTACACTAAAAGCATTAGTACAAACCAAAGTATCAGATACTAGTTTACATGGAGTAGCTTTTACAGGGGATTTTAAAGATTTAATAAATCAACCTACAGCTACTGATGCTGTAGAAAAAGGTAATATGTTTCCTGTTACTAGCAATGCTGTATATAACGTTGTAGCTAGTGCTATACCTGAGGCTTCAGGCTCTATATCTAATACAGAAATAGACATGTTATTTACTGATTATAGTGATGTAACAGACCCTGATGTTACACAACCTGAGGAAGATAATTTTGCTAATAATACTTAACAGATTTTACTAAATCTGTTAATTTATTAAATTAAGTTTTGATTGAAAGGCTTGATTCTAAAGGAGTTTAAGGAAATTAAACTTTATTGAAATGGTGCCCGAGACCAGAATCGAACTGGTACGGAAGTATAAGTTCCGAGGGATTTTAAATCCCTTGTGTCTACCGATTTCACCACTCGGGCATTCTGGAGCGGGAAACGAGGCTCGAACTCGCGACCCTAACCATGGCAAGGTTATGCTCTACCAACTGAGCTATTCCCGCTTTCAGAAAACAAGGTCATTTTAACCTATTCTTAATTTTGCGCAAGTGTTTTTTTTAAAATATTGTATATTGTATAAAAAAGAAACAATTTGCGCAAAATATAGCCACATTTGGGCGAAAACTTTGGGGAAATAATTTTTTTAGTTTTAAAAGAGGTTAAGAACTTCACATTTTAGAACGGAACCTTTAGTCTCTTTATGCAAATAGGTATTTTGTCACACAATTATTTTGCTTCTAAATTTACAATAACCTCGAATTTTGGTTAAACCCGTAAAAGATAATGTTGAATTGTTTATAAGGGTAAAAAGAAAAAGTTAGGTTCAAGCTTAAGGCAAACTTTTCTTAGAAATACTTAATGTTCGCAGAAAAGTGAATGCGATAGACTTGTTGCTTTAACAGAAGTCTATTTGTTTTGTTTGCCTAAACTAGGATTCGACATTGCTTTCTTTTAAGGTCAAGAAACGTGTATAACTGCTTTTTGAGAGCCTAGTTAGATAAATAGGTATCTAAAAGCCTCAAAGCATTTAGGCAAGTAGTTGTGCATTAAGTTAGATCTTTCTCATAATAGTTATTGGGATGGTGGAACAATGAGCTTATTTAATAATAAATCAGACAAACTCGTTAAGCAGTTCAGAGAGCTCGCAACTGAAGGAAATGGTATTGCCGAAGCAATTGAAAGCTCCTTTGCTCATAGTGAAAAGGCGTACGCTAGTATTGTTGAACAGTTGACTAATTTATCAACTGCAGTTAAAGACCTTTCTAACCACTCGTCAAAAGACTTAATTGATGGTCTTATCGGGGCAGGGCATGAAATAGCAGACTCTACCGCTAGAATTTCCGACTCTATCCAAAACGAAGCTGATTTTATTGAACAACTCCATAAAGTTATCGGAGATATTAGTGGGGATATTGAAGAACTTAGACATAACCAGCATGAAATGGTGAAGTCATTCTCCGCTTTAAGAGAACAGATGGATTCAATTCGTGAATGTACAAGCATGATTTCATCTCTATCTAATCAAACAAACCTCTTAGCTCTTAACGCAACTATTGAAGCTGCTCGTGCCGGTGAACATGGGCGTGGGTTTGCAGTGGTAGCAGGCGAAGTTAAAAAACTATCTTTAGATACAGCGGAAGCTTCTTCAAAAATTGATACTAGTGTCGACACATTTACCAATCAAATTAATTTCATTATCGGCGAAGCTGACAAGAATAACGAAAAAATTGATGCAGTAAACAATGCTACTAGTTCAGCGTTAGATATTTTAGGTGAAGCCGTAAAGAACCATCAGGACAATATGGCTCAAACTACCGCTATCGTTGATGAAGTGCATAACCGCATCAGTGAACTCGAAGGCGAATTACAAAACATTAAAGCTGGTGAGGCTGTAACTAACGTTGCTAACGCTGTAGAAGAAGCGGTGGCTTCAAGTCAGGAAGCGGAAGCAGGGCTTTCTAAGCTTAAAGATGGCGTACAAAATGCGGTGTCATTAGTGGAACGCATGGGGGCTATTTAGTAAGTTCTATTTCATAGTTTAGACTTAAAGCTAAAAGCTTAAGTTAATCGAATTACCTATGATCTAATTTACCTAAGATCTATTGTTCAATATCCCTCGGATTTTCATATTTTTTATGACATATGAGTAAGTCCGAGTTCATAGCCCCGC
>UQCV01000128.1 GCA_900539665.1 uncultured Succinivibrionaceae bacterium | reverse complement strand
GCCTTTGTTTTAGCCATTCTTTACAAAATTCTTTTATTCATGCGTACTTACTACCATAAGCGCGCGCTCGTTCGAAGCATCCATAGCCACTTAATACGATTATTGCTTTAAATTTCCACCGAAACTTAGATACAAAAGGGACTTGGTGTACCCAAATCCCTCTTAAAATTTTAGTGCTTAAGCCTATTGCCTAACCATAAACTCCAAGCCATTTACTTTAGACCAAACCTAACATTAGTGGCCAGAGCTTTTATTAGTCCTTGTTAATGCTTAATACGCCCGAGAGCCAAACCATCACGGTCAAACACATCAGGCTCGATTTCTTTTTCCACCACATCCTTAGTGATAACTACGCGACCAACTTCGCTTCTAGACGGCAAATCGTACATAGTGTTGAGTAACAACCCTTCTACGATTGAACGTAAGCCACGTGCCCCAGTATGGCGTTCGATAGCTTTGTCGGCAATAGCGCCTAAAGCTTCAGGAGCAAATTCGAGTTTTGCCCCACCAAGCTTAAACATAGCTTGGAACTGACGAGTAATTGCGTTCTTAGGTTCGCTTAAGATACGTACGAGCGCATCTTTATCGAGTTCATCCAAACAAGCAATTACAGGCAAACGGCCGATAAATTCAGGGATCAAACCAAACTTAGCTAAATCATCTGGTTCCACGCGGGACAACTTTTCACTCAAGGTCATGGTATCGTTCTTGCCGTACACTGCCGCCCCAAAACCAATACCTGAGTTCTTATCAACGCGCTTTTCTACAATCTTATCAATACCCGCAAAAGCCCCACCACAAATAAAGAGGATCTTTGAAGTATCAACCTGAATATATTCTTGTTGAGGATGCTTACGTCCGCCTTGAGGAGGTACTGAAGCAATAGTCCCTTCAATCAGCTTTAACAAAGCCTGCTGTACCCCTTCACCACTTACGTCACGAGTAATAGATGGGTTTTCAGACTTACGAGAAATCTTATCGATTTCATCGATAAAAACAATCCCACGTTCAGCCTTCTTTGGATCGTAATCGCATTTTTGCAAAAGCTTCTGGATGATATTTTCTACGTCTTCACCTACGTAACCTGCTTCGGTTAAAGTCGTAGCATCCGCCATTGCAAATGGCACATCCAAAAATCTAGCCATGGTCTGAGCTAATAATGTTTTACCCGAACCAGTTGGGCCGATTAAAAGAATATTGGATTTACCAAGTTCAACCCCATCATATACGTCGCCTACCATCTGTCTCTTGTAGTGGTTGTAAACCGCTACTGAAAGGATGCGTTTAGCTTTATCTTGACCAATTACATATTGATCAAGTTCTTCACGAATATCATGTGGAGTAGGTAAAGAGTTAATATCTTTATCTTTACGATTACCAGCACGCTTTTCATCCTGAGAAATAATCTGGTTACAGAGTTCTACGCATTCATCACAAATGTAAACTCCGCTTTCACCTTTAATTATTTTGCGAACCTCATGCTGAGACTTACCGCAGAAGGAACAGCATAGGCCTTTTGCACCGCCTTTGCTGCCACCGTTTGTAGAACCTGCCATGAATAACCCTTTATGTTCTATTCTTATTCTTAACTAATCTTCAATTAGGCGTAAAGTAAAACTTAAACGTTCACCACGCCAATTAAAGCTTCAATAGCATTTTATAAAAGTTTGTGACTCTTAATCAGCTTTACCAAGACCTGCATCAGGACGCTTGGTCAACACTTCATCGATCAACCCAAATGCCTTAGCTTCTTCAGCTGAAAGGAAGTTGTCACGATCTGTTGCCTGAACAATTTCTTCGTAACTTCTGCCCGTATGTAAAGCTAATTTACGATTCAATTCTTCTTTAATACGTAAAGTTTCACGCGCATGAATTTCAATATCAGAGGCCTGGCCTTTAAATCCACCTAATGGCTGATGGATCATAATACGTGAACTTGGAAGTGCATAACGCTTACCAGGAGCCCCACCAGAAAGGAGGAAAGAACCCATTGAACATGCTTGCCCTAAGCACAAAGTACATACGTCTGGACGAATGAACTGCATGGTATCGTAGATACTCATCCCTGCAGTTACCACCCCACCTGGAGAGTTGATGTAAAGATAGATGTCTTTATCAGGACTTTCGGATTCAAGAAACAGAAGCTGAGCCACAATTAAGTTAGCCATGTTATCTTCTACTTCACCGGTCAGAAAAACAATTCTTTCCTTAAGAAGGCGTGAGTAAATGTCATATGAACGCTCGCCTTTTGCGGTTTGTTCAATTACGTAAGGTACCAGCGCAGCCTTTTCTGCTGCCTCGCTGTTATTTCCAAAAAACATATCTAACGACACCTGTCCTGTTTCAATTCATAAACTTATATCTAAATTCAGCCTATTATAAACAAAAAACTCTATTCTTAGCAGTACTTATATTATTTCACAGTCTGATATGTGAATTTAATGCTGATTTTAAACAATTCGCTGACTGCTCCCACAGGCAAGCCCGTGGGGTTCTGATTGAAGTGTAGCTTGTAATCGTACACCATTTTCA
>UQCV01000127.1 GCA_900539665.1 uncultured Succinivibrionaceae bacterium | reverse complement strand
TAAAGTTAAACGGTGGAGCCTTTATTTTAACTTATCTATTCCTATCTACAAAATTAACTGCTTTAGTCAACCCCCAAATTTAGGGATGAACCTTTTTTATTGCGTAAACTTTAAGCTAACCCAATTTTGTTAATCAGCAAAAAGTGGAGTAGAGAGGTAACGGTCACCAGAATCAGGAAGCAGAACTACAATAGTCTTACCTGCGTTTTCTGGTCTAGCAGCTATGATGGTGGCAGCCTTCAAAGCAGCACCGGAAGAAATCCCCACTAACACCCCTTCGGCATGAGCAAAACGACGGCCTTCAGCGAAAGCATCTTCATTTTCAATAGCAATAACTTCATCGTAAACAGAAGTGTTTAACACCTGTGGAACGAAGCCTGCGCCAATCCCTTGAATCTTGTGTGGACCAGGAGTACCTTTAGAAAGTACAGGGCTAGTTGCAGGTTCTACTGCTACCACCTTAACATTTGGATTTTGAGACTTTAAGTATTCACCAGTCCCAGTGATAGTCCCGCCGGTACCTACGCCTGCCACGAAGAAATCAACCTTACCATCAGTTTGGTCCCAAATTTCAGGGCCAGTGGTAGCTTTATGTACTTGTGGGTTAGCAGGGTTTACAAACTGCCCTAAAACTACTGAGTTTGGAATTGACTTATTTAACTCCTCAGCCTTAGCAATCGCCCCCTTCATGCCTTTAGCGCCTTCAGTCAATACGAGTTCTGCGCCGTAGGCCTTAAGAAGGTTTCTTCTTTCTACGCTCATGGTATCAGGCAAAGTAAGAATAGCCTTGTACCCCTTAGCTGCTGCAACTGAAGCTAAACCGATGCCGGTGTTCCCAGAAGTTGGTTCAATGATGGTTGCCCCAGGCTTTAACAAGCCCTTCTTTTCGGCATCTTCAATCATGGCCAAAGCGATACGATCCTTTACAGAGCCAGCTGGATTGAGGTATTCAAGCTTCGCTAAAATGGTAGCCCCATTAACATTAGCCACCTTAGCATAACGGTTCAAACGCAAGAGCGGAGTAGAACCAATTAACTCAAGAGCACTTTCTTTAATTTTTGACATAGCAATTTCCTTTTTTTTAACATCAATTCATTCGTTATATTTATGTGCATCAAGATCAAATCGTAATCTGTATCTTTTTAGCTCAACGCTTTGTGCACATTTGAACCCTGTTTCATCCATCCCTTTTAACTTAAGCTTCAAGTTGAACTAAGACTAAATTCACCTCGCTTAAATTGAGGTTTTACCGTTATTCTTAGTATTCCTATCTGCTTACTAGGAATTGATTTGATGTGTGCAGTATATGCCTGCCTCCAATTGGTGTCAAACATTTTTTTAAAGTTTTTTACAAATTTTTAGAGTAAATTTGGGCTCGATTGCTTAAAACCTAGTCCAGCACTAGGTTTTAAGCATTTTTCCCTTCGTAATTTAAAAGCTCAAATTTACCAAAAAATTTTATTTTGACTCTAAAGCCTTAATGTAAAGCCTTTGATTAGGTCTGGAATTAGGTTTGGAATTAAGGGAGCCTTGTTTTTTTTAGAAGTTAACAAGACTAACCAAAGAGCGTAACTTAAAACTTTTAAATAACGAAAGTTAAAAAGATCATCTAATTCGAGATCATCTACTCTGATAATCTCAGATCAACTTCATGATAACCTACACTTATTTTTACGCCTTTAAGCAAAACGTAAAATTAGGACGAACCTAAACTATAGAATGCTAGGATTTTGGCTCATACGTAGTTATTTAGAAATGGACCTTTGAACCTAAAGATAAAACCTTAAAAATCCGCCCCACATTCCTACTTCAACTGCTAAAAACAATTTTTTACAAAAAATTTTTAAAGCTTAACCTCTTGAAAACTCTAGGTTTTTTAAAGCATTTTGGTTTATTCCCTAGTAATTTTGTATGAATTTCTTTTTTTACGTAAAAAACCGTGTTAAGATAAAAATAGTTAGCTAAAAGGAGACTGATTTTATGAGAATCTCAACAAGGGGGCGATATTCATTACGTATGATGTTAGACCTTGCCACACACTACAACGAGGGCTATATCTCACTAAAGGATATTTCTAGCCGTTTAAAAATTTCCCGCAAATACTTAGAACAAATTATTCCACTTTTAGTCCGCAATAAACTATTAAATTCCACTAAAGGTCATTTAGGAGGCTACCGTTTAGCGCGTGACCCTGCTTCAATTACGGTAAAAGAAATACTTGAAAGTGCCGAAGGAAGTTTAGCGCCGGTAAGTTGTCTTGACCATAACGAAACCAATCCTTTCAATGATAACGGGGAAAGCCTTACTATTTCAGTTTATGAAGGTCTTGACCGCGTCGTCACAGATTATCTCACAAGCATTAGTCTGACCGATATTATCAATAAAAATAGCTCATGGTGTAATTACGTAATTTAATTTCCCAAACTACCATTTGGACGCTAAATTACGTTTAACTTCCTTTAAAACAAGTGCCATCTGTACTTAATTTACTCAGCCAATTGGGCCCAATATGGCAGGAAAAAATTTTCCTGGGTTATAAATTGCGGCGTAAAACCCACACGCTTGCGTGTGGGATGAAAGTCGCTT
>UQCV01000126.1 GCA_900539665.1 uncultured Succinivibrionaceae bacterium | reverse complement strand
ATATGCATCTGAGTTACAGTATCTAGTACGCTTTTGAACTTAACGATAGCGTCGTCTTTGAGATATGTCTCAATAGCTACAAAATACAAAAGAAGGTGTTAAAAATAGATCGAAATTAGCATTTGGAATGATATAATTAGACATGGCTTTTTTCCTTTGTTTATTTTAGCGATTAAATAATAGCAAAAAAGCCATTTTTATTTTGATCTTTTGCTCTCAAAATCAACAATTTTTCTTTTAAGTTCAAAGAGATTTATCGAGTTTTAATTTATAGAACCCCCTTATAGACACATGAATTACATTCAGGATAAAAATGAAAATTAAATTATTTTTAAGTGTTGCTATATGCTTATCTCTATCTAATACCACATTTGCGAATAATGTTTATTTGTGTGGTACTAAATCCATAGCAGGATTATATACAGAAGCAGTTCCATATTGTGAAAAAGCATGTAATCTGGATTATGGTTTGGGTTGTATCCTCTTAGGGGATTTATACTCCGGCGGTCGCGGTGTAAAACAGAACTATCAGCAGGCTAAAACCTACTTCGAAAAAGCATGTAATCTGGATGTTGGTTCAGGTTGCTACAGCCTGGGAGTTTTATACGACAAAGGTCAAGGTGTAAAACAGAACTATAAGCAGGCTAAAATCTACTTCGAAAAAGCATGTAATCTGAATGTTGGTGTAGGTTGCTTCAACTTAGGGATTTCATACGACGAAGGTCGCGGTGTAAAACAGAACTATAAGCAGGCTAAAACCCACTACGAAAAAGCATGTAATCTGAATGAGGGTTTAGCTTGCAGCCTCTTAGGAATTTTATACGCCGAAGGTAAACGCATAAAACAGAACTATCAGCAGGCTAAAACCTACTTCGAAAAAGCATGTAATCTGAATGAGGGTACAGCTTGCAGACTCTTAGGAGGTTTATACTACGAAGGTCAAGGTGTAAAACAGAACTATCAGCAGGCTAAAACCTACTACGAAAAAGCTTGTAATCTGAATGCAGGTTTGGGTTGCTTCAACTTAGGAATTTTATACAACAATGGCCAAGGTGTAAGACAGAATAAACGAACCGCAAAGGAATACTTCGGCAAAGCCTGTGATTTAGGAGTCCAAGTAGGTTGTAACGAATACCGAAAATTAAACGAGCAAGGCTACTAACCTTTTCTAAAAACACAAATCATTCACGAAGGATCTCGAAAGAGGTCCTTTTTTATTTTCAGGAGTTTCAAAATGAACGACAGCACCATCAGGCTTTCAGCCGACACGTCTGCTCTGACGGATTCACTCTCCAAAATTGCCGAAGAAATGACGGCTATGAAGGACGCTGTTTCCTCCTCGGCTACCGCCACGGGCGCAAATCTTGATGCTTCGGCAAAACAGGCAGAGGCTACCAATGCCGCCATTCACGGACTTGATGACAGCATTAAGACCGTAACCGACTCCATCAATGAGCAGACCAAAACTGTAACTGACATCGGTAGCGAGCAGAGCAAGGTGACAAAGGAAATCAGCAAGGCTCTCAACACTCAGAATACTCAGCAGAAGGATGCCAATACCACTCTTGCCGAACAGAAGAAGATTATGCAGGAGCAGGAAGCTGAAATCAAAAATGTAACCAAAGCCGTGGACAATCAGACCGGAGTTCTGCAGAAGAATGCCAACGGCTGGAAAATGCTGATGACCGGCTTTGCCATCAAGTTTGCCTCCGAGACTGTGGATATGTTTAAGAGCATCATCTCCACCGGACTTGAGGCCTCTCGTGTATACGAGGACATGTCGGCAAGACTTTCTCCTTTAGTGGGAGATTTGGAAACTGCTCAGAAAACTTTCTGGAGTCTGAACGGTCTTGAGGATGAGACGGCTACCGCTACCGATAAACTCGCCAAAGCCTTTGTGGATTTAGGCAACAACGGACTTACCAACTCAAACGAACAACTTAAAACATACGCTACCATTGCCCACGGCACAGGCAAAGATTTGAACACACTGACCGATGCGGTTATCGCCTTCTCGCAAGGCTCTACCAAGGCACTCAGGCAGTTTGGCATTACAGCAAAGGATAACGGTGACACCATTTCCTTAACCTATAAAGGCTCAACCACCGAGATTGAAAAGAACAGCAAGGCTCTTGACGAATATCTGACTAAACTTTCTCAGAACAACTTTGACGGAGTGCTGGAAGCCAAACTCAACACTGTATCTGCCGCCACCGGAAGACTGGATAATGCCTGGGGAACCTTCTGCACCAGACTCATGCAGTCAAACGGCGGATTCGGTGAACTCATCATCATGGGGAATGACTTTCTTGCCAATACCCTGAACGGTATTTCCGAGTGGCTTGATGATCCAGCGGTGATTGAGTGGTTTCATAATCTGGCTAAAACAGTACGTGAGACCTTTGAGGGAATACGCACGGCATGGGACGGCGTGAAGGACTTTTTCAGCGACACTCTTGAGCTTATCGGCGTTGAGATGAAGGACGGCACCGGCTCATGGAAACTCTTCTTTTCAAACTTTTTTCAGTTTGCCCAGATTGGAATTCTTGAGCTCATTCAGAAAGTTGGAAAGTTGTGGGGCAACACCGTCGGCTACCTTAATGCCGTAGGTGAAGGTATCGGCTCTGCCTTATCCGGCGGTGAGTTTTCAAGAGGCTTTGA
>UQCV01000125.1 GCA_900539665.1 uncultured Succinivibrionaceae bacterium | reverse complement strand
AGCTTGTAATCGTACACCATTTTCAGGCTTTGGAGTTACAAGTGTAAATCTGTTTGAATCAGGACTTTCATTACCAAAGAGTCCTACGACCACATTAGCGGTAAATTTCTGTCTTACGACAAGGAAGTACAGTCAATCTTCCTAACATTTAGGTTATATATTGTTCTATGCTAATGTCTTGTTCTATGCTAATGCCAAGTAGTAGAAATATAGTTTTCTATAAAAAAGTGGCTTTCATTCCACACGCGAGCGTGTGGGTTTTACGCCACAATTTACAACTCTTGCTAAAAAAACATCTCTAATTCGTTAATTATTTTCCACAGCTAAAGGGTCAAAAACTAAAGGCGCGGTCCACAAATGGACATAACGGCCTAAAGGCGCAAACACTGGATGACGGCTATATAAAAGTTCATATTGAAGTAAGTCATCAAACTTGCTGATTTGTTCAGTTTTGTCGCGCATATAGTCATGCACTACTCGAACCCCACTCATACCTACAACATCAAGATTTTCGTGTTTAAGCCATAATTTCACTTCATCAATGTTTAAAGGAGTTTGTGGTGTCAATTTTTGCCGGCGACGTTTAACTAAACCTGCCTTAATATAATCGAAATTACCTACCACTAAGCTTTGAAAGAGTAACCCTGTACGATTATAGACGAGAAGAGATAAAATCCCACCTGGAGCTAACATGCTCTTTAAAACCCCAATTACAGGGTGTGGATCGACTAACCACTCTAAAACCGCATGGCATAGCACCAGATCAAACTTTTGTTTAGGGAATAAAGTTTTTAAATCCTGCACTGCTCCTAAGGTAAAGTTAATGGAACCTACCACTTCGTTTCGGGCTAATTCTTCTTTACCTAAAGCAATCATATCTTCAGAAATATCGACGACTTCAACATCATGGCCAAGGGCCGCAATTTTAGCAGCCATAAAACCATAGCCCCCTCCGGCGTCAAGGACTCGTAGCTTTTGGCCCGCCGGAAAACTTTGTAATATTTCCTGCAAATCACGCCACACTACTGCTGCTCTGATTTTACCTTTAGTTGTGCCGTAAATATGATCTTTAAAGAATTCGGCACGACTATTAAAACTTTGATCTTTAGGTGGTTTAGGAGCTTTTAGCATGAATTGTATATTCCTATTGCTACTATTAGCTAAAATATCATTAGCTTGCATTACTATTAACTAAATTGCTGTTCGCTAGCTTGCTATTAGTTGTCTATTGCTGTTAATTGTCTATTACCACTATTACCGCAAGTGTTTATTAATGCAAGCGTCTAGCACTGTTAATTGTATATACCTATTACTATGAAAGTGCCAACCTAAAAAAAAGAGTGACACTTAAAAGCACCAGTTGGTCCTACAGCTTGTCTTACAAATTACCCTACAGTTTGCTTTACAATCTACACTACAGCTTACCAAACAATTTGCATTACAACATAAATAACGGCCCAATGTTGTCAGGACGTGGTACTCTAAACTGAGCCGGATACGTAACATCTACCAAATACAGTCCATCAGATGGAGCGGTAGCAGCAGCAATTTGTCTATTTTTGGCCGCAAAAATTTCCGCCATCCAAGAAACTTCATGTTTGCCACTACCTATTTCTAATAAAGAACCGACAATATTACGTACCATATGTAACAAAAAAGCATTTGCTGCTATGTCTACCACTACATAGCTCCCTTGGCGCCATACTTTTACAAAGTGTACATCGCGGTTTGGGGTACGGCTTTGGCAATTAATCCCTCTAAAGGTAGTGAAATCATGTTCGCCAATTAAACACATTGCTGCTTCTTGCATTTTGGCTGCATCGAGTTCTCCCATATGGTAATGAGTTACTAAACCACTACCAAGACCTGGGCGAGACCTACCATTAAAAATAACATAGCGGTAACGTCTAGCTGTAGCACTAAAACGCGCATGAAAATCTGCAGGCATTTCCTGAGCCCAAGTAATTGCAATATCAGGAGGCAAGTTAGCGTTAACGCCTAAGGTCCAAGCCTGCATGCTTCTAACTTTAGAGCAATCAAAACTCACCACTTGACCTGTAGCATGCACCCCAGCATCCGTGCGACCTGCGCAAATAATACTAATTTCTTCAGCTGCAACTGTAGAAATAGCACGTTCCAAAGCCCCTTGAATACTAACTACATCTTTTTGTCTCTGAAAACCGTTATACGCTCTACCGTTGTATTCAACACCTAGTGCTACGTGCATAAATTTCCTCTTCGGCTCCATTAATAGAGCAAGTATTAAAACAGACAGCTAAATATAAAACAGACTGTAAGCCAAAGCAATAAATAAAAAGCAAGGCCTCCAGACTATCTTAAGACATTTGCCATATCATCATATCAAAAATTCAAACCCGTGTTTTTAAACGTAAAACACTTGGTAACAACATGGTTTGCAAATTTCGGACAAAAGGCGTGCGGTTTGTGTCAAGCAAGTTGCAATATTCAAACTCGTTTAAGGAAGAGCATATTTGCTAGCTATATAAGTATATTGCGAAAAATGGCTTGGAGAAGCCTACTTACGAAGATCTCGGATTGTTTGAAGAGGATGAATTACCGTTTTAGGTGATCCGTTTGATGAAACTGAGTGAAATAATGGCGGTTTAACTGATAACCGCCTTATTTTTACAATTTTTAAACAAACGCTTCACAAACTATTGTGTTACCCAATGCCGATCAATATTTAAAAAT
>UQCV01000124.1 GCA_900539665.1 uncultured Succinivibrionaceae bacterium | reverse complement strand
GGCAAATGCCTGAAAAGGTTGAAGTAATACCGTTTTATACTAAACGAGCTAGAGTAAAAACGTAATCAGAGCTAAGAAGTTGGACATTGAAACTCCAGCTTGTAATGACTCTAATTTAAAAGTGGCTAAAAAAGAAAAAAGCTTCCCCCCCTTTTTTTGAAAAAAAAGAAAAAAATACGGTTACATTGAGGAGTGTGAGATAACTCACAAATATTGATAATATGTCACAAACTAACTTTACACAAAGCGTAAGGCGCTTAAACGTTATCTTGTTTTGACGTCGGGAATGCTTAAGTTCCGACGCCAATTGGTTTTATAACATGGAGTTTAATGGCCAACAGAGAGAACTTTATTCATCCTCTTGGTAACCATTAGGGTTTTTGGACTGCCAATTCCAACTGTCTTTAGCCATGTCAAGGAGAGTTTTTTCCGCTTTCCATTTTAGTTCTTGCCAAGCCTTTTCTGGATTTGAGTAGTAAGATGCGATGTCACCAGCTCTTCTTGGGGTAAATTTATATGGAGACGACCAATTGCAGCGCTAAATGCATTTATAATATCTAGTACGCTTGCCCCAGTGCCATTACCAAGATTATAGGTATAAAACCCACTATGTCCAAGACAATGAGCCAGGGCGGCTACGTGTCCTTTGGCTAGGTCAACAACATGGATATAGTCTCGGACCCCAGTTCCGTCTTTGGTCGGGTAGTCATTGCCAAATACATTAACAAATTCCCGGCGGCCTACAGCTACTTGTGAGATGTAAGGCATTAGATTGTTTGGGATTCCTTTGGGATCTTCACCAATGAGACCACTTTCATGCGCACCAACTGGGTTAAAGTATCTGAGCATGCAAAGACTCCAGGTTGAGTCTGCTTTGTATAGGTCGTTGCAAATGTACTCAACTGCTACTTTAGTTTCGCCATAAGGGCTAGCTGGACGCTTTAGAGGCTCCTCTTCTGGAATAGGAACAATTAAAGGCTCGCCATAAACTGTGGTACTTGAGCTAAAAATAAAGTTTTGACATTGAATTTGCGCATGATCCGTAGCAGGCATAAGGTACCATTAACGTTGTTATCGTAGTACTCAAGTGGTTTTTGGCAAGATTCGCCTACTGCTTTTAAGCCAGCAAAATGAATTACCCCATCTATGTTGTGGCTGGAGAAGACTTTAGTTAAGTCATCTTCGGATCTAATATCACCTTGGTAAACATTAAGTTTTTGTGCAGTAAGTTGTTCTAGGCGTTTGATTACAAGCGGTGAGCTATTACAGTAGTTATCAAAGATAATTGGGTTGTATCCTGCTTTGACTAGTTCAACCACAGTGTGGCTACCGATGTAGCCAGCGCCTCCAGTAACAAGAATATTTTTAGTCATTTTCATTAATTCCAATTTAAGCTTTTGAGGTAAATTTGGGTAAATTTTAATGTTGTGTTTACGGGGTCATAACCATTGTGTTCTTCCATATTTTAAGTTTGTGAGGAGCCTTATGACTCTACACAAATGGTTAAAATTGATTTGAAGTAGTTGCATAAGAGGATTTTTGTAATGCATTAAACAAAAATCTTATGGAGCGCTCCTTCATAATTGCGATTTGTTTATAAACTTCTTCATAATCAATTTCTTTCCCAAATTCATTCCATGATGTTTACTTGATTGTAGGGATAATTTTGGGGCAATCATTTTTCTTATGGGATAAGTGACATTCCCGGTAGTGTTAGGAAGCACCGGTCTGTACTGTTTCCAAGGTCATTCGGCCATTTATCCCTCCCGCCCCAAAGGACGGGGCGGGAGCATAAAAGGCCATTCTTCCTTTGACAGCGCCCCACCCCGGAGCTACAGGATGGCCAACGAGTTGTAAGGACACTCCGACCCGACAATTGCAAAAAAAGGACCATCGTCTATGCTGAAAATGCATTTCTTACTGGAATGTGCAAACTCAACAAGACGAAGTCCATACATGAATTATACACATACCGAATCCGACGGACAATTGGCGTTTTCAGAAACGAGGTACTCTTTTTTAAGCATCCCATCCCGGCGGGAGGGATGCAATAACTCCGATACGACAGGAAGCAGGTCTGTTTCCGGTCGTGAGGTGTTTTCTTAAGCGGCAAGCTGGAACTCGCGAAATCGGATCGCATCTGTCCTGTCTGTGGCGGGAGTATGCATATCAACTGACACAGGGAGCAGGTTCTGCGTCATCTTTGCTTCGGCCAAAGCCTTCCCGTGGTACGTTTTGACCGGGTACAGCTTGTCTGTTGCTCTAGGCACTTCCATATGCCGAGTTCAAGGTTTTACGGCGGCAGGCTTTCGGTCTTCCGAATGATGATTATTTCTTCCTCCGACTATTTGACGCCAGCAGGAAGAACTACGTCCGTAACCCGCTATCCCATAAGATTTGTGAGTGAGGCTAAAAAACTAAGCAAAGTAATTAAGGCACAGCAACTAAAGTGAAACAGTGGAGCATTAGTTTAGACCTTTCGTACCTTTAGTAGTAACATGGTTAAGCGACATAGCTTACCTCACCATTTACTCTCTAAAACGGTAATTCACTCTATAGCAAGCCACAATTTTTTTTGCTTAGACCGCTAAACAATTCAAATTTATTGATGTTCATCCCTTAAAAATCACTCTAGCACTAACACAAAAGTGTACAATGTATGACAGAGTCACTAAAAACTCAAACGGTGTTTCAAGGCTCAAGACCATTGATCACTTTGGCTTTTCTGTCAAACCATAGAAGAAACTGACTGCTCCCACGGGCAGGCCCGTGGGGTTCTGATTGAAGTGTAGCTTGTAATCGTACACCATTTTCAGGCTT
>UQCV01000123.1 GCA_900539665.1 uncultured Succinivibrionaceae bacterium | reverse complement strand
GTTATTACGACTGGGCAGTTACAAGCCCACTACCTTTAGGTGGTGGGTAGTTGACGAGGCCCAAATGCGCCATATCTAAAATACAAAAACGGTCTAGTTACCCTTTTAAGACCTAATATTTACTTTTAATAATTGGCGGACGTTAAGTGCCTTAGGTATTTGAAGTTTTTTTATTTTTAGTTGATGGGCCTAACTGCGACCCCAAAACTAAATAACAAATTGATTACAACATACATGTTCACCTACAAACGTAAATCTTGGGGCTTAATATAAAGCATGCTTGGTTTGAGGCTTTGCTTGTTAAAGATTTATTTGGCTAAGTAGTTCTAAGCTTTTGTTTTGCTAGGCTGTACTAGAGGCTTGGCTAGGCTTGGAGCTTTACTAGGTTTTCAATACGTTTGGACTTATGTGAACCAAAAACTTTGCTTTTATTTTTTTGTGGATGTGTCACAACTTGAGATTTCTTATGAATTTAAAATTTTGGTTTGGCGGAGCAAGCGCGCTCTTTGTAGTCTTTAAACCTCTCGTCTATATGGCGATAGGGCTACCGCTATGGTTTTTATTATGCCGCGTGTTTTTTGTGTGGTATAAGGCGGACATAATTGGTGATAGCTATACTTGGTCTCAGCTACTTTGGTCAGGGTTTAGAATAGACGTATCGTCTTTAGGCTACTTAATGACGCTACTCGTGCTAGTGTTCGTCATTGTGGCGTTCATATCAGGCTACGTCAAAGCCTTGGTTAAACCATTAAAGTTGGGGACTGCTTTATTATGCGCTTTATTGCTTGCGGTAGTGGTGATTATGGAAGCGGCCACCCCTGGCTTCTTAGATGAGTACGGGGTCCGTCCTAATCGCTTCTTTGTGGAATATTTAAAGTACCCAAAAGAAGTTACCAATCTGTTATTAAGAGGGCATTTAGTCGAGGTTATCATCGCTTTAGTCCTGTTTTTAGGGACGTTCACAGGCACCTTCATTTACTTTTTTAAGAGCTTTGGTTTTGGTAAAAAAATTGGGGTTGGACTTTTATTAGTAGTTTTTGTGCTAGGTGAAGCGGGCGCAGTGCTTGCGGCGCGTTCTACCTTAGGTCATCGTCCTTTAAATCCTGCCATGGTGGCCTTTAGCCAAAATCCATTAACCAATGAGCTCACGTTAAATTCAACCTACTCCGTGATTTACGCTATTACCCGCATGAAAAGCGGAAAGAGTGCTATTGATTATTACGGTAACATGAAAACCGAAGTTTTAGTGAGCCGCATAAACGGGGAATCTTGCCGTAAACCTGCTCAGTTTGCTCCAGCAACTAAAGAAGCGCCGACGAGAAGTTTTAATCCGGCGGTCATTAGACGCGAGCGTCCTTTAAATATTGTGGTGTTGTTACAAGAAAGTTTTGGGGCGCAGTTCGTTAAGTCTTTGGGTGGACTTGATTTAGCTCCTAATATCGATGCTTTAGCTCGTGAAGGTTGGTTCTTTACCGATGCTTATGCAACTGGTACTCGTTCTATCCGCGGGATTGAAGGGGTAGTAACTGGCTTTTTACCAACTCCACTACCTGCAGTTTTAAAGCAAGACCGGGCGCAGCAGTTCTTCTTCTCTTTGCCAAATTTATTGCAAGCAAAGGGCTATGACACTTCGTTTATCTATGGTGGGGAAACACACTTTGATAACATGAAGAGCTTCTTCTTAGCTAATGGGGTAAAAACTATCATTGGCCAGGAAGATTATAAAAACCCAGCTTTTGTGGGGTCTTGGGGCGTCAGCGACGAAGATTTGTTTAATAAAGTTCATGAGTATTTCACTAAAGCTAACGCCAGTGGCATGCCATTCTTTAGTTTAGTGTTCTCCTCTTCTAATCACGATCCATTTGAATTTCCTGATGGCCGCATTGAGCTTTATGAACAACCAAAACAGACCCGTAATAATGCAGTTAAGTATGCAGATTATGCGTTAGGTGAATTCATCAAAAAAGCAAAGGCGTCATCTTACTGGCAAAACACTATCTTCTTAATCATTGCCGACCATGATAGTCGCGTAAGCGGTGAGACATTAGTGCCAATCAAGCACTTTAAGATTCCAGCTCTCATCCTCGGAGCTGATATTAAGCCTCGCCGTGATGATCGTATCGTCAGCCAAATTGATATGGCGCCGACCTTGCTTTCTTATGCTGGGGTTGATGCCGTTTATCCGATGGTAGGTCGTGACCTCAATAATGATTGTGGGGGCGGACGCGCTATTATGCAGTATAACCAAAACTTTGCTTATATGTGGTCCGATTCAAATAAGACTAAGCATAACGTCGTCATTATGACTCCTGGTCACGAACCGCAAGGCTTTATGCTTGATAAGAATAACGCTAATTGGCAAAGTGTCACGTGGCCAAAAGATAAGTTAGAAACTGCTCGGACTTGGGCCATTGCTGGGGATGTATTTTACCGCCGTGATTTCTTCTCTACTCGAGACGGGTTTTTAACTAAGGAAAATCCACGCCTTAAGCTTGAGCCTAAAAGTGTTACTCCAAATGAGGTAGTTGCAACTCCTAATGAGGCAAGCACACTTTCAAATGAAAAGGATACGAGCGCTAAACATAAAACCCTTAACGGTAGAAATAAATGACGAGCTTTATTATCTACTATGTTGAGGGGATTGCGGATTTCACGGATTAGGCGATGGTGAAGTTACTTGTTTACGGGTTATCAGTACATCAAAAATCAAGATGCGTACCTCTAACAATATAGAGCGCCTAGATGAAGAAATAAGGCGCAGGGAAAGAGTTATTAGAATATTCCCCAATGAAGAAAGCTTAGAGCGCTTGATTGGGGCTTTACAAAAGGAAATCAATGATGATTGGATATCTAGAAAATATATCAACATGGATTTATAGCAACAAATAGCGG
>UQCV01000122.1 GCA_900539665.1 uncultured Succinivibrionaceae bacterium | reverse complement strand
GCGGGGCTATGAACTCGGACTTACTCATATGTCATAAAAAATATGAAAATCCGAGTTTTATTTAATGGAAGTAAACAACCAATTGATTTGTTGCTTATTATTTAATCTTTAAGCCCTAAAACGTTACGCAGAATTAAGTCGGTGAACTTTTGCTTTTTATTAACCATAACCGCCTTAACCATCTTGTTTAATACAGCGACGGATTCATTCATAGTTTCACAACGTTTAGCTATTTGCTGAGCATTACGTCGACTTAGCACATTACCTTTTTCACGTTCTCTTACGACTAAAGCTTCGGCAATTCGATCTTGAGGTAAAGGTTTTATTGCCAAAGAAGCTCCACTTTCAAGACGTGTTAATAAGTCGCGCTTTTTAAAACCAGCTTCTTCCGGATCTTTAGATGCGGTAACGATAAAGACCCCACCTTCAGTTGCTTGCCAACGGTTAAACAAAGCAAAAAGTTCGCCTTCCCAATCAGGGCGCCCCGCAATGGAGTCGATATTATCAAGGCAAATAACTTGGCAGTTTTGTTCCAAACCATCCAACATGGTTGGATTTTCAAGCGCTAAGATATCAGAGATATCAACAGCGACCCAAGTCAGCCCTTTTAATTGAGCTTCGTTAGCTGCACTTTTTAAAAGATGGGTTTTGCCAGAACCTTCAGGACCGTATAAGTAAAGGAATCGGCCATCATTGCAAAGGTCATTATCAAAGGTGCTTTTTAAATAGTAATAAGGAACGGAGTTAACCCTTTCATCTACGCAAAAAGACGCAAAAGTATCCTCAGGCTGTCCAAGTCCGATATACAATGGGATCTGATGTCCGCCCATACTGTTGCTGTCATTATTGCCTAGCATATAACTTTGCTATATTCCTATATTTTACTTACCAAGACCTCCGCCTGTATGCAAAACAGAATTTGGATCTGGATACCGCTGTGACCCATTTTTTCTTTGCACTTTTTTTGTAGCAGTCGGCTTTGTAACAGTCGGTTCTGTAGCAGTCGGAGAAGTTTCCGTATTCTTTGTTACAGTCGATGAATTTTCTGTATTTAATTCTTGTGTTTCAGGGACTGTTGAATCTAATCCTTCATTATTATATGGATTTTTTTCATTTAATGCAGAAGATTTATCGCCAAAAGTGCCGTTAACATCTGACTTTTCTTCTTTTGACATAAAGTCAAACACTAATCCATCGGCTCGCTTCTTTAAAATTGAAATACCTGCCAATCTCTCAACACAATTATAAGTGTCAGGATAGGTTAGGTCAAAGAACATACTACCAATCGATGGTCTCATCACCACATCAAGAACCCCGGCATTATACAAGGCGTCTATAACTTTGCGAATTTCGCCATCGTCATCTTCTATACCAAAAATTTGGATAACCGCATGCTCAGAATCTTTAATTCCAGGAGCTTGTTTATCCACAGCTCCATTATTTGCTGATTCATTCTCCGCACCTGTTGATGAACTTTGAGTTGGTGGCGTTAAAGAAGCCAACATTCCTGCATGTTTTTTTAATTGCATTAAGAAGGCATCAGAAATTTCAGTAGGAGTACCACTTAAGTCCCCACTAATAACTTCAGCCCCACTAACTAAGTTGTAAACATGATATGAAAAATACAACTTGCCATCAGTCCCAGTAGTTAAGAGCCCCACCACTGCATTACCTGAGGTATATCTTTGGGAAGCTGTTCTTATTGCTTGAGCATTATTAGCCAGTACATCTTGTAAAGAAATTACCGACAAATCATCAATGTCATTTACAGGCAATAAGAACTTAACCTTATTGGTATTGCCAAGAGAACTTAGCGCCTCTACAAATTCATCGTTACTACCTGAAGCTAATAAAACTGCCGGAGCACTTGGCTCGTCATTTAGCCCTGCGTCGATTTGCGCATCATTGGGCTGTTTAGAAGGATCGTTTACGGTATTGCTTGCATCTTCTTTTGTCATTGAACCGCGCACAATCCAACCAACTAAAGGTTCACTTAAGCCATTCCAAACCGTAACTACGCCATCGTCGATCATTTTTTGGACTAGCTTAACATCGAATTTTACCCACAGTCCTTCATCGGTAATATTTTCGTCCCCGATAACACTGTCAACATCGAACTTTAAGTCGTTTCCCCGCATTACTCCAGATGTTAAGTCTTGCACCAACTTATCAAATGCTAGCTCATGAGACTTTTCAATATCACCATCAAATGGCACGGTATACACGTACTTAGACTTAGTTGCTTTTTTGTTGTCTTTTTTGTTATCGATAGAATCTACAATTAGGTTATCTGCAACTGTAACATTGTATACATCTGAAAAATCAGCATTTTCAACCTTTTCTTCAGCCCCCATCGCTACAGAAGCAAGAGGCAACATTGAACATAGTAAGCAACTCGCTAGCTGTTTTTTGACCATGGTAAATTCCTTTAAAAAACGAAATATCAATTAAGCCTATTCCAAAACTCACCCGTTGTTAACACATTAGTTTTATTTAATGAATTGGCGTTTAAAGCTTTACTCTAAAGTGATTAGTTATACTTTGTGAACTACTCACCACCTAAAGAGGTGGGAGTCTTCTTGGAGATTTTAGATAAATCAAATTCCGCTCTAAAGCCTAAGGGTACAAGTCTATACATACTTACCACTTTATCACAAACCAAACTTTCAAGCACCACAAGGCGGTGTAAATGTGCCTAACGTCCTATTCTTAAACTATTCTTAAGAAAAATTTCCTATTTTATGTGTAAAGGTTTTAACACATTGCTTTTAAATTTAGGCTTTTTAACCTCAAAAACTTTCCTTAATAATGGCGTTTAACAGAACTCGGCAAGAAGTCCCCCACCTCTAAGGTGGTGAGATGAATTGCCGAAATCTACTTGACAGCTTTCTAAACATTAT
>UQCV01000121.1 GCA_900539665.1 uncultured Succinivibrionaceae bacterium | reverse complement strand
GTAAGAGCAAAAAAACCAATTCATCTCCCACCTAAAGAGGAAGGAGTCTTCTTGGAGATTTTAGATAAAATTTTTTTTGTAAACCAAACTTCAGCCCCACGTGAGGTGAAAAGTGTTTTACGCTATCGTTTAAAGTAGCTTGGAGTATTCAATTTCACCAACCTACATAAACTTCATCACGCCTTTTACGCACAATAGAGTTTTATTTTTCTTCATCCTTTGAAGCTGTGATCTGCTTTCCAGTACAACCAAATCTGCGCTGGCGTCCGGCGTAATAACTTATAGCATCAGCAAAACATTGTTCATCAAAATCAGGCCACAGCACATCAGAAAAATACATTTCTCCATAGGCTACCTGCCATAATAAAAAGTTGCTAATTCTCTTTTCTCCTCCAGTTCTAATAAGCAAATCCACATCTTGCGGTTCTGCTAATTGAGCGGTTAGATCATCTTCGGTTATTACATTAGGATCTAAGGTGCCAGCTTGTACTAAAGCCATAAGCTTTTTGGTAGCGTTTAAGATATCCCAACGACCACCATAATTTACCGCAATATTTAAAACCAACCCTTTGTTATCTCGGGTTGCATCTTCCGCATCTTTGATCGCTTGTTGTAATTTAGGGGAAAAACGACTCATATCGCCTATCATACGTAGCGACACATCATTTTTACACAACGAACGAAGCTCGTGTTCTAATGCCCACGAAAATAAATCCATCAACCCCATAACTTCATCTTCTGGGCGACGCCAGTTTTCTGAAGAAAAAGCAAAAAGAGTCAAACATTCAATCCCTTGCTCAGCCGCAAAACGCACACTAGAGCGCACAGCTTTAACTGCATTACGATGACCAAAGATACGGAGTTTGCCACGCTTTTCAGCCCAGCGGCCATTGCCATCCATAATGATAGCCACATGCTTAGGCATGTTTGAGGCAGCTAAATTTTTTAGTTGGGCGATAGTAGTGCTCATGAACTATTGAACCTTTTACTTGGATTCTCTCAGAGAAAATACAACTTCCCCGAAAGATATTTTCGGGGAAGTTAAGCTTGGAAATTAGATTTCCATCAATTCCTTTTCCTTAGCTGCCAAGGCTTCATCTGCATTCTTGATGTAGCCATCGGTCAACTTCTGGATATCTTCCTGAGCCTTTCTATCTTCGTCTTCAGAAATTTCCTTATCCTTAAGAAGAGCCTTAACATCAGCATTTGCATCACGACGTACGTTACGAATTTGAACCTTGATCTGTTCAACTTCACCACGCACTACCTTAATTAATTCGCGACGACGTTCTTCGGTAAGTGGAGGAAGTGGAATACGAATTGAAGTACCAGCAGTAGCAGGATTTAAACCAAGACCGCTGTTGATGATAGCTTTTTCTACTGCAGAAATAGCACTACGATCAAATACGGTTACTAATAAAGTACGAGCATCTTCAGCGGTAATAGAACCAACCTGACGAAGCGGGGTAGCAGAACCGTAATAAGCAACCATCACCCCGTCGAGGATTGCTGGATGAGCACGACCAGTACGAATCTTTGAAAGGTTAGTCTTTAAAGCTTCAATCGCCTTGGTCATTTTATCCTTGGCGGTATTTTTAATGTCATTAATCATAATATTTCTCCGCGCATTGCGCTGTTCGTAAATCAGCAGTTTAATCCCAATTTCCCCAAGATTAACTTGGGGATAACTTTTGGTTATTCACTGCCCTGCAAAATCCGCACAAAGTCCCAAGCGAGACCGCACACGGGATGCTTGGTCAACCAAGACATCAAATTTTTCTTTAAGCTTAAACTTAAAGATTAAATTATTAGTGAATCAGAGTCCCTTCTTTTTCACCACTTACTGCTCTTAATAAAGCCCCTGATTTATTCATGTTGCATACTAAAATTGGCATCCCATGATCACGCGCTAAAATAAAGGCAGAAAGGTCCATAACCTTTAATTCTTTTTCGACTACTTCGCGATATGAAAGTTCACTAAACAAAGTGGCGGTTGGGTCCTTAACGGGATCAGCACTATAAACACCATCTACCTTAGTACCCTTAACCACAGCATCAGCTTCAATTTCGATGCCTCTTAAGCAAGCAGCGCTATCGGTGGTAAAAAATGGATTACCAGTACCTGCAGAGAGAATAACAACTCGACCAGCAGAAAGTTCTTTACGTGCTTCAAAAGCAGAATAAGTAGTAGTTACGCCAGTAATTGGGAAAGCAGAGAATAGAGTAGTTGGAGTCCCAATACGAGTAAGAGCATCACGCATGGCTAAACCATTCATTACCGTAGCCAACATGCCCATTTGGTCTCCAGCTACGCGATCAAGACCAGATTCCGCAAGCTTCGCCCCACGGAAAATGTTACCACCACCGATAACTAAAGCGACTTCAATCCCATGGGCAGTGATATCTTTAATTTCTGCCGCAGTTCTAGCTAAAACTTCAGGATCAATCCCAAAGCCTTCCCCACCTTCAAGTGCTTCCCCGCTCAGTTTTAACAATACACGACCGAATGCCTTCTTTGAACTCATAAACACTTCCTTAAGTTTTTTTTCCAGCTCTTGGCCCCACGCTTAATCATAAAATGAGGTTATGACCAAAATCTGTTCCTGTAATTTTTACAAAATTCAGAGCATTATAATCTAAAAAGGACTTTTACGCCAAAGTAGAGGCTCTATATTATGCGTAAAAACGCATTCTAAGTAGCGTTAAAAAGATTGAGTCCATATAATTGGTGTAAATTTAAAAAATTGGGCCACGCCCCAGTAAACCTTGTAAAATATTAATTACCAACATTCATATTTATATAAGGAAAGGGAAATGGCCCAACAAGCTAATCTTACACTAGAACTAGACAAAGTTAAAGATCTATTATTATGCCAAGGAGATACGGGAGTAGCGCAGCTGTTAAACGCAGTGTTAGATCAGATTCTAAAGGCGGAAGCAACTGAACAAATTGGCGCAGAATCCTATAAGAGAAGCGATAATCGCACCACTCAACGAAATGGGTATAGAACCCGTGAGTTCACCACTAGACTTGGGGTTCTTGAGTTGCACATTCCTA
>UQCV01000120.1 GCA_900539665.1 uncultured Succinivibrionaceae bacterium | reverse complement strand
CAGCCGTTCAATATCAATAGTTTCAGCTCTCTGCTGAAAAACCGCAAATACATTGGCGAGTACCGTTATCAGGACGTTGTGATTGAGGGCGGCGTTCCTGCTATCGTTCCGGAAGAACTGTTCAACCGTGTGCAGGAACGCATGGAGAAGAACCGCCATGCTCCCGCAATGGCAAAAGCAAAAGAGGAGTATCTGCAGACAACAAAGCTGTTCTGTGGTAAGTGTGAGCGCATGATGGTTGGTGAAAGTGGCAAGAGCCATACCGGCGCTATGCACTATTATTACAAATGCAGCGGTGCGAAGCGCCTGAAGGATTGCGACAAGAAGGCTGTTCGCAAAGGCTGGATTGAACGTGTTGTTGTCCGCCTGACCATGCAGCGCGTCATGGATGAAGAGAAGATTAACAGGCTCATCGATGCAATTCTTGTTATGCAGGAGCAGGAAGACACAACAACCCCTGCGCTTCGCTCACAGCTTGCGGAAACCGAGTCCTCCATTGGAAATATTCTGAAAGCAATCGAGCAGGGCATTTTCACGCCGTCCACTAAACAGCGGCTTGATGAGCTGGAAGCACGAAAAGAAGAAATCCTTGTGAATATCCAGACCGCTGAACTGCAAAAGCCAAAGCTGACCCGCGAACAGATGACGGCATGGTTTGAGCAGTTCCGTCATGGCGATCCCGCAAACCGTGATTTTCAGAAGCGTTTGATTGATACATTTGTAAACGCCGTGTATGTGTTCGATGATAAACTGGTCTTGACCTACAACTATCAATATGGGACGCAGACAATCTCACTTGACGAGATCGCGTCGGCACTGAGTTCGGATTTTGATGGGGCTACTCCACTTCAAAAAAAGAGGCAACCATTTCTTTTGTCATTAAAAACCGATCCTCAAAAAACACAGCTTCCACCACAGAGGTTTCCTGAATTTCTTGAATTGCCAATTCGTTATTCAGGATGTTTTGTCGATCCAATCCTTACCTAAGACCTTAAGACATTCTCGTCAAAATGGTTATGTTGGTTAACGATCTGCCATACTAACAATGGTAGATCTTTTAATAAAACTCGATCTCGATTAGAAGGCATTGTCCTTTGACAATGCGTACTAATCTCATCGAAAAGTTCTTTAAAAATGGCTCTTTGTGCATATGTGTGGGTAAAAGAGCTTATTTAGCAACACATATAGCAGAAACTTTTCTTCATAGTTTTGGCTCCTTTGTATACCTCAGCCCGTCTGAGGTTTATTGTTTGCCGAAACTATCGTACCACCTAAAGGTGTCGCAATGGATGACGCAATTGATGTCGTAATAGAAAAGAGGATTATAGATAAGAAAAGTAAATACTTCCGGAAGCAATAGGGACATCTAAGCTACCGTAAGTTTAACGACAGGCGGTAAATGATGAGAAAAAGGCATCGGTTGGGTTTAGAATATAAATTTCTCAAAAAACATTAATAAGTGCAAGCAATATTAGAAGTGAGATAGTGTTTAGGTACAAAATTGGTACAACAGGTTTGAAACCACAAAAACGAAAAACAAAACCGTATCAAAATGATACGATTTAGAGAGGGGTAATCACTTTTGTTTTAACTACCACCTAATCACCCTTTGATGTTTACTCCCTAAAAGCTGTTTGATTTAAGAACCACTACCTACTTATTTTATTTAAATTTTGTTGTTGGCCCCTACTTGAAATCTAGTTTTCAAAAGGTCTAGGATTGGGTTCGCATCCCCAACAGCACTCAATTCTTTGTAAACGTAAACATTATTATATTTCTAAATATATCCCAAGAAATTTTCTTACTCACAATAAAATTCACGCCAAAACAAGAGCTCACAAGTGTTTTCGGAACTATTTCTGCAAAAAACAGTCTCATGGTATAGAATATTGCTCGTTTGTATTGGGGCTTTAAAAAATTAAGGATTTATTTTTTACGATGAAACGTTATTTAACCATTCTTTCCGTGTTGCTCACTGTAACCGCCTGTTCATCTGTCACTGACATGTTTGTCAAACCAAGTCCAGCCTTCCTTTCAGTTGAAGAAGCTCACGAACAAATTGCACAAGCTCCTGTTTGTTGCAACGGGGATATCTTTAACTCTACTAATATGGTTAGTGTCACCAAAACTACCGATGAAGATTACCTATTAGATAGTAGCAATGCCGAAGCCTACAACTTCCCTACCGGCAAGAGCTTCTTTAGAATCTTCCAACTACCATTAAATACTGCTTTTCTTAAAGTAACTATTAACCCAGAAATCATCACTACCGTTATTCTCCCAAGAATCGACTTCTACAATAAAGACAAAGTTCTTATCAGTACTTTAAAATCAACTGCCTTTAAGTATCGTGATAAAGGTTTTGGGAATGGGTACCTTGAAGCTAAGCTACAAATCAATAATGCAGCTGCTGCTCCCGGGCGTGAATTTGCATATATGGTAGTTTACACCACCGATGAAAACCAAAAGACCACTACCTCAATCATGCATCCAGCCGTTAAAATGGCCATTGCGCAACAAAATGCGGTTCCTGATTTACCAAATCTCCAAATTCCTCACGCTCCTATCGGCACGATAAACATTCAGTTCGCCTTTAAGGAAGAAGAAAAGGATGCGATAGACAATCTTGTGACCTATCTTGATGCTCCATTAATTGGTGGTAAAAGTTCTTCTAGTAACCGAGAAGAAAACGTAGTCCTTGCGACCGGTGAAGTATACTCAAAATCTTCTCAAGCAGAAGGTTCTACTGCTGTAACTTCAATCGATAGTAAAGGTAACAAGCTCGTCTTTAACGATGACGGTTCTCGTGGTTTAACCGCTGTAGATAATACCAATGCTCCTGCAACCACTAACCAAGGCGCGCAGTATGCAGTTCCAGGTTCAATGCTAAAAGAATCTGAAAATATGTATAACGCTCTTATTATTGAAGCCGTTAAGGCTGGTGACTTAGCGAAAGCTATGAATTTAGTTGGTGAAGCGCAACGCGCAGGTTCAGCTACTGCTCAAAGCACCTTTATCGATGCGGTAAAAAACAACAAACGATAAAAACAGTAAGCGATAAAACCAAACCTAAAGTGAGTATTAGTCTCAGGACATCAGGCCAAAGACACAAGGCCCAAAGCGCCTGGTATAAGATCTATGGCCACGGTGTAAGCTCCAAGGCCACAGTGTAAGCTTCAAGACCACAGTACAAGACCAGGTCCAAGCTAGTTTATAGTTAATCAAACTAGTTTGGATTTGGCTTTACATTAGAACTAGCTTGCCTTTTGGTTTGGGTTTGGATTAGGAATTAGTTAAGGCTACTTAAAGCTACTTAAGGCAAGCTAAACTACTAACTAATAGGAACTTCCTACTGACTGCTCCCACGGGCAAGCCCGTGGGGTTCTGATTGAGAAGTGTAGCTTGTAATCGTACACCATTTTCAGGCTTTGGAGTTACAAGTGTAAATCTGTTT
>UQCV01000119.1 GCA_900539665.1 uncultured Succinivibrionaceae bacterium | reverse complement strand
TAGGGATGAAAGTTATGTAACACAAGGAGTCAACGTGCATAACTTTCTGTTTTTACCCACAGATATGCACGATGACTCTAAAATGAAGCCTAAAAAGCAAAAGCTAGCGTAACCACCTTAAAACCTAAAAATGTGAAAAACCACTACCTGTAATATCATTAAGCCCCCCATCTTTAACCATATATAAATGGCCAAGCTCAGCTTTATTTATAGTGGAACTTTTATCTAGAGCCGTATCAGGCGCCACAATTTGGCCAATTTTATAGATTTTTGGAGCTCCTTTAGCCATCAAAGCTATATATGCTTCGTAATTTTTAGGGCTTAAGGTAAGGCAAAGTTCATAGTCATCTCCACCTTCTAAAACCAATTTCATGATTTCATGGCTACTAAGCTTACTAGATTTTAGCGCTGGTGCCACCGGAATATCAGCCCAATCAATAATGGCTGCACACTTTGATTGAATCAAAATATGTTGTAAGTCCCCTTTTAACCCATCTGAGATGTCGAGTGCCACGCGGCAGTTTACAGATTTTAAAGCTTGGGCCACATCAAACCTAGGAACAGGGTAATCAAGCGCAAACCCAGGAGTACCTAAGGAAGCATCAGGCCATGGAGCATTAGCCTTATTAGCTTCCATTCTCTCTTTTACTGCTAAAGCCGCTCCGCCTAATGGCCCGGTGACACAAACATAGTCTCCAGGATTAGCCGCACTACGCCTAAAAGCTTGGGTCGGTAAAACCGCCCCAAAAACAGTTATCGTGACCGATAGTGGTCCTCTAGTCGTATCCCCGCCAATTAAAGGTATCGGATAACTTTCAGCTGCCATTTTTAATCCAGCCACAAAACCCGCTAAAAATTGAGGATCTGCTTTAGGCAAAGTTAAAGCCAAAGTAAAACCAATAGGTTCAGCCCCCATGGCAGCCAAATCAGATAGATTTACCGCTAAGGCCTTATAACCAATGGCCTCGGCCTGGGTCCCGGCAAAAAAATGATGTCCTTCTAAAAATGAATCCGTGGAAACCGCCATGGAAGCCCCTAAAGGGACTTTTAACAATGCACAATCATCCCCTATTCCAAGTTGTACACAATTTTCATTAACGACCTTGTGGAGCTTAGAACCATCATTTATGTTATTATCCGCTTGAGAAATTGTACTTTTAGCGAAATTTTGGTTCTCTACGTTATTACATTCAACTTGCTGAGCAAAAGCCTTAAGTCCTACATCATTAAAGTAAGTTTTTATTAATGTAAACTCATTCATAACGCTGTCCTTTTTGCACGCTAACAATTTCCAATTTTAAATAATAACTTTCACCATACACAAAACCCATCGTTACTCACAGGTTTTAAACACACTTTAGTGAGTTTCGATGGGTTTTATAGTATTGAACTAAGTACCAAGTAAGTTTTGAGCTGGTTTTAGGAATTTAAAGCCTTAAAAACTAACTTTATGAGTGTGCTTATCAACTCATAAAGTTAGTTTTTAAAATTAGCTTAAACTCCACATCACCTCAGCTTTAACTTAAGCTGGCTGACCTTCATCTGCGTTAGGCAAATTTTTTACAACACGGTCAAGCACACCATTAACGAACTTATGGCTATCTTGGGCCGCAAATTCCTTTGCTAGCATAATAGCTTCGTTAATAACTACGCGATATGGTACATCTTGCTTATGCAGTAATTCAAAGGTAGCTAAACGCAAAATAGCCTTGTCTACCATATCAAGATCGTTAATACCACGTGAAAGATACGGACTAAAGGTAGCATCAATTTCATCAACGTTAGTTACAGTACCAAAAATTAAATCGTGCAAGTATTCACGATCGGCATTACCTAAAGGCTGATCTTCGATAAACTGGTTTTCAATAACAGATGGAAGCTCACGGGTAATTTGCCACTGGTAGATTGCCTGCATTGCAAAATGACGTGCTTTATGTCTTTGACTAGGATTCATATATCGCCTTCAACCACATTAAATCTGTTTTAGAACGTTAATCATTTCAAGAGCAGCAGAAGCAGCTTCCGCCCCCTTGTTGCCAGCCTTAGCTCCGGCACGCTGTACAGCTTGTTCTAGAGTATCAGTAGTCAAAACCCCAAAAGCTACAGGTACTTCGCTTTCAAGCATAACTTGAGCGAGGCCTTTTGAGCTTTCGTTAGCTACAACTTCAAAGTGATAAGTATCACCACGAATCACACAACCAAGAGCGATTACCGCATCATACTTGCCAGATTTGGCAGCTTTCTTAGTTGCTAAAGGAATTTCAATAGCCCCTGGTACACGTACTAGGGTAATGTTTTCATCGGCAACCTGTCCGATGCGGTGCAATACATCGGTAGCACCGGAAATCAGATGTTCATTAATAAAACTGTTGAAACGGGCTACAACAATTGCGATCTTCGCCTCTGGGGCGGCTAAACTGCCTTCAATAACCTGCATAATTACTTCGGTTGCTCCTGATATGATTGCCATAACTGTTAAATCGGGGCTGTTTACAGCCTACCGTCAAACAGCAAGAATATGATTTCGTTAAGGTTAGGTCCTGTTATCTACAACAAACCAAGATCTCTTTTCCACGCCGTTAGCTTAGTTTGCGCCAGAACTTTTGCTTCATACAAACTTTCTAAGTTTTGAGCTGTTACTTAATAGATAAGTGTTACCTACTAAGAAACAAATTAAATCTTAGCTTTACGTTATAAAAACATAATGTAAAAATTAGCCCTTGCCTTAAACGAGGTTGTGCATATTCTACTATTTATGTACAAAAAAATAAATAAGAGGGCACAGTCTCTCTTAGAAGAAGCCGTTTTCCGCTAACATATCGGCCGTTAAGCCACTTGACTTACTTGCTGTTTCATCCTTACACGTCAGCAAACGTTCTATGTAACGCGCTAAAACATCAGCCTCAAGGTTTACTTCTTGCCCTTTGGCCCAAAAATCTGCGGTCGTTACTGCGTGAGTATGTGGGATTAGGGTTAATCTAAAGCTATTTCCTTCTACATCATTGACTGTAAGACTGATTCCATCCACCGTAATAGAACCTTTTTTAGCTATATAACGACTCACTTCTGTGGTAGTTTCAATCCACACATCAAGGACATCATCAGACTTATTCACTGACATCACAGTGCCTGTTCCATCCACATGGCCTTGAACAATATGGCCCCCTAAATGTTTGTGCGGAGTTAAAGCCTTTTCTAGATTTAAGCGACTGCCTCGACCTAGATACTTAAAAGTAGTGCAGGCCATGGTTTCATGAGAAATGTCGGCCGTAAAGCCTTGGTTCACAAGCGAAGTTACCGTAACACAAACTCCATTACATGCAATTGAGTCCCCAATAACTACATCAGAAAAGTCCATGTTAGGAGCATCAACTTCAATGCGCGCGCCTTTGCCTCCAGGTACTAAATTACGTAAAGTACCCACGGTTTCAACTATACCAGTAAACATTGCCCCTTCTCCATTCTCAACCAATATCTCAACACCTGTTAAGCGATAAGCACCTAGTTTAATATAGTGACATCCTCCCCCACCTATAGAGGTGGGGGCTTCCCACCGATAAGATAGGTTCAGTTCTCGCTCAAGCACTCTAAT
>UQCV01000118.1 GCA_900539665.1 uncultured Succinivibrionaceae bacterium | reverse complement strand
ATCGTCAGCGACTATACAAAAATACATAGAGTCTCAAGGATAGGAGGTCGGTTGCTCCTCCCACCACCTAAAGGTAGTGGGTTTCCGCAACCTAATTAAATTTATGAAATGATTGATTTTTAGGCATAAGAATAATTTTATGCTCACTCTTACCTAGGTTTTTTGAGTTTTAGGATTAGGAGTTTTAAAATTAAATAAGCACAGGTTCCGCCAAAAAAACTAGAATTTAAAAAGCCTTAAATATGAGGGCGGGCGGACGGCAACGTAGTTTTTAATCATCACAAGGGGGCGTCATGTTAAAAGCTTTGTGTATCGGACAAGATATAAAGGATATTCTCTTAAAAGATCCCAAAACCAAAGATCAAATGTTGGCCTATGAGGAGTCAACAGCAACGTATTACGTGGCTCCGGCTTATTTAGACTTGCAGGTCAATGGTTATGCGCAAGTTACCTTAGATGAAGGCTACAGTGAAGATGCTCTTTTATATATGAGTGACGCCATGCGTCGTGATGGGACTTCGATGTTCGTGCCAACGGTGATTACCTGTACACGTGACTATATGGCGCAGGTACTTAAAATTACATCAGATTTTATGGCCAAGTTTCCGGGACGTATTCCAGGGGTACATTTAGAAGGACCTTTTATTAGTCAGGGTCGGGCGGGTATTCATCAAGCCTCATTAATTAGGGTCATGGCTGAAGAGGACTTAGAGCTATTACTTAAGTATCGTAAAGCCATTTCCTATATCACTTGTTCGCCAGAATCAGTACCTCCTTTAATGCGTAAAGCTTTAATTGACGCAGGGATTAAACTCTCACTTGGGCACAGTACCGCCGACTTTAAAGCTGCAGATGAATTTTTAAAAGCAGGAGCAACGCTAGGCACCCATTTATATAATGCGATGACCAAGGCTTCTAACGGTCGCACCCCGGGGTGTGTTGAAGCGCTACTTTTAAATAAAACCTTTACGGGGGTTATCTGCGATGGCGTTCATGTTGCGTGGCCTTTAGTGCAGCTAGCTCATCAAATCTTAGGTCGAAATTTTGTGTTAGTAACCGATGCTTTAGCGGCTGCCGGGGTAAAAGACCCGACTACGTTCCCGGAATTTAATTTTGCGGGTACCAAGATTTTTAATGACCCAGTGCGGGGCTGTATTGATAGTAATGGCACCTTAGGGGGCTCGCGCTTAGTGATGGCTCAAGGGGTTCGGAATCTTGTTAATGAATTAGGGCTCTCTTTGGAAGACGCAGTTTATGCCGGAGCGATTAGTCCTTATGGGGCGCTTAGGTTATGTCCACTACCGTATATCAATGTTTTAGATGATAAGTTAAATGTAGTCGCACCTTCAATTTTAGCGCCTGTTTAATGTTTTATGGCCTTAAGGCTTTAAACCTAAGGTCTAAACTTTTTAAGTTGAATTTGAAGTTGCATTTGCATTTGAAGTCGAATTTGACCTTGAGCTTGAGTTTCTTTTTTATTTTAGGTGATAGGAGTAAGCAATGAACGTATTGGTAGTGCCTTTTTCAAAAGATTTAGTAGCCGCCACAGCAAGCATTTGGAATGAAGTGGTGCGTCAAGGTTGGGCTTTTCCGCAATTAGAAGAATTAACTGAGTCTACCGCCCTAGAATTTTTTGCGGCTCAATCTTTTACTGGGGTGGCCATTGACGTTGAGACAGAGGAAGTGGTCGGGATGTACATTTTGCATCCTAATAATATCGGTCGCTGTGGGCATATTTCTAATGCAAGCTACGCCGTAAAAAGCGACTTAAGAGGTCAACACATAGGCGAAATCTTAGTACGTGATTGCATGGCTAAAGCGAAGGAATTAGGTTTTAGAATTCTACAATTTAATGCGGTAGTGGCGAATAACCTGCCGGCGTTAAAGCTCTACGCACGCTTAGGTTTTATAAAGCTTGGAGTAATTCCTGGAGGCTTTAAGGCTATAGACGGTAGTTATGTCGATATTATTCCTCATTATATTTTGTTAGTGTAAATCTAAAAGTGGCTAAGTAGATAGCAGGTTCTCTTCAGGTAATTTTTTAAAGCGCGGTAGGCCATTAAACCTCCGCTTTTTAATGGCCTGTGCTACAATAAGCCGATTTTAACGCTAGGTTCAGTTTTGAGGTTTAGGAGACCACATGGCAGAAAAAATTTCAACTTTACGTTCTTTTGTGTGTGATGGCTTGATGTACAGTGTAGTTGGCAAACCTGAGGCTACCTCAATATGTCAGCAAGAGTTTGCTGATGGTGGCGCCTACTTTAAGGACTTGTTAGCCGCTCACGGGACTTCAGAACGTATTGAATCTATGCTCAACGTTTTGGCGACTATTCAAGCTAAAACCGCTGAAATCATGGCTCCGGACTTTAATAATAATGCAGCGACCGAAGATCGCGTGGTGATGGAAAATGAAAAGTCTCGCGCTGCGCAAGAACAGTTGTTAGTTAAGAACTTACACAACGAATTTATCAACGCTGGCTCTCCACTTGCTATCGATTTAATCCCATTTGCGGATTCACAAGTAAAGGCCTCTTGGTGTTTAAATTTTGCCCATCCGCATGTGCGTATTTTCCCGAATAAATTCCATCTGGCGGCGCTAAACGCGATGAATGAACAGGAATTAGCAGCTGCGGACCCAAGCGTGCAGTTGGTTGCTCAAATAGTAAACTTTGGACTTAGAGTTCTAAAGTCTTTACAGGTGCGACCAGTGGCATTAGCGTTAGCTGATAGCGTGAGCACCGGCATGCTTAAGTACGGATACTATTGGCTACCAAACTTAAGCGATCCACAAATTTTAACTGAACTTAAAGCGCTAGAAGCTAAGAATGATTCTTTAAGAATGATTGGCGCGGTAAGTTCGACTAACCGCCTTAAGCTTCGTCCACGTGAAACTCCAATTTTATCAACTGTAGCGATGCTCTTAACAAGCTTAATCAATGAATTTACCTTAGGTCTTAAGTTGTCAGCTGAGGAAGGGATGTTGTTCCAAGGTAATCGCTTGGTTTCAACTCGACCAGAAGCTTTAAACTTGTTTGTCGCCCGCGCTTCGTTCTTCTGCGGTGGTAAGCCCTTAGTCTAAGTAAGTCTTAAGTCTAAAGCTAGATTGAGATAGCCATTTGGTTTACGTTTTTATGAAGTAGGGCCTCTTTAGAATGCGCTTCTTCTTAAGCTTTCAAAGCTCCAAAGCTTAAATCACAACACTTAAGTCCCCAAGCCTGTAAACCTTGTTGCTTACAGGCTTGCTTGTTCCTCCGTACAAAGTTCTAAGTCTAAAATTAAAGGTAAAAACTTCGCATGAACAAACACCAAATTTGGGTTTTTTACATAGAGCGCATAAAGCGGGCTAAGTCTTGTTTTGGCAAGGTTTTTCCTAAAAAGTGCGGGCTTGGGCACATTGCCCAAAAAAGGCGTAAGATTTGCGAGATGGTGGCGGTAAAATAGGTGCCGGCTTTTTATGGAAGTGGCCTTGGCCTTTAACTTCCCTAAACTTTGCGCTTATAGATACCCTCTCTATACACAAGTTTAAAAAATCACCCAAATACTTGTAAGAATGCGACTTTCGGGGTGCATTATTTATTTTTCTCTGTTATACCAAACATGTCATTAAGATATCCATGAGGTGTTCCCATGCTTGAAAATCCACCCAAATTAGAATCATTCATTCTTATGCGCGCCCGCAATTTCTATTGT
>UQCV01000117.1 GCA_900539665.1 uncultured Succinivibrionaceae bacterium | reverse complement strand
AGGAAGAGCGATAGCAGCAAGAATACCGATGATTGCGATTACGATCATTAATTGCGTTACACCAAAACTTAAATTTTACGTCCAAAAAGTTTAGTTTGGTTGATAAGACTGGTGATTCATCAATAGCATTTTTAATGAGCTTCGGAAGAACGTAAAAAGTTAAACACACCTTCCAACAAGTTAAAGCTGGGCTTTAATTTCCTTGTAAAGCTTGGTGTACAAATTATCGAACTCTTTGGCAGGGAAGGCTTTTTGAATACGCAGATGTAACTCGGTTAAATTCTTTTTGTCCCTAAATTCGTATAACCAAAGTTTGATATCTTTCTTAATGCTTTTAGCTTCAGGAAAACTGCTTACGATTCTTGATAATTTATCAGAAATGATTTTTTCATTTGCCTGATTTGTATTTTCTAGTTTTGAAGGCGCGGTAGGGCTTGGATTAGGATTAGTGGCATACAATTCCTTTATATCGAAGTAGATTTCATTATAGAGTTTGCCGTATTGATCGTTTGGTAGAAGTTTACGTAAATTTGCGTTTAGTTTATTCAGTCTTGCATTGTCTTGGCTCTTTGAAAACTGGATGATCAATTCTTTAATTTGGTCTATTTTGGTTATAACCTTGGGGTATTTGCTCCTAATTATAGAAATAATTGAGGTTATATTAGCGCCACACTCTTCAGTTTTTACTTTGGGTTGTATAGCTTGGGGCTTGATAATAGGCGCGGTTTGGGCTACGGAATTTGTTGTTTTAGGTATTGCGGAAGTTTGTGTAGTTACGGTCGGAGCTATTTTAGCTACAATTGGAGCCATTTTAGCTACAATGGGAGCTACTTTAGCTACAATTGGAGCTACCTGAGGTAAAACCGGATTTACTTTAGGCTCGACAGAGGCTGTTTTGATTACGGCTGGAGTCGGCAAAACTTGTTCTGATTTGGTGGCAGGTGTCGCTGAATTATACGGTAGAGCTAGATGTGGGTTGCTAACTTCCATTATTGAACCAATAAATTTTATGGAAAATTTATGGTGTTTAATTTCTTGTTCTTGTTGCCAAAAATCGCTCAAACAAGTGTACCCTTTATCCTTTGAGACAATGTAAAAATTGGTTTGCTCTGTGGATGAAGCTCTATCTATCAATAATCCAAGGTAACTTGTAAGCTGAAAATCTAAAGCGTTATGTCCTTTGATAGTTTCATGAAATTTGAGAGTCACATGCTGGCGCTGTAGTTCATATAGCTCATGCAAATCCAACGTGATTTGTGGTTGGTTACATATGTTGGAACTAAAAAAACATGTATTACTGCGTCTTTTAAGTAGTTTTGGCCTTTTAGTCCTGCCGTATGTACGTTCTCAAAATCAACTAAAAAAATATCCATTTTGGTTTTTATTCCATTCCGTGTCGATTGAAATTAAACAATAGCGTTTAAATTTGTTGAGGTGTTGATTATTATAAAATTTTTATGTTCAATTTAACATATATGAGAATGTAATAATCAAAGAGAATTATAAGGGGCTAACGATGGATATTTGTTGGCAAAAGCACTAGTAATGCGCAGGTATGTTGTGGCTTAAAACCCAAACATGGATGTCAAAAAGATCACGTGATCTTCTTGTTCTTTTGTATAATATTTTAGTTTTTTCTCGGACAATAAGACACATGGTTAGTGGTTTAGGTTTAGTTAAATAGGACGTAATAAATGAAATGCCCTTTTTGCAATGCAACGGATACAAAGGTAGTTGATACTCGATTAGCAATGGATGGGTTACAGGTAAGGAGACGCCGTGAATGTCTAACCTGTCATGAACGTTTTACCACCTTTGAACAGCCAGAACTTGTTATGCCAATGATTGTTAAAACAAGTGGGGCGCGACAGCCTTTTAGTGAAGCCAAGTTAAGAAGCGGTATGGATCGCGCCTTAGAAAAACGACCTGTAAGTACTGATTCGGTGGAAGATGCACTTAACCACATTAAGTATCGTTTACGCTCATTAGGTGAACGAGAAGTACCTTCAAGAGAGATTGGTCGTTTGGTGATGGAAGAATTAAAAAAACTAGATGCTGTGGCTTATATTAGATTTGCCTCAGTTTATTTAAGCTTTACTGACCTTAAGGACTTCGGTGAAGAAATCGCTAAACTACAACAAAATATGAAACAGGATGCTTCTAAAGGCTAATGCCAAAGCGGCATGAAGTTATGGTGGTACCAAAACTAGATATCTTAAAGTCTTAAATAAACAGGTTTTTATATAAATACAGAAAAATTTGGAATAAAGATGATTGAAACACAACAAGCTCAAAAAGACCAAAAGTTTATGAGGCAAGCGTTAGCTCTAGCGGCTAAAGGTCGCTATACAGCGGCTCCTAACCCGTGTGTTGGGTGTGTGATTGTCAAAGATGATGTGGTTTTAGGGGCAGGTTACCATGTTAGAGCTGGGTTACCACATGCTGAAGTTTGTGCTATGCGTGATGCTTTAGCCAAAGGAAATGATATTGCAGGCGCTACGGCATATGTAACTTTAGAACCATGTTCTCATTATGGTTTGACCCCGCCTTGCGCAAAGGCGTTAGCGGAAGCACGTGTTAGTCGCGTAGTTTGTGCTTGTACAGATCCTAATCCATTAGTTTCTGGTCGTGGCATAAAAATCTTAGAAGACGCGGGCGTTACCGTGGTCTCTGGGGTTCTTGAACCTGAAGCTTTAAAAATTAACGAAACATTCTTTTGGGCCATGAAAGAAAGTAAGCCATTTGTTACCGTAAAGTGCGGCATGTCTTTAGATGGAAAAACGGCGCTCGCAAGTGGTGAAAGTAAGTGGATTACCTCTAGTGCTTCCCGACAAGATGTTCAGGGGTTACGTGCCTTAAACCAAGCGATCATGACCTCGGCAGAAACAGTCTTATTAGATAATCCTTCAATGACTTTAAGATATGATGAATTCCCACTAAGTGTTAAAGAGGGATATCCTAAAGAATTACTCCAGCAACCATTACGTATTGTAGTGGATGCAAAAGAGCAAATAAGCGTTGATGCTATGTCAACACTAAATATTTTTAAGGCTCCTGGACAGGTGTTATTAGTTAGATTAAGTAATGACAAAGTGGTGCATGAAACAAACTTAACGGCCAATCTAGTTGAGCTTAGAATACCTGCGGCCCCTAATGCTACTACCCATGTGGATATGAGTCAATTGATGTCATATCTGCACACTAAAAAAATTCGTAGCGTTTTAGTTGAAGCGGGTGGGCGTTTTACTGCTTCTTTGTTTACAGATGGTATTGTAAATAAAGTTGTGGTTTATACCGCTCCTTGTATTTTAGGTGAGAGTGCGCGAAGTGGCTTTGCGCTGACCTCACCAAGTCTTTTGAAAGATTGCCTAAAGATGAAACTTGAAGAGGTTTCGGCTATCGGGGATGATGTAAAACTAGTGTATAAAATGGCTAACTAAATAGAAAAGTCAAAAAGCAAAGCAAAGCTAAATAGCAAAGAAAATCTAAAAAGTCAAAAATCAAAGAAAAGCTAAATAGCTTAGGATGTTAGGACGCACGCGTATATGTATCTACTCATACCTCGAGGCTTAGATGCCAAAGAGTCTTAGCGCCTAGGTATCGTTAAATAGTTTGAGTAAAGCATACTGATAAAGAATGTAGATAAAACTCTCGTGTAGCACATAAAGACATAGTTTTGGCTTAAGTGGAAAAACCAATCTAGTCCTTAATTTGGTAAAACTATTACCAAATAAGGACTATGCTCTTTTGGTGCTAGGGAAAAACTAGGGTAAACAAAAGTGGCAAATTCAATGCGGACAAGGCAAGTCTCAACGATTTACCAAACAAAAGTAGAAGTAGAATTTTTAACTGAATTCGGCAAGAAGTCTCCCACCTCTAAGGTGGTGAGATGAATTGCCGAAATCTACTTGACAGCTTTCTAAACATTATGCATAATGTATTCAGTCGAATACAGGAGAAAGGCTGAAATACAATGAAATTAGATA
>UQCV01000116.1 GCA_900539665.1 uncultured Succinivibrionaceae bacterium | reverse complement strand
ACTAACCGCATACCTTCATTTTTTATATTTATAGCATAATGTTTAGAAAGCTGTCGAGTAGATTTCGGCAATTCATCTCACCACCTTAGAGGTGGTGGACTTCTTGCCGAGTTCTGTTAAATTTCACTCAACGGAGCTTTAGTGCGGCCTTTGATGATGCTACGGTATAACGCATCATAGCGTTGGGCCATATATTCAGGTCTAAAGTGTGCTAGTTGGCCATAAGCTGAAGTGGCAAGTTGAGTGCGTAGTTCAGGTTTGGTGATAAGCTCTTCTAACGCTTGCTCTAAAGCTTGGCTATCGCCGTTAGGGAATAAAAGCCCGGTGTCTCGATCATGCACGATTTCAGGAATCCCGTCGACGGCTGAAGCCACAATCGGCACATGATGGTCCATAATATCGAGGAGTACGGAACCTAAACCTTCATTACGGGATGGAAAGACAAAAATGTCCATGTTTTCAATAAAATCGACGACGTTTTTATGAAAACCCAACCATTCAATTTCAGGAGTATCTGCGGTCAGTTCTTTTAGTACTGCTTCGTCACTGCCATTACCAAGTAGAATAAAGCGGAGATTAGGATACTTCTTGATTAAGTTTTTGGCAGCTGGAATCAGTACTTTTTGGCCTTTATGGCGATCGACATAGGCGCCCACGTGGCCAATAACTAGTTTTCCAGCGTATTGCTTGGCAATATTAGCTGTTTCAGTAGGATCGGCTTCCATATGTGCCAGCACACTATAAATGAGTCCGAGACGGCCACTAAAGTTGAGGCTAGCCCCAAAGCTTGCCACTATGGATTCGCGGATGGCTTGTGAAATACCGATCACAGCAGCTGCATGCCTAAAAGTAAAACGGTTAAACCAGCTGTTTTTAACGGGTTGTGGTACTCGTCTAGTGATGACGTATGGAGTTTTATACACTAAGTTATGGATGGCAGCCCAATGCACAGCTCGCGCTTCATGGGCTTGGAGTATTTGCGCCGCAGATCCAAGCTTAGCATGCGCAGACAAAGCGCTTTTAGCTTCAATAATTGTCAGATCAGGAATGTCAGTGACATACTTTTGGATTTCTCCACCTGGGCGACAAATTAAAAATTGTTTCAGTTCGGGGTTACGTAGTTTTAAGTATTTCATTAAAAGTACGCTTTGGCGTTCGCCACCTCTAAAACCTTTGGCTAAATTTATGTGGGCAACAGTCTGTAACATGTGGTTTTTAATCTCCAAGCGTAGAGCATGTGAAGCTAGGGCGTAAGAAGCTAGAGCTAATAAGGCGCGGGCATCTGCGACCTGTTTCGTATGTGGTTAAAAAGCCAAACCTTAATCTTTATGGTAAATATCACGGGTATAAACCTTAGTAGCACAGTCGGCTAAGTCTGCGCTCTGACGGTTAGTGATAATAATATCGGACATCTGCTTAAATTCATTGAGATCGCGAATGACGCGTGAATTAAAGAATGTATCAGCTTCAAGCTTTGGTTCGTAGATGACAACTTCAATGCCTTTAGCTTTAATGCGCTTCATAATGCCTTGAATAGAAGAACTTCTAAAGTTATCGGAACCACTCTTCATCACTAGACGGTAAATCCCAACCACCTTTGGTTGATGCTTGATGATTTCTTCGGCCACAAAGTCTTTACGGGTGGTATTTGAAGAAACGATGGCTTCGATTAAGGTATTTGGGACATCGCGATAGTTCGCAAGCAGCTGCTTGGTGTCTTTGGGTAAACAATAGCCACCGTAACCAAAGGATGGGTTATTGTAAAAGTCGCCGATGCGAGGGTCCATGCAAACCCCTGAGATGATGCTAGCAGTATCTAAGCCTTTAGAAACAGCAAAAGTATCTAGTTCGTTGAAGTAAGCTACACGCATAGCTAAATAGGTATTGGCAAAAAGCTTAATACATTCAGCTTCGGTTGGGCTGACGATTAAGTTTGGGATCGCCTTAGGGTCACTTTCTTCTGAACATTGAGCTAAGAGATCAATAAACATGTTCCCAAAAGCTTGGTCATGAGTCCCAATAATGATGCGTGAAGGGTGCAAATTATCATAAAGTGCTCGGCCTTCACGTAAGAATTCAGGGGAGAAGTGTAATTTAGTCAGCCCAAATTCTTTAGTGGCGCGGGCCGTAAAACCAACAGGTAAAGTTGATTTGACCACGATGTTTGCTTGTGGGGCTAAAACCATCGCTTCTTTAATGACTGCTTTAACAGAATCTACGTTGAAGTAGTTAGTCTGCGGATCGTAATTAGTAGGGGTGGCGATAATGATGAGCTCGGCGTCCTTCATCGCTTCACTAGCGTTTGAAGTAACCACGAGGTCAAGATCCTTTTCGGTGAGATATTTTTCAATATATTCATCGGCAATAGGAGAAATGCGGTTATTTAACAGCTTTACTTTTTCTTCGTTAATTTCAACAAGTTTCACGCAATGTTTTACAGAAAGCATGGCCGCAAGTGAAAGCCCTACGTAACCGGCGCCCGCGATGCATATATTCATGACTAAAAACCACCATGTATTAAGAAATTTGCTTAAACGTAAATAGAACCACCATATCTATGGTTTGGGGCATTTATGCTAAACCATAAAAGGTAAGGTAGAAGTTTTAGGCAAATTAGTTATTCATCTAAAATCCTAAACCAATATTTTAACAGTTTTGACACGAGTGCGGGATACTTACCAAGCAAATTTGCCTTAAAGTGAGGTATTGTGCATCACTTGACCTAAAACTTGAAGTTAAATTAACGATATTAAAGTGGGAAGAAAGTCTTAAAGAGTTATAAATTGCGGCGTAAAACCCACACGCTTGCATGCGGGATGAAAGTCGTTTTTTCTATGAAAAACCATATTTCTACTACTTGGTATTAGCATGGAACAATATCTAATCTAAACGTTAGAAGATTGACTGTACTTCCTGGTCGTAAGACAGAAATTACCGCTAATGTGGTCGTAGGACTCTTTGGTAATAAAAGTCATGATTCAAACAGATTTACACTTGTAACTCCAAAGCCTGAAAATGGTGTACGATTTCAAGCTACACTTCAATCAGAACCTCACGGGCTTACCCGTGGGAGCAGTCATAGACAAAAATTTCCTGCCTCATTCCTTTCTTAAAATTAGCTGCAAGCTTTGGGCAAATTGGTAGCCAGCCCTTAAGCTAAAATTAGCTACTAAAATAGGGCGGTAAAATTAGGCGCCAAAATTAGCACCTATACTAGTTTCCAAAATTAGCGAAAGCTAATTATCCAAACAAACTTAAATGGCGGATGAAAGCTCAAAATCCGTAACGTAAGTAGGGGCAAAAAAATAAGACCCCGCGACTTTAGATGGGCTAGAATTTAACAAAATTTCTTAGCAATTAATCAAATTAATCAAATAAACAAAAAGCATTGATCCACGTTATTAATAAGCACAAAATTTTAAATCCTTTATATAAGAGCGTTTTAACAAAAATGTGGAACTTAAGACAAAACTCCAACAAAGCATTGACCGTGAAATAAGTCCCTTAGTAATTAATATCATTAATCCCAAAATAACATCAATATTTAAGCAAAATTAATACCCCTATCAACCCCCTACTTCATTGTAACTTAGATGGTTTTAAAGGCTAAATTTATGATTAAAAGAGCGTTACCGGGATGGTTAAAATTAACTAAGGCAAGGTTGGTTATTTTTTTTCTTGGCGCGCTTTAAAGGCTAGAACGTAAAGCGCCATGTATTTAGAAAAAGTGTAGGTCACGCTAGTGGCGCTAATTACAAACCCCGCTTTACCATCTAAAAAACCGCCTTGAATGAAGTATTTTCTCAAAAACATGAACGCTCCTTTCATAAAAGGGGTAAACCAAAAACAGCCTTTTTGAGTTTTACGGTAACGATTATCCGCCCACTGTAAGCCGTAGCTTACTTGTTTACGGAGTAACTGTTCCATTGAAACGTAGGTGTAGTGAACGAGGTCAGCTTTAGCATTTATGATTTGGGCATATTTTATCTTATATTGATTTATTAGCTTTTACATATACGGCAAGCCCCGGG
>UQCV01000115.1 GCA_900539665.1 uncultured Succinivibrionaceae bacterium | reverse complement strand
ACACGGTAAATCCACGATTTGCATTCATTCGTGGAGGTCGTTTCATATTGTCTTTTTAGGGAAAACAAAAAACCAAATATGGTTAGCAAATACGTAACGTAGCTTGCACCAAATAATCAAACAACAAATAAATGAGAAAAGGATGCAAAATATTTTGGAACCTTTTTTGTTTTAGTTTGGCTTGAGTTTTATTTGTCTTATAAATCCTTGGCGCTAAAGTTAGCGCCAAGGTCCATATCTTGGTTTAATTTAACCTTGGGGGCTTTATTTGGCGTTGGGATTTATTTACCTTATTTACGGCCTAACTCCTGCCATGAGACTAGCGGAGCTGCTATGTTTAAATCCCCACTTAACGCAGCGGCTCTAAGGCGACGTACCGCCCCGCGACCGACCTCATCACCGCCAAACTCGTGTTCTAAGGCCTGGAGTTTTTTAGCGTCAGGCACTTGGCCTTGCGCAAAGCTCACGTAAACATCTGCACAATTACCACTTAGGCCGAGTTTACCAACTTCACCTTCCGCTGTAGAAGCATCAACCGCGCTACGAACACTGTAGGCGCCCACGTCTTCACTTAACATAGCTGCTAGTTGGTTTTTAAGTGGCGCTTGACTTACTTTAGTTTGGTCTTGGTATGCGTCCTTAATATCTTCCCGCCAAGCACTAAACGAGTGTTCCGGAGACGCTATCGCTTTATTAGGTAGCGCCGAAGTTGATAAATCTTGAGTCACAACCTTAGTATTAGGCCCGCGCCCCACCGCAAAACCTACGGCTTCTTTTTGGTGCCACAGCGCTTGCGGGGTTCCGCTTGGCCCTAAAGCTCCTTTATCGCTCGCTAAACCACCGTTTGGAGCGCTTACATTTAAAGCCTGCGCCATAAAGCCATAAGCTTTATTAGGTTCAGTCTCTAGCATGGCGGTAAAAGCCGCCGCTACATAAGCTTGTCTACTTTCCGGAAAATACTCTCCTAACGTCGAGGCCAATTGGTTAGTTCTTTTAGTTAAATGGTGAGAACCACTTATATGCTGACCTATTTGGGTAAACAAACCTTCATTGTTAGCGACCGTTTTAGCAAGAGCCGCACCATCTAAATTAAACGCTGCCCCTAAAGACGCTTTTGAGTTTTTAAGGTAAGTGAGTGCTTCTTCGGCCGCCACTGCACGCTCAGCCGAGTCCTGTAAAGCTGAATTAACGCCCTGAGTTTCACTATGTGTAAACCCAGTATTGATACCTCGCGCCACATCACGCGACACGCTTTGGGCAAAAGAAGCTTTTAAACTCTCATCATGCGCAAGGCTATTTAAAGCTTGGGCTAACCGCGTCACAGATTCACCTTTACTACTTCCCTTTGATGCTCCTATAGTTAAACTTGAAAGTAGATTAGCATTCCCTCCGCCTCCGCTTAAGACAGAACTCACAGCGCCACGTAAAGCATTTTCTTGCTTGGCATCTAACCCAAAAGACCGCGCTAAGCTTTGGGCGACATTATTTACCGTACCAGCACTTTCTGCCCGTGAACTTTGAACTGCGTAACCGGTTTTTTCAAGAAGTGAAGTTGAAACACTACGACCAAACACGCTTTGCTCGGTCTGCGCTAAACTCGAACTAAACGCGCTCCGCGCGCTTTGCGCTTTGCTTTGAGCGTCAGAAAAAGCTTCTTCATAGCCTTTACTTACACTAAAATCCGCCACATAATTGCGGCCCCCATCTTTAATCACGCCTCCAGATAAGCTTTTTTCAAATAACGGGCTACTGGCGGTAACCGGAGCACTGCCGGTTAAACTTGGGTGCGCTGCTTCGGTATTTATCGCCACGCCACCACTCGCCCCTGCCATAACTGAACTTAAAGCGTGACTACTCCCATAAACTAGTAACCCCGCTAAAACCGGGACCGCGGACATTAAAAGTCCACCTAAAGCCACATAATCTTCCGCTAGCTCTAAAACTTGGCCTAGCCCTTTAAAACTAGTCACCGGGACCTCTAAAGCTGCTAATTCTCCAGACGCAGCGCGCAAAACAAAGAGATTAACAACCATCATCAAAGGCTCTAGCACCGCGCACCACAATAAAACTTGCGCGTAACGCCCAAGCATCATAAATCCGCCCCACCCCAAACCTAAGATTAGAGGCATAAAGGGACACAACGCATAAACCAACGCCTCCAAAAATGAAAGTAAAGGGCGAACGCTTTTTAAAAAGAAGCTTTCTTCCGCCACTAACCTTGTATTACGCGCTAAAGTCGCTTCTTTTATCATCAAAGCTTGGGTAAAAGCCCCTTCGCCTAAATGTTGCCCCATGGTGGCTTCATTATAAATAGGTAGCAAGACGGCTGCTAATACGTAATCGCGGACTGCGGTGTCTGCAAGTCCCAAAGCGGTAAGAGCAGCTCTTAGAGTTTCTTGGTCCGTTTGTCCGAGTAAAGAAGGCGTAGCTTGCTCTTTATGGTCTAAGGATTCTAAAAATTTCGTCATATATGGGCCTTTGGTGTAGGCCAAAAGCTTTTGGTGAGCCACCGTGCAGGTGCTTAGTTCTGCACTACCATTAGTATTTATCTTCGTGCCGTAAACCCCTGAAGAAAACAAAGCGCCTTGCAGTGGGTCTGAACTTACCAATAGAGCATTGTTATCTAAAACCCCCAGGTTAAGACCGATATTAGTGCATTCAGCAAAGTAATTGCGCCACGATTCAATAAAGTCACCTCCGCCAGTCTTATTGACGCTTTCTAATCTACTAACCGCGACAAAAGTACTACGAATGCGACTTAACGTTTTTAAAGGAGCCATAAAACCACGGTTTTCATCCTGCGCCCGCCCAAAAGCCTGGGCAAATTTTGTGGCAAACCCATGTGCTAAACTTGATACTAAGCCCCCTGCCACGGCAGGACCTAACGGGACTCCACTTACCGTGCGTACTTGTTCGCTATAGCTATCAATCACGGTAACTGTCGTTTTCGGTAAGAAGAATAAACCATAGATGATAAAAACCGCTAAAACCTGGGCCAAATCAAGCCCCTTAGCTACCGCAGTTCCTTTAAAGCCTTGATATAAAACGCCAAGGAGCAAAGCAAGAGCAAACGCTCCTTGCGTGAGCCCGCTACTAAAAATCATAGCCGTGGCCTCAAGCACATCCGTTAAAAACCGCCCATCGCCCACACTCCAAATGGTCCACGCCATAGCTTAGCTCCTCTTTATTCATGTTTATATTGACGTTTATAAGGTGCTGATTAAGTTTTTGGGAAACCTGGAGTTTAGGCTTGAGATTTTTAGTTTAAGCGTCCAATCGCTCCTCAAAGTAGCTATTCCTAAGCGTGACCCCGAAAAGCAAGTGACCCAAGGCTGACTCTATAAAGGAGGCTCGCCAAAGCTTGAGCTTATAACTTTGGTCAGAGATTACAACTTAGATTGAAATGCACAACTTTGGTTAAAACGCATAACTTATACTTTCAAGTTTGAAACATTTTGATAATAGGAATAAAGCCTAAACCCCAAAAAAACTCGTCAAACTTCATTCTTATAAAGCGCTTTCCTTAAAAACCATAAAAGCTAGGCTATGCTAAATAGCAGTCTAAATTTAAAGGTGCGTTAAAGTGGTATAGCTAAAGATGTACAGGCACATAAGTTCACCTAGGTTTTATTTTTAAGATTTGTACAAAATCTCCTAATACACTTTCCGCAACACCATCCTAAAACACTCTCTTCCGAAACGCTCTCATCTTAAACATTCTCTTCTGAAACGCTCTCATCTTAAACATTCTCTTCTGAAAGACTCTCTGCCCAAATTAAAAAGTTTCTATAAAAAGGGAATTCTAAAAAGAAAATTCCCAAATTTTAATGTAGGTAACTACGCCTCAAAGAAGGTAAAGTAGTTTTTTACCCCCAAACCCACTTCATCCCCAAATTTTTTACTAACTTTTAGCGGGAATAAACGTAGTTTTACCTTTGTTTTTCGTGTGGTACATCAAAAATTTTTGCATTTTCGCCCTTTTTTGAAATTTTTTTGACTTTTTTACTACAGAAAAAGCAAAATTCGCCGATAACAAGTACAACGAGGAAACAATCAGTTTCTTCCCCCATAAATGTCACAACTAGTAAAAATCAAAACCATAAGTAATAAGAACGATAATTTAGCTTTATCATTTGAGAGGTGACCATCATGGCTCTTTATGTAAATACCAACGTTTCTTCATTGAACGCTAAGCGCATGCTCAGTAACTCCACTAACTCTCTTGACACCACCTACAAGCGTTTAGCTTCTGGTCTTCGTATCAATAGTGCTAAAGATGACG
>UQCV01000114.1 GCA_900539665.1 uncultured Succinivibrionaceae bacterium | reverse complement strand
GGTTGATAAGATTAGTAAGTCCTTTCTTGTAGTAATTCATACCTGAGCCTAAATCGGTTATAAGCTCATACTTATAACCATGCTCAGCACAATACAATTCTAGTACTTGTGATTGTCTTAGTAAATCTTCTTTTAGGTCACAAGAGCTTACTCTAGCATAAGCTATGGTTTTTCTCTCATCTAATACAGTATACAGTAGGTACTTCCTTTCCACTGATTGCTACAATCCTATCAAGGTTATATCGTCTTGTACCACCAGGTGAAATTGAATCAGGTTTTAACTTACCTGACTTCTCCCAATTTCTCATGGTTTGAACATGAACCCCTAATAGTTTTGCAGCTTGACCTATGGAAATTATTTTTGACATACTCTTGATACCTACCAAATATTGGTAGATGTTATAAACAATTTATATATTTAACGCAACAGTTAATTAACCCTGAAAGGAGCCGCAACGATGAACAACCGTGCAGGTCATTATAAATCAAACCTATCGGGCGAAATGGCATACAAGTCTTTCGTTCCAAATCCTCTGCCTCCAGCTCCTCCTATTGAGCTGACAGAAGATATTATTGCTCTACTGGTGAAAGCAAATTCGCAACTCGCTGTTTTGGAAAATGTTGCCACCCGCATTCCCAATGTTGAATTGTTCGTATCCATGTATGTGCGCAAAGAGGCTTTGATGTCCTCGCAGATCGAAGGTACACAGGCAACCTTGGAAGATGTACTCGATCCAATGCTAGACGCCAATACAAACCGTAATGTTGCAGATGTCGTAACATCCAGCGCTGTCAACCGCTTAGTTGATGCCGGTATTTTGGTACAAACTTCTGACAACAACAGAAATCGTACCTTTGCTTACGAAGCTTATCTGGATATTCTGCGCAAAGGAACTTGAAATTACAGCTAATCCAAACCCTCGTTATAAATTGCGGCATAAAACCCACATGCTTGCGTGTGGGATAAAAGCCACTTTTTCTATGAAAAAATATATTTCTATACCTTGACATTAGTATAGAATAAATACATAATCTAAATATTAGAAAGATTGACTGAGCGTCCTTATCGTAAGACAGAAATTTACCGCTAATGTGGTCGTAGGACTCTAGGTAATAAAAGTCCTGATGCAAACAGATTTACACTTGTAACTCCAAAGCCTGAAAATGGTGTACGATTACAAGCTACACTTCAATCAGAACCCCACGGGCTTACCCGAGGGAGCAGTCAGTAATAATATTCAAGAATAGTGAGAAAATAATTATGAGTAAACTTTCAAATATACACATCACAGTACATGATGGCGAGGTGCATGGTAATACTGTTGTACTTACGTTAGGCGGTAAATTTGACTACGAAAATGAAACTTATGATTTTTTAAGAAGATATGAGTTTAGTATACATAATAATACTGTTTTTCTAGAATCAGATAAATTTGTAGACAATTCGGTATTTCTTCATGTTGATAAGTGTCGGACGTTAATTGACGAATCAACTTATACTTTTGATAAGTTAAATGATGCGTATGATAGTTATCCTGAATCATTATGGGAATATGCACATGCCATTGCTCAAGGTGAGCTTGATTACTATAATGATAAAAAGCTTTAGACGTTTTGAATTATCGTAAATTTTGAATTATCGTAAAAGAGATTTATAATATCTCATCTTTGACACTTATGACTCATTATCCCTTGTTTTATAAGGTTTTGAGCCTTATAAAAGTGTAGTAACATTCTATCCCTTTTTAGAGTTTCTTATATTTTTTCATCTCGTTAAACGACATGTAATCAACGTTGAAACGCATACCTAGGTTCTCCTGTATTAATTTGGCTGTTTGGGTGTATTCAAAGGCTCCAGTGTAAAAGGTGTTGGCAACCTTAGTAACATTCATATCACGTAGGGTTGTAATGATGTTGTCAGCAGTTACTACCCCATCAGCACCAGCTAAATTGTTTATCTGCTTTTCCATTATTCTAAAGACTAGAAGACTCATGAAGCATGTTAGGAAGTGAGCCTTGATGCGTTCTTCTCGCTGCAGATACACAGGACGAGTGCGTATATAGCTCTTCATAATCATGAACGACTCTTCAATTTCCCATCTACGACGATTGATTTTTACTATATCTGAGATGCTCATGTAGTCAGCACTTAATGATGTGGTAACAGCATAAAATCCGTCGAATCTTGCTTCGTTAGTGATATAGTCTTATTTGTCTTGAGTAATACGGGAAATTACCGCACCCTTTTGGTTTTTGTATTTGGAATTTTCACGTAAATTGTATGGACTCAAGCAAGCTGAATTTAAGCGTTCAAAATTCAAAGCCCCAATACACATCTTAGGTCTTAACGCTAACGGTAAGCGTCCAGCGTTATAAAATTCAAGCACGATCTTGCCACTCCAACCCGGATCGATACGATGCGCAGTTGCATGCACCATCAAACCAACGCGAGCCAAAGAGCTACGACCATCAAGCCACCCTACCAAATCAGGAGAAAGAGTTACGGATTCGTAGGTTACTGAAATAGCAAAATCATTAGGGTGAAGAATAAATACTTCTCCGTCCGGAATATAGATTTCATCGCTCATCACTTGGTTTAGGGTTTCGGCCATTTCTTCCTTATTCCCACCAAGATCTAGATAAGGAGCATTATATGGTTGAAATACTCTAAATTCATTTCCAAGTAAGAGATCAACAGATACCCCAGAAACTCTAGTACGTTCCGGATTTGGAGTAATTACAATTTCACCAGCTTCCATGGCAGCAAATATATCTCTGTCATTCAAACGCATTTTAGTTACCTTATCCTTTATACCGATATACAGACATCTTGATGCATCTTTTGTTTTATGCATCCTTATATATAGTTAAAGATATCTTTATATTACAGATAGAGCCAATTAAGTTTAGCTAGTAAAGCTTTTACTAGCCATTCTTAAGACCGAGAATTTTGCTCGAAACAAAAAGCCAAATCGAGCCTTGAGCTCAAAACTTTGAGCTTAGCTTTTTATTTAAAGCGTGACAAAACATGGTCATGTTATCACGCTAAGCTTAAAGCGCAACAAAAACGTATACTTAGGCCTTGTTTACGCCACAAAATAAAGTTAGCAAATGTTAATTTTAGCCCGCTTAGCCTCAGAGTTAAAAGTAACTCCAACGCAACAAATGCTACTTTTTAGTAAAAACTTTGCTAAAAATGTATTTTTATTTATTAAAAATATTGAATATTCCCTACTAGATCACAAAATTGTACAAAAATGCATCAATTACACTTTTTTCTACAAAAACCAACCAATCTCACAATTTGAAAAGATAAAACTTTACACCTTTAAATCATACCAAAATTTTTACTTCGATTTATCTTTATTGTCCGCATCACAAAAAAACTCGTACCCCCATTGCCAAACTCCCTCTAAAACGTGATTTTCTAAACAAAATGATTTTGAAGAAAAACCTTGATACAACATAAGTTATAGCATTTTTTTATAGCTCTATGGCCCTATTAATCTCACAAACGCTCTTTGTTTATGAAAAAGTTTTCATGAAACTTTTTGTCTAAATCACAATTTTTACAGTAAAAATATTTTAGTCAATCATACGCGCAAACGCCGGTGGGATATACGTTTTTTTTAACAATTCATTCACATTTTTTTCATTTTTGACAGAGGGGCTAATTTGCAAAACAAATTCAGACCATCTACAATTAGCTCACAACATTTGAGAATTAAAAGCCAAATTTAAGAAAAAGGCTTACCCTTTACTGATTGTAAAGCTCAAACTTATCATAAAAAACTATAACAAAAGCCGGGATAGTCCTTAGGCTAGGAGCAAACCAATTATGAGTTACCTATCAAGAAGAGTCCGCGTCGTTAAAAACGCCGACGGTACTACCAAGTCTGAAGTTGAACAGTATTACGCCATCACTTCTTTTTGGCTTAAAGAACAAAAGAAGCGTTCTAAGAGTCAAGTTTACATCGGCAGAAAAAGTTCTAAGGATGGTTATTCCTTCAACGAAAACGCTCTTCTCTGGGCTGAACTCTTTAAGGGTACAGATATTGAACAAGCTTACAATGAATTTGCCAAAAGCCACTCTCTTTAGAAGTAGCTTGCGCTAAAAGTAACTTGTGAGTTATAGGAAAAACGAAGCTTTTATGCTTGATTTAAAGCCATAAGTACCAATAAATGAATTTGGGCTTTTAAGGTTTCGGAACTAGAATTTAGGATCTAAATGTAAAAGTCAACTTAAAAATGTAGATTTTCGCCAATCTCAAAATGCTGTTTAAT
>UQCV01000113.1 GCA_900539665.1 uncultured Succinivibrionaceae bacterium | reverse complement strand
TCTTTAGGTGGGAGATGAATTGGTTTTTTTGCTCTTACCTCTTTTGAGCTTAAATATATGATAATATACTAAGAAAAAGTAATGTAGTGGACTTAGAAGTCCTATACAGTAGAGGTGAAGTGGACACACCTGTAAGAATAAGGATAGCATAGCTATCAAACTTCTTTAGAATTACTCTAATGAGTAATTACGAAGCTCCCACCTCTTTAGGTGGTGAGTAGTTCACTTGTTCTATAATAAATATTGTTCTGTTATTTTGTTTTAATTAAAATGAATATTATTCGGGAGATGCGCTCTATGGTGTTTTACTCCTGGTTTCTTTAACTTGTTTTTGTTTGGATTTTTACATGTTCCTGCAAGCTCCTGAATTTTTTACTGTTGATGGTGAAGTTTCTGTTCCATCTTATGTTGATAAATCTTCATTTATTTCGGTTTTAGAAAATGCGCATGCAGCCGGAGAAACTGCTCTTGGCTTATGTGCATGTCATGGTTTAGGGGCGACTACTTTTGCTCGTATGGTAGCTGAATTCTATGGTAATTTAGAAACTAAAAACGCATGGGCTGACTTAAAGGTTGGTTCATTACCTGTAATGGCAGAAGTAGGGCAACATATTACGCTTTATTTCGATTTTTCTGAGTTGAATGATGGCACTCCAAATGACTTTATTAAGTCCCTGACCAAAGATTTCTATACCTGCTTACAAAAATTAGTTCCAGGAACCAAACTTAGCCGTGATGACGTAGGTCAAATGCTTAAGCAAGTTTCGGCTAGACTTAACAAGACTTTCGTTCTTGTTTTTTCTAATGTGGAAAGAATGCAATTGTTACCAATGTGGCAAAATTATGATGTGCTTACTAATGTAAGTAGGTTCTTTTTAGAACTACACAATAAAGCCACCAAATCCAAGGCGTTGCATTTTATGCTTTTTGTGTCTGCGATACGTTCTGCTTTGGCAGCGCTTCATGTGGCTGGTAAGCGTTTTATTTATGACATTTCTGCTGAAAATAGTGATTACTACGATGACTTATATGGTTGGTGTGGGGTTACAACAGAAGAATTAGCTCAGCTCTTACCGGCTAATACTGAACTTTCAGAAGATCAGGTTTATAAATGGTGTGGTGGCTATGATCACGGGGTGATGCGCTTTAATTCAGTTTTAAGTTCCATTGAGGAAAATGATTTAATTATCAGTCTTACGCCAAATGATTTACCGAGCTTATTTTCCATGGTCAATATGGTGAATTGTTGTCAGACCTCATTGTTCCCGTATGGCGATGTAGGTTTTGCGGCGATATTTAACGGCGAAGAAATTAATCTATTATCACCCGTTTTAAATGAATCTCAACTTTTAGGGATAACTCATGATAAAGCGGGGTTAACTAAGACACGTGCCTTTATTCGTAAAGCTAATAAATTAATTTGCAATGCTATGCTTAGTGACGGTTTGTTGGTGTTTAAACCAACTGACCATGTTCTTGAAAGTGATGATGCAGTCTTAGCAATTCCTAATGAAGAAATGTTTATGGCTTCATATAACGCCTTCAATATGGAACATAATTACTTTGCTGCACTTAATTCATTAACTGAAAATCGTTTGACTATCAAAGAACAACTCACAACTAGTAGCTGGCTTGATACTCTTGGGAATATGGCTGTTCAATACTTGAATGCTCAACGTAAGTATTTTGGGGAAATATTTGATCTAGAATATTCTTTGTTTAATCTATTACATGGTATTGATGAAGACAACTACTCAGTTAAGTTAGTCGGTGGTTGTGTGCTTGTTGAGCCAATCAATGACCCAGATGGTGAAAAAATCCTTTTGTTAGCAGGCGTGAATATGGAATTAAGTGACATTGAAGCGGTAGCTCACGGTGCGGATCAAAACGAATTAGAAATTTATGATTACCTTTCACAAAATGGTTATGGTGATGAACATAAAGCTAAGCTTACCGCTTTTTGTTATGCCTTTGATATCCCGGACGAATACACTGAGCAATGTAGCGTAAAAGCCAGCAAAGTTGTTGTTTCAACTGGATGTAAAAGTTATATTGAAGTATAAGATTGCGATTTGAGCTGTAACACCCCATTATTGATCTTTTGATTGGTAATGGGGTGTTCTCTGTGTTTATATTTTACTTATCGTTATTTAAGGTTTATGAAAATAAAATCTCCAAGAAGACTCCTTCTTCTTTAGGTGGGAGATGAATTGTTTTTTTTTTTTTTGGGGCTCTTACCTCTTTTGAGCTTAAATATACGATAATATACTAAGAAAAAGTAATGTAGTGGACTTAGAAGTCCTATACAGTAGAGGTGAAGTGGACACACCTGTAAGAATAAGGATAGCATAGCTATCAAACTTCTTTAGAATTACTCTAATGAGTAATTACGAAGCTCCCACCTCTTTAGGTGGTAAGTAGTTCACAATAATGGTGAGGGAAAAGTCCCGCTATTAAGCTTAAGCTAGGAGTAGTTTAAGCAAATCTTGAGGACTTTTAACTTCGAAATCTGCGTTATAAGCTTTAAGATCTGGATTAGGTCCAAGGTAACCCCATAAAGCTAAAGCTGTTGGCATTGAGGCGTTGTGACCGGCTTCCATATCGCGTTTATGATCCCCAACATAAATGCATTGCTGTGGCTTTACGTGCATTTCTCCACAAGCGTAGTAAAGTGGAGCGGGGTCGGGCTTAGCTACAGGTAAAAGATCACAGCCGACGAGTGATTTCATTGCTTTAAATTCAGGGAATTTACTAAGGAGTTCTTGCGCTAGGTGATCTGGTTTGTTGGTCACTACGGCAAAAGGAATTTGGGCATTAGTTAACGCACGTAAGACTTGGTCCATGCCTGGGAAAAAACAAGTACGGTCTGCGATATGAGCGTAATAATCTGGTAAAAAATCGAGCCGCATTTTTTCAAAATCAAATTTATGGTGTTTTTCAACAGGAACCCCGGCTTTCATTAAAGCTCGCATGCCATCAGAAGCTACAGCTCTTGCGGTTTCATCAGAGATAGAGCCACCGGTGTGGTAGCGCGCTAAGATGCGATTGGTCGTAGCACCTAAATCGAGAGCTGTATCTAAAAGAGTGCCGTCTAAGTCGAAGAGCACGCCGGCAAAACGTGAAGTTAAAGGTTGCATAAACCAACTCCAGAAATGTTCATGGCTCCAGATGATGGACACATGAGGTTAAGGGTGAGAATTTGGCTTTTGTTAGTAACCTATTAAATTCAAATTAAAACCAAAGTGAGTACTTTTGGCGAGGGTGAAAAGGTTACTATTGACGCTTACTACTTGTTGTTTAGTAGTGGTCGCAAGGCTTGTATTAGTGTTCTGGGAAGTCGAGTACGGAAATGCATTTAACTCCGTAAGTGTCTTCAATCTTCTTTTCCCCACCAAGTTCTGGTAATGAAATAGCAAAGCAAACACCGGCGATATTTCCACCGCACTTTTTAACTAAGCTGATTGTGGCATTAATAGTGCCACCTGTAGCGATTAAATCATCTACAACCAACACTTTATCGGAGGAATTGATAGCATCTTTGTGAATTTCTAAGGTACCAGTGCCGTATTCAAGGTTATAGCTTTCGACGAAAGTTGGACGTGGAAGCTTGCCCAATTTACGTACTAAAACGAAACCACAGTTAAGTTTAGCCGCTATTGCCGCCCCAAAAACAAAGCCACGTGCTTCGGTGGCAGCTACTTTGGTGATACCGGCATCAACAAATTCACGAGCCATGATATCGATTAAAAGAGGAAAGGCCTTAGGATCTTCACAAAGTGAAGTAATGTCGCGAAATACGATGCCCTTTTTAGGAAAATCAGGGATCGATTTTACGCAAGATTTTAAAAATTCAATTTCATTCATGACCTTGGTCCTGTGAGTATATTCGTGAGGTTTAACCTTAGGTTAAAGAGTCGAAATATCAACGGGGATAAGTTCGAAGTATCCACGTTTAGTATTCAAAAAAAATAGACAAAAGCTACGCAAATAATAGCAGAGAACTGCTCTTTGGACAATGACTTAAACTTTAAGGGGCGGGGGAAAAATTGGGGGTTAATTGGAACTAATGTAGCTAAGGGGCCGGTTTTCATGGAGTTTTAATTAAGCTTAGGGGCATAACTTAAACCTAAATGTTGGCCTAAATTTTAGGGGCTTGAATTTAGCGAAAAAAAGTAAGAGTGCTTGAGCCTAAAATGCTAATATAAAAAAAGTACCAAGGCAATAAAAGTGCAATCACCAAATCTCAAGATAATAAAAGTACCACCAAAAGTTGAGTAGGTTTAAATTATGGCCATTATCTTTGTTCGAGTTTCTTACTAGTTTCTTTTGAGTCTAGTAAGTACGCATGAATAAAAGAATTTTGTAAAGAATGGCTAAAACAAAGGCTT
>UQCV01000112.1 GCA_900539665.1 uncultured Succinivibrionaceae bacterium | reverse complement strand
GAAAAAGACTTTAGTAGGTGGAGTTACCGCCGAATTTATGCGCGTGGATCCCCATCGTTTGCACGAAGATTTAGCAATAAATCAAGTAAAAGCGATGGCTTATGAAGCGCGAATTTAGTAAAAGGGTGAGTAAGCCTACAAAACTGTAGCTTATAAACTTTTTGTAGATCTAAAATAACGGCTTGCGTAATTTCCTCTTAATGTTTAAGGCCATAGAAATTGAGATTAGAAAGGAACAGTTCATACGCTTGGGTGGCAGTGCAATCGATGGACGCTTGGTCAGGCTTGGTAGATTGCGCTTAACCATATGGCAAACACACATGGCCAAATTGCGTAGTACATTTTGCAGCAAAGGATAAATTTGGTAGTGCGACCAGGTAATTGGTGGAGCAAGCTCTAACCTGAGTTACCTTGAGCAAAAAAGACAGTTCCTTGCGGAACTGCCAAACACCCTAAAAGGGTATGGTTAAGCTAAAAGTTACCTTTTAGCCTAAGCCATAGTCAGTGAATTTGGATGCAAATTTTTATAGGGATTTATTTTTGCTTTTACTTTTACTTTTACTTATTTTGGCTTTTACCTCTAGAAACGGCAGGCCGTGTTCTAGAGGTAGGTGGCACTCTTAGATCGTATCTAAAGCGTTCTTGAGGTCTTCGATAATGTCATCGATGTTTTCAAGGCCGATAGATAGACGAATGGTATTTGGTTTAATACCGTGTTCTTGTAATTCTTCAGGGCTTAACTGTGAATGGGTAGTTGAAGCTGGGTGAATAGCTAATGACTTGGCATCCCCAACGTTAGCAAGTAAAGAGAAGAGCTTTAAGTGGTCGATAACACGACGAGCTTCTAAAACGCCACCATCAATTTCAAAGGTAAAGATAGAGCCAGCCCCGTTTGGATAGTACTTATGGTAAAGCACAGACTGATCAGTGATAGAGGTTACAGCAGGATGATTAACTCTAGTTACCTTTGGATGATTGAAGAGGAATTCAACTACCTTAAGCGCGTTAGAAATATGGCGTTCTACACGCAAAGATAAGGTTTCAAGGCCAAGCAGAAGGATAAAGGCATTGAAAGGAGAAAGGGTCGCCCCGGTGTTACGCAAGAAAATAGCACGAGCTTTAACAATGTAGGCGGCGCGACCTGCTACTTCTGAAAATACTACGCCGTGGTAAGCTGGGTTTGGTTTGGTGATGGTTGGGTACTTGTCAGAAGAAGTCCAATCAAAGTTACCAGAGTCAATAATAAGACCACCTAAAGCAGTACCGTGGCCACCGATAAATTTAGTGGCGGAGTGCACAACGATATCAGCCCCGTGTTCAATAGGACGGAATACTGATGGTGGAGTGAAAGTGCTATCTACTACTAATGGAATGTTGTGGCGGTGCGCAATTTCAGCGAGTTTTTCAATATCAGAAACGTCGGAGTTAGGATTGCCTAAAGTTTCAGTGTAAAGCGCACGAGTTTTTTCGTTAATAGCGCGTTCAATAGCGTGGAAATCATTAGTTTCAACAAAACGAGTCTTAATCCCATATTCAGGCAAAGTGTTGCTAAATAGGTTAAAGGTCCCACCGTAGATGTTCTTGGTAGAAACGATTTCGGCCCCTGAGGTTGCTAAGGTTAAAATAGCATAGGTAATAGCAGCTAAACCAGAGGCTACAGCTAAAGCACCAACGCCACCTTCAAGAGCGGCAATACGCTTTTCTAATACTTCTTGAGTTGGGTTAGTTAAACGACCATAGATGTTGCCTGGATCAGAGAGATTGAAACGGCCAGCTGCTTGTTCTGAGTCTTTAAATACATAAGATGAGGTCAAATAAATAGGGACGGCTCTAGCTCCGGTTGCTGAATCTGGTTCTTCCTGGCCGGCGTGAAGCTGAAGGGTTTCAAATTTATAAGTCATGTACGTATTCCTTATCTGTATGAGAATTTTTTAGGGTGCTCTTGTCTTTAGAGACAAGATTTATTGGGCTTTATTGATTCAAAGCCATTTTTATAGTTATTAAATGCTTAGAAAGTGCGGTCTTTAGGGGCTGATGTGTATCAGTTTTTCATGTTGATAAAGACTTATTTTGCTTTCTAAGCACGACCTGTTTTATTCGTTGTTTAGCAACTCCTACTAAAACGATATGAATAATACAGTATCTTTTTACGATGTGCAAGCAAAACATACCAAATTAGTATGAAATAATTAAAAAAGATGTTTTTAGCCTTAAATGGAGAGCCATGAGGTCCAAGGAGTTTTTGTATTTAGCCAAATTAGCGCACCAAAAAATTGGCTGTTTTAGCAGACCGTGACAATAGAAAGCAAAGTCTCGTTCATATTGGAGTTAAGTTGGATAAAATAGAGATGAAATAAAAGTTGAACTGCAGTTAGAGCAGGCTAGGAGGCGGTAAAAACAATTGAGTTATTGAGCCCGTAAGAGCAAAGAGTTAAGAAAAATCCCCAGGTTTTAAACTAGCTATCCTGTTTAGAGCAGCTTGTGCAAAGCAAAACAAGGCCAATTTGTAACATGATAGCTAGATTTATCAAATAACCAGTCACTGGTTATTTGGTGGGGAAATTATCGCGTTAATTAATACTAAGTTTAAATATGGTATTCAAGCGGAATATCAGAGCAACCACCAAATTCAGGGATACCGTCAAGAATTGAACACCCATCAGCTAATTCACTTAACTTAACTTGATTTAAGAAGTTGCTTACAGTTTCATGGTAGCTACGCCAAAACTTAATAGTAGGGCAACGATCAGCATTAGAACAGCCATTACCGCCGTTTTCAAGGCAGGACACAGGTGCTAGGTCACCTTCGGTGCAACGAATGATTTCGGCTAAGGTAATTTCATCAGGCGAACGCGCTAATTCATAGCCACCTTGGGATCCACGAATAGAGATAACGAGTCCGGCGCGACGCAAAATCCCAAAAATTTGTTCTGAGTATTTTTCTGAAACCTGTTGGCTCTGAGCAAGTTCCTTGAGGCTAATGGCTCCTTTTTTAAGACTACTTCTTTTAGCTAGGTCAGCAATAAGCCTTAAAGCATAACGGGTCTTAGTGGAGAATTTCATACCAACGGTCCTTTTAAAATTTTGTATCGATATTTATGCTAGCTTCTTAATTAAGCCTAAGTAAGTCTAAGTAAGCTTAGGTAAGCTACAGGCCACAAACTTTAAACTTGGTGCCTTTTGATATCAGATAAACACGTAAAAACGCAAAAGCTTTAACTCATAAACCTGTAAAAACGTACCTCTTTAAAACTTGAATCCTTAAAGTATACGCCTTAAAAGTGTACATCCGTCCTTAAAATGTACATCCTGACACACCAATTAGATCTTAAATACATAAACTTTTACCTTGGTGGGTTGGAAGCGAGAGCAAGATATTGATCTTGGGACGTTTTTAAGCTTTGCTTCATTGATTTCATTTTAAACTAGTAATTGCTTAATTCATAGTTATTTAATATGAAAAATAATTTTAATGATAACTAGGTTAGATTAATGAATGATAACTAAGTTAGATTAGTGAAAGGTAACAAAATCATATTACTTAACAAAAACAACAGGAAAAAGCAGGCCTCAAAACTTCGCGATTAACTTGCTAATGGTTAATGTTAAGTTTGAGGCCGTTTAGATTTAAGGGGTATACGCTTAACGTTTGCTACTTAGTGACCAAGCTTTTCTTCTACAAATGAGGCAGCGCGATTAACTACTTCATCAATTGAGAGTTCGGTTGAGTCGAGTACTAACGCGTCTTCAGCTGGGCGTAGTGGAGCTACTGGACGATTACGGTCTCTATGGTCACGTTCTGCGATTTCTCGGTAAATAGCATCAAAGTTGGCTTTAACTCCATGGCTTTCAAGTTGCTTTAAACGTCTATGGGCACGTTCTTCGGCACTAGCATCAAGGAAGATTTTAGCGACAGCGTCAGGGAAAACCACGGTCCCCATATCACGGCCATCGGCAACTAAGCCTGGAAGTTGTTTAAAATCGCGTTGTCTTTGGAGTAGAGCAGCTCTTACTTTTGGTAAAGCAGCAACTTTGGAGGCGGCATTGCCAGCTTCTTCATTACGGATGCCAGAGGAGACGTTTTCCCCGTCAAGGAGAACGGCTACAGTACCATTTTCTTCCTTGAATTCTAGATTTAAACCGCGAGCTAAGGTGTCGAGGCGATCTTCATCGTCAAGAGCGATACCTTTTTGGATGGCAGCGTAGGCGAGAACTCGATAAATAGCCCCTGAGTCTAAGATTGAAAAACCGTAACGACGGCTTAAACGGATGCATAACTCGCCTTTGCCGGCGCCACCAGGGCCATCAACGGCAATGACTGGAATGAGTTTATTGGTATTCACTGTTTATCCCCTATGAATTTTAGAAGTTTGGTGTGGGTTGTTGACCATACCATACTCAAATTTGAATTCTTGCTAGACTTTAACTACAAAAAGAAAACTTTTAAGAAGAATTTAGAATGGAGCGATTGAAATTTACCATTTAAATCTTAAGAAGCTTAGACTAAATCCAAATGACGCCATAAGAATAAGGCTTTTTACAAATTTTAGCTAGTGAACTACTCACCACCTAAGGAGGTGGGAGCTTCGTAATTACTCATTAGAGTAATTCTAAAGAAGTTTGATAGCTATACTATCCTTATTCTCACAGGTGTGTCCACTTCACCCCTACTGTATAGGACTTCTAAGTCCACTACATTACTTTTTCTTAGTATATTATCAT
>UQCV01000111.1 GCA_900539665.1 uncultured Succinivibrionaceae bacterium | reverse complement strand
GAAATTATTTTTGACATACTCTTAACATCTACCAAATATTGGTAGATGTTATAAACAATTTATATATTTAACGCAACAGTTAATTAACCCCTAAAAACAAAAAAAACACGGTTTAAACGCTTAACCATGGTTTCTTGCTTGGCCTTTAAAATACTAAAAATACTTTAAAACAGTTGCAAAAACAGCCCTAAAAGGATTTAAAGAGTGCTAACACTTTTTTCTATAAGTTTATTTTTCTATAAATGTATTTTTCTATAATTTTATAGTATAACTCTAAGTCTAGTTAGCCACCTTCATACAGTTCAACTTCAAATCTTTAAATATAGCCACATTAGAGTTACGCTTAAAGCGCTGACAATTCAGTTCTCTTTTGTAGATCGTGAATCTGGCGTTCCGATGGCACGACCCCAGTTAAACGGGCGGTACTAATAATTTCGTTTTCGTATACGTCTTTAACATCGCAGCTAAACTTAACGTAGCCACGTTCATTTAATTCAACTTGAGCGGTAATACGAAGTTGCATGCCCTTTGGAAGATCGCTATTACGCGTCACAATAAAACGATCAACGTCAACTAAGAGCCCAAAACGATTTTTACGGTTACCGCGACTACCACAGTATGCATTCCACACACTAATGGTTTGCGCCATAAGCTCTAACAAGCACATAACTGGCAATTCACCATCTTCTGTATAAGCCACACTGTCACGGGAACCTACAGTCACTCCACAAACTACAGAATTAGGAGTCACACTTTCAAGAGTATCCACTAAAAGCCCTGGTGGAGAATAAGGAACTAAGCCGTCAACCGGCATGGGGAATGTAGCTTTCGCACTGCGCATCATGATGTATGCCTCTACTTACTTTTTTAGGCGCTTTTGCCATGGAAAAGCTTTAAGGATAAAACTTTTTAAGCCGTGAAAATTAATTATAATCTTTGTAATATTACATTAAGTTACACTTTATTAAAAGTTTTTAGTGTGTCGTTTTTAGACAAACCTTTGATTTTTTTGATTTTTTACAAATCCTAGATATTGATCACTGCTCCATACAACCTGTTGTGTTCAAGTCTAAACACGATTGCAAACCACAAAAAATGCGCTAAGGATATCTCCTCAGCGCATGCAAGAACAGATGTTTTAAGAGCTACGCTATTAGAGCATAGTCTTACGAAGTTCAGCCCCGCTCTTATCGCTTAAGTATGCAGGTGGAATATCAAATAAGGTCTTACACCCTTTCATGCCTTCCTTTTGCATACGTGCAGCTGCACGAGCACAAGCTACAAGCACGCTACCAGTAAATTCAGGGTTTGAATCAAGCTTCAAAGAGTATTCGATTACGTGCTTATGTTCATTGTTGGCGCCGGTTTCACCAGTACGGATAACGAAACCGCCGTGAGCAAGACCAGCATGATTCTGCTTTAATTCTTCAGCCGAAATGAAATGTACGGTAGTCTTGTAGTCAGCGAAGTAGTTAGGCATAGTCTTAATAGCTTCTTCAACCTTAGCAGCATCAGCGCCTTCCTTAAGTACCACGTAGCATTCGCGAGTGTGCTTATCGCCAGTCGCTAAAGTTGGGTTAGAACCGCTTCTAACAGCTTCAAGAGCAGCTTCTACAGGTACAGTGTATTGTCTTGCGTCAGCAACACCTGGAATACGTCTAATAGCATCAGAGTGCCCCTGACTTACCCCACGGCCCCAGAAAGTGTAATCATGGCCGCCAGGCAAAATGCAGCTAGAGTAGAGACGGTTAAGAGAGAACATACCAGGATCCCAACCAGCAGAGATCACAGCTACGTTACCAGCAGCGCCTGCTGCCGCATCAACCTCAGCAAAATGTTCAGGGATGTGAGCGTGGGTATCGAAGCTATCAACTACGTTAAACATAGCCGCAAGCTTTGGAGTTTGAACTGGTAAATCGGTAGCGCTACCACCACAAAGGATCATAACGTCGATACGGTCTTTCCATGCTTCCAAGTCGTCCATAGAGGCGGTAGTAGCCCCAGTTACAGTCTTAAGGGAAGAAGGATCACGACGAGTAAATACTGCTGCTAATTCCATATCTGGGTTCTTAGCGATAGCAAGTTCAACACCGCGGCCGAGGTTGCCGTAACCGGCGATACCAATTCTGATGGTCATTTAATACTGCTCCAGTTGTTGTTTTTGCCGGCTCCGCCGGCAATAATGTGTAATTTTGTTTGATCTTAGCACATTTTTTTTCGTGTCGCCCTAAATCTGTGCGTTTGGGGCGTTATTGTTGTGCAATGCACAAGATTATACCGCCTAACCACTAGGATTTGGCAACAAAAAACTGCGATTTTTGGCCAAAGAGCCTAATTCATGTTGGATTTTTGTTTATTCTTCCGCATAAATGTTGAGAGTCGGGCAAATCGTGAGGCTTTAAGCTTCGGAGCCAACACAATATCCACAAAAAGAGCACTAAAGGTGGCACAAACAAGTCCGGAGAGTAACACAATCCCCATATCTACCACCCCGTGAGCATTAGACATTAAAAGTGAAGCGTAACTTCCAAGGCTGATGATAAAGGCCAAGGTGGCACAAAACATCACTCGATCCTCGCCTAAACGGCGCACACGACGTAAAAACACTGCGGAAATCAGCCCAATGCCATACACTAAAACCAATGCTGTTACCGTAAAAATGGTAAATTGAAGTCCAAGGAGGCGCACTGCCACAATTGCACTCCCGGTCCCAATAATTGCCGGCCACGCTAAACATAAAAGCCCGCCTAAACCCCGGACCACAAAAATCACACAACTACTACCAACCATAAAGATCACAAGCACACTGATAAGTTCAATCGCCAAATCATTAAGAACCGTAGTAAGTTCACCTACCATATCAGTACTGTGACACCCAGGGATTTTCTCTAAAAGACGCGCTTCCCCTTCATCAGTAATGCCCGTCACTGTTATCACACTCACCGCCGGATTTACCGATAAATCTAATACCTGGCGTGAATAGCGACTAAACCCTCCGGCCGTAAAGAAAGCCAATGGATAAATTTCCGGACGTTCAAGTTTTAACCCATCTTGAGGTAAATTAACCCCTTGTTCTTGGTAAACCTTGGTCGCAATAGGAAGTAAGCTTTCATAAAAAGCGAAGTTTTTATCGGCTTCTTCGTTAGTTACAAGCATGCCACGATAGCTAACAAAGCTCTTAATTTCGCCTTCAGACTGTAGTTTTTTTAGAAAGCGTTCCACAGCTCCAAGCTTTGAGGCCACCATTTCAGGGGTATCCCCTGACACAGTATAGCTTCTAGCATCAACCTCATGTCCCAGCGCCGATCTAAAGGTTTTTACATCAAGTCCAATGGCATGGCTAGCTTCATCTTTAGAATGCACTTCATTAGTTAATTGCATCATGGAAAACAAGTGTTCCCCTGAGAACCAAACCAATCCCATAAATAAGGTGGCCGCCCCAAAGCGCACCAATTTGCTCCCCTTAAAGGACGCCATATACCGAAATATGCGATGAGTCTTTAATGGCAAATATTCAAACTTAGCCGCTACCCCGTATAAATAAGAAGTAAAGACCACAAGATTCGTCACCGCAAAAAGCGCCGTTTCCGCAAAAATACTTCGCGCACTTAGTGCTAAAAACCCATAAGCAAAGGTGGCAATAACAAGAGACCAACCAACCGGAGTAAAATGTGGCCGGTGATCATTGACCGCAAGTCTAGTAGTCACAAAGTTCATGTAAAAGACTAAAAGAAGCGTCCAAACGGGAGCGGCAATCACGAACGTAAGGACGTGAAAACGGCCATAATAACCTATTACTGCCGCCACCCCTATAACCATGGCTAGTATAAATGGAAGTAGCATTTGCCCAAAAGGACGCCAACTTTTAAACATGATTAAAAGCACGATAAGGCTGATTAAAAGCCCCGTGCCTAAAAGCGTAATCGCATCAAGCCACATGCTTTGACGAATGTTTTCCGCTATCGCAAAGCCACTGGTGACATTAACTTTTCCGCCTTTAGCTTTAAATTCTTGCGCTAATTGATCCATCTTTAAACGTAATTCACTTCCACTATAGCCAGGCATTAAAGCCCCATGAAGCATATAGCAACTTTTAGCTCCACATAACCCCTTGGCGTCTGTAATTTCAAACAACCCATCGTTGTTTAAAAAACCGGTTTCGTTACCATTGTGCCAGCGTAATAGTAAGGGATCGGCGGCGACCGCTTTAGGAATATCAACCCCCATTTGCGCCATGTGTTTTAATTCTTGCGTGAGATATGGTTTTAGCTTAGACGCAAATTCATCTAACCCTTCAGCTCGGTTTAAGTAATAAGCTTCGGTCCGTACAAAATACGTTAAATTGTTTTTATCTTGCGGATTACCGGTATACCAATAAACTCCCTTAAGTTGCCACAGCTTTTGCGCTAATGTTAGATAGTCACTATAGGGTAGTTCTGCCCCCGTAAGCCCTAAAAAAAACTCGCTTCGTTTTTGGCGGTTAAGATCTAAAAGCCTTCTTCTTTCTGGGGTGCCACGCATCACAGTCGGTAAAATTTCATAGCTGATGAGCTGATAATAAGCCTTAGGATCACCTTGAGATTCCGTATTAATTTGCCATAAACGCCAAGAGGCAAAACCTAAAGCTACGGCCACCACGCTAAACAAGATTACCGTAAAAAAGCATCTGAACATTTTATATTTCACTACACGTCCCTATTACTGCTAGGAATTAAGGCCAAGAACTTTGTGACATCCTCCCCCACCTATAGAGGTGGGGGCTTCCCACCGATAAGATAGGTTCAGTTCTCGCTCAAGCACT
>UQCV01000110.1 GCA_900539665.1 uncultured Succinivibrionaceae bacterium | reverse complement strand
GAAGGAAATCAATGATGATTGGATATCTAGAAAATATATCAACATGGATTTATAGCAACAAATAGCGGTGGATTAGATATTTTACAAGAAAACTAAATTACACCAACAATATGGACTTGACTACGCCATTTTATTTTTTAGTTAAAAGACAAATGGTTTCAATGTGCGGGGTGTATGGAAATTGATCAAAGAAAGCCAACTTGGTAACTTTATGTGTTTGGGTTAAAAAGTTTAAATTGGTTTTTAGAGTCTCTGGATTGCATGAAACATAGATGATGTTGCGGTAAGCTGAAATCATCTTACAAGTGCCATCGTCCAAGCCGGCGCGTGGAGGGTCGACTAGAATCGTTTCACATTTGTAGCTTTTAAGATCAACATTAGCTTGTTTAAGACGGTTAAATTCGCGTTCACCATTGATAGCTGATGTGAATTCCTCGGCACTTAGTCTTAGGATCTTAAGGTTATTTACTTTATTAGCTTCAATATTAAGTTGAGCAGAATTTACACTAGATTTAGAAATTTCAGTAGCTAGGACCTGATTAAAGTTTTGGCTTAAAGCGATAGAAAAGTTGCCATTACCACAATAAAGTTCAAGCAAATCACCACCTAGATCTTTAGTGTTGTTTTGGACATAGGCAAGCATCTGAGCGCTAATACCAGCATTAGGCTGGGTAAAACTGTTATCGACTTGTTGGTAGTGGTAAGTTTTGCCGTTTACTTCCAACTTCTCCCAAACGTAGTCGCAGTCTAAAAGGATCTTTTGTTTATGACTGCGCCCGATCAAGTTTACAGTGTGGCCATCTTGACGTAGTACGGAAAGTAGATTTCTTGCTTCTTGAGTCCAAGATTCATCTAGCTTTTTATGGTAAGTGAGGGTGATGAGGCTTTCACCACTTAAAGTTGTAAGAAAATCGATATCAAAAAGCTTTTCGGCTAGCACGCTATTACAAGAAATGTAGTTAGCAAGTATTGGCATGAAGTAATTGATGAGTTTTGAGGCGGGGGCAAACTTAGTGATAAAAACCCGCTTCTTTTCTTTTCCATCCTTTTCGACCATGAAATAACGAATGTTAGGCCCATCTCTAAAGATGTTAAATTCAGCGCGCATGCGATAATTTATGGGCTTAGAACTGAAAATTTCAGCCTCTGGAAGTTCTAAACCTTCGGTTAGCATGGCTCTGACCCGGTCGGTTTTGGCCATAAGTTCAGAGTGGTAAGTGCTAGTATCGATCTCTTCGTATTTATTCATAAGGTCCTTTCCTGCCGTTACATCTAAAATACCGTGCGATTATATCATAGGCCCAAAATCTCCTGAAAAATAAAAAAATAATTCCCAAAAATGAGAATTCTGTATATATTGTGCGCAATTTATTCAGGCGTGCAAAACTTAATAAGGAATCTTGTGCAAAGCAAGAACTGACGCGCAGCGGTAAAGAAGTTGCAGTTTCCGGCGATATTCGTATCCACACTAGCTTAATTGCAGGGAAGTGACGGAGGCTGTGGAAAATTCTAAAGTCCGAAGACTTACCTGGATAATTTTCTCGATCTTTCGCGTATAAGGATTATTTGATGAACTACAAATATCTTGTAGCAGTACTTGCTGCTTTACCTGAACTTGCAATTGCCCAAAACGTAGACACTGCAGCTAACGAAGAAGTAACTGTTGTTGCTCCTCGTTTACCGGAATTAACAGCCCAAAAATTAGTGGTTGTTTCTACAGTAGACCATGAACAAATAGAGAAGAATAACTGCCATTCTTTAACTGACGTGGTTGATTTACTTCCTGGGATGCAAGTAAATGTTTACGGTGGCCGTGGTCAAGTTGCTAACCTTAACCTTCGTGGTGGTCCAAGCAATGCGGTGTTAGTTCTTATTGACGGCAACCCATTACGAGTAGGTCTTGGTAGTATCAATGCTAACACTTTGCCTGTAACTGCTATTGAACGAGTTGAACTTCTTAAAGGCGCTCGCGCAACTTTTTACGGGGCTGACGCAGTAGATGGCGTGATCAACATCGTTACTAAGCCTAATTTTGCTTCTAGACAATTAGCTCAGTTTAGCTATGCAACCCATGGTAGCACTGACTTTGATGCTGTTAATACCTTTATGCCGACTGAAAACGACGTAGTTAAAGTAGCTTTAGGGGTTAGCGACAGCACCGGTTATAACGTACATCCTGTGGCTGGTTTAAATGATGGGGCTAAGCACGGTCTTAAAGAAAGAAATTTCAATGCCTCCTATACTCATGCTTTTGCCAATGGTTTAGAACTTTATGGCATGTATAATTACCTTGATTATACCGGTGAATACGACAATTCTTGGTCTGGCATGCAGACCTACGAAAATAATGTAGACCGTCATCTTGTGACTTTAAATACTCGTTACAATGGTTCATTCTATAATTTTGAACTTGGGGCTATGTATGCTCATAACAATGATTATGACCACGACGTAAATGCTGAAAAGCTTGATATGGGGGGTTCAGTCGTTCGTACGGAAAGCATTACGGCTCATTTTGCTAACACCTTTACTGTACTTCAAGGGGTAACTCTTGGTTTTGGTGGCGATTATGAACACGGGGTCTTAAAAGACGATTCAACTACAGGTTATGGTTCTTATGGCGACTCTGATAAGGTCATGATAAATAAGGCTGGTTTCTTGTCCTTAGGGGTAGAGCAGGGCATGTTTATTGCTGATGCTTCATACCGTTTAGATGATAACAGCGTTTATGATCATAAGAGCACTTGGACTGCCGGCTTTGGGGTAAACCCAATTGATCTATTTACTTTTGGGGTGCATGTGGGGACTGCCTATAGAGCTCCTAACTTTAGTGAACTGTATTATCCAGGTTATGGTAACACCTCTCTTAAGCCGGAAAAGTCTAAAAATGGTGAAGTTACGGTCAAGGGACATTATGGCGACGAATTCAAGTTTAGCTATTATGTAACTGGCTTCTACTCAAAGTATGATGACATGATCGGCGCAGAAGCTATAACTTATCGTTACATCAACATTAGTAAAGCAAGTAACCGCGGGGCGGAACTTGGATTTGCTATGGGGACTAGCGAATTAATGGTTAAAGGTGAAGCAGTTTGGTCAAGACCAAAGAATGAAGATACTGGCAGAGATTTAGTTAACCGTTCTCGCCAAGTGTATACTCTTGGCTTAAATGGTGAAAGCCATGACTTCGACTATCTTGCTCAGTTTAAACATCACTCTAAGCGCTATATCAACTCATATTCATCTGATACTTTACCAGGCTATGGGACTGTTGATTTAGGTCTGGGCTACACCTTTGGTAATGATAAATTTAGAGTAGGGTTTAAGGCAGATAATATTTTTGATAAAGAATACGATGCAGTGGCAGGCTATCCTGCTGAAGGGCGGGTGTTAAGTGCAACCTTCGCTCTTAAGAACTTATTCTAAAAATATTAAAACCTAAAGAGATTTTAAAACTAAAAATTTGTTTTCCGGATACAAGGTGTCAACCAACATTGTTACAAAGGAAAACAAACTTGGTTTATTAAGAACTAAATTTAGGTAAAGCGCGCAAAAATATTGAATCTTTCTTTGGGCAATAGACCAAAGAAAGATTTTTTTTATTGATGCGCTATAATAGGAGCGTTTTTTTAGCTTGGTGGAGCAGGTATCATGAGAGCCAAGGTTTTAGTTTTTGATTCTGGCGTAGGTGGATTGTCTGTATACAAAGAAGTACTAAGACAAAATCCTTCCATTGAACCATATTATCTTTTTGACAATGCGTTTTACCCCTATGGAACAAAAGCTGAAGTCCAAGTAACTGATAGAGTATGTGAAGTTCTGTCAGCTTTTATAAAACGTTATGCTCCTGATTTGATAGTTATTGCATGTAATACTGCAAGCACGGTGGCTTTAGGTCCGGTGCGAAACTTAACTTCAATTCCAGTGGTGGGAGTAGTACCTGCAATTAAACCCGCCGCTGCTAAAACTTTAAATGGCATCATAGGTCTACTTGCAACCCCTGCGACAGTCGGTCGCGCATATACTGCAGAACTAATTAAAAAGTATGCTGCAAATGTTGAAGTTTTAAAGATAGGTAGTAGTCGCCTTGTTGATCTAGCGGAACAAAAGCTCGCAGGTAAGCCATGCGCATTAAATGATATTGCTGATGTTTTACGGCCGTGGCTAGAGCTTGAAAAAAATAAGCGTCCGGATACGGTTATCTTAGGGTGTACCCATTTTCCACATCTAGCTCCTGAAATAAAGGCTGTATGGCCAGAAGTTAATTTAGTCGATTCTGGGGAGGCAATTGGCAGGAGAGTTAAATCATTGCTTAAGTTAAGTGATGAAGTTGCCCCAAAAGTAATAAATCTTGTAAGCGGTAAAGCGTTTTGTACAGACTTAAGTCGAGTAAATGCCAACTTAAGAACCGCTCTTGGGGTCTTTGGCTTCAATTCAATTGAAGAGTTTGCACTAGGTGCAAACTCTGAACACATTGTTTCACGTGAAACATTATGAAACAGATTAGGTAAACAGTAAGCGACAATGCCATATAGGAACTATCTCTTTGGTTCTAGATGGCAGTTACATAAAACGCTTCTTTTATAATCTTTTATTGATAGTCTGCAAATTTGTCAATGAACGTTGCCAATGAGCAATCACTTAGTCCGAACGTTTGGCTATTCGTTTATTCTGCCATATCCTCTTAGATCAGACCTAAATCCAATAATTGCCAACATTAGTTTTACTCGAAAACGTTGGATAAAAACCAAAAAAGCTCTACCAAAATTTAGTAGAGCTTTTGACCTAAATAAGTTAAATAATCCCAAAAGTTAAAACTTAAAAAGCTAGAGTTTAAATAGTTTCCCGAGTTTAGCACTTTAGATCAAAGAAAAAGGCTTGCGTAAGCCTGGCAAGCCT
>UQCV01000109.1 GCA_900539665.1 uncultured Succinivibrionaceae bacterium | reverse complement strand
TATATTTCATTTAAGGATTTGCAGTTAAAGCCTGCAACTTATCAAGACCTAGCGCACCGCGTACAAGAAGCGGGTTTATCTACTAACCCTCCAGCTTATGAGGAGTTTGTCCTTCATGAATAAAATTAGATTCTTTTATCCGGCAAAGTTACTACATATTGTGGTTTCTTTTGGGGTGTTTTTAGGCCTTTGGCAACTAATCGTCTCCATCGGTAATTTTAACCAAGCGCTCTTACCGACCCCTACTGCCGCCTTAGCAGCCCTGTGGGAACTAATTATCGATGGGACTTTAATAAGCCACATTGGGGCTAGTATGTACCGTTTTGCCTTAGGTTATTTAAGTGCCGTTATCGTCGCTATTCCTTTAGGGCTTTTATTTGGTCGCTTTAAAACTTTATTTCTCTATGTCAATCCAGTAATTCAGCTCCTGCGTCCTGTTTCACCGCTCGCCTGGTTGCCGTTTATTGTGTTGTGGTTTGGGATTGGTGATTTGCCAGCGGCCATTATTATCTTCATTGCCACCTTCTTCCCAGTGTTGTTAGCTACAGTATCAGCGGTAAACCATATTGATCCTGTATATTACAAGGTTGCAGCGAACTTTGAGATTAAAGGTTTACCTCTTATTTACAAGGTGGTGTTACCTGCTTCGTTTCCGCAAATTGCGGCGGGCTTACGGTTAGCCTTAGGGGCAGCTTGGGTTTTCTTAGTCTGCGGTGAAATGGCGGGGCCGCAATCAGGTCTTGGTTATTTAATCGTCGACGCACGTAATAATTTGCGCGCTGATATCTTAGCCGCTGACATTTTAGTTATAGGCTTTATTGGACTTATGCTCGATAGCAGTTTACGTTTTATCGAAAAATCTATTCTTAAATCTTGGGGGCACGCCTAATGCAAATTGAAATCAAACAAGCGGGACGCACCTACACGACCGCTAAAGGAACATTTACCGCCTTAGATAAAGTCAACTTGAGTATTGCCCAAGGGGAACTCATTTGCTTGCTCGGCCCCTCAGGGTGCGGTAAAAGTACCCTTTTAAACGCTGTGGCCGGCTTTGATTTAGCTGACACCGGTTCAATTAAAATTAACGAACAAGAAGTAAGTAAACCAGATATTAGATACGTCACTATCTTTCAAAATTACGGGCTATTACCTTGGCGCACCGTTCGAAAGAACGTGGAATTAGGACTCGAGACCTTAAAGCTTCCAGTGCAAGAACGCAAAGAACGAGCTTTAAAATACTTAAAACTCGTCGGCCTAGAAAAATTCGCTAACTCGTATCCTAAAGAATTGAGCGGTGGGATGCAACAACGCGTTTCTATCGCCCGCGCGTTAGCTGTAGAACCTGAAATTGTATTTTTGGATGAACCTTTTGGGGCCTTAGATGCTATCACTAGAATGAAGCTACAAGACGACGTGCGCTATCTTAATCGTGAATATGGTAAAACCATGTTGTTTGTCACCCATGACATCGAAGAAGCGGTATTTTTGGCCGATAGAATCGTCGTGATGACCCCAAATCCGGGCCATGTAAAGACCATTATTGACGTGAAGCTGCCGGAAGAAAGAATCCGTACTAGTCCTGAATTTTGGGCAGTGCGCGATCAAGTCTTTGCAGCTTTTGATTGCCTACCAAAGGTTATAACTGAATACCAGATCTAACGTATAAAGATAAGTTCTCGAGCTTATCTTGAGACATGAGAAGTAATGAAAAAATTACGAAAGTAACGATAAAAATTACTAAAGTAACGCGCGTTAGATGATAAATAAAAAACCTGCTTAGGTTAGCCTAGGCAGGTTTTTACTCTATTGTCGTTTGATTTATTTTTAGTGCTTACTTTAGGTACTTACCTTGGGTACTTACCTTTAGTAAGTACTTCAGACTTTACTTTTAATACCAATACTAATCTAGATCTGCTTACGCTAAGCTTAAGCGCGTCTTTTGGTTTGAGCCTAACTATGCCCCAAAGTTACACCGTAAGCTTACGGTCATACAAGAGCGAAGCAAAAAGTATCACAAAGCAGGAACCCGCATTATGCACAACCGCCCCTATTGCCGGAGTCATCAGCCCCATAATTGAAAGAGTAACCGCAATAAGGTTTATCACTAGCGAAATGGCAATACCAGTTTTAATGGTATTAGCACACGATTTAGAAAGTAACTTTAAGTATGGAACCTTGGAGATATCATCTTTCATCAAAGCTACATCAGATGCTTCTAAGGCTAAATCACTCCCCATAACTCCCATCGCTACCCCAACGTCGGCAATCTTAAGCGCAGGAGCATCATTGATGCCGTCCCCCGTCATAAATACCCGATGTCCTTTGAGTTGTAACTCACGGATAAAACTAAGTTTTTCACTCGGCAAAACACCCGCTTTAAATTCAGTTACGCCTAAGGCTTTAGCGGCAGCAGCCACACTATCTTTATGATCCCCTGAAAGAATAACTGGAGTAACCCCTACTTTTTGGAGCGCCTTAAGCGTATCTTTGGCGTTGTCTTTTAAGGCATCAGCAAAGGAGAAGATCCCTGCTACTACGCCATCTACTGCCGTAAAGATGACCGTTTGTCCCAAAGAGCGAGCTTGGTCAGTCTTTTGTTGTTCGGCTAAGCTTAAGGTAATACCGTTTTCGTTAAGAGCCGTGGAACTACCACATAGTACGCTATGCCCATCAACCATAGCTTTAATCCCGCGCCCCGCAGTTATCCCAAAACTTGCCACTTGAGGCCAAGTTGAGATACCTTTGGCTTGAGCGTAACGCACTAAAGCTCGCGCTAACGGATGTTCGCTTTGAGCTTCTGCCGCCCCAACTAAACGTAGCAAGGTTAATTCATCGGCAGCGTAGTTAGCCCCTAAAATTACCCCAGTACATTCTGGACGCCCTTGGCTTAAAGTCCCTGTTTTATCAAAAACCGCTGTATCAGTCGCCGCCATGCGTTCTAGGGCCGCCCCTGATTTGATAATAACGCCATGTTTGGCCGCTTGCCCAATGGCAGCAATGATGGCAGTTGGGGTCGCTAAAACCAAAGCGCATGGACAAAATACTACTAGCACGGCTACGGCACGGGTCACTTCACCAGTAAAAATTAAGGTGGCGACAGCTATCAATAAAGCCATTGGTATTAGAATGGAAGCCCACTTGTCAGCTGTAGTCTGAATATTAGCCTTATTGTGCCCCGAATCACGTACTATTTTTATAATGCGCTGTAGCGCCCCATCAGTACCTGGGCGGAGAGCTTTAATTTGCAATGCCCCATCGGTACTTATAGTGCCACTCATTACTTGCGCTCCTACTTCTTTAACTTCAGGCACTGATTCGCCGGTTAATGAAGAGGCATCAATCGAAGCACTACCTTGTAAAATCACCCCATCTACCGGAATCATTTCCCCCGGGCGCACTAATAAAATATCGTCAGCTACAACATCCGTCACGGATATTTCCTGCTCAACTCCATTTACAAGTTTACGGGCAGTTGCGGGGGCAGACTCGACTAATTGTCTGATTCCACGCTGAGTTCTTTTAACCGTCCAGTGTTCTAGTCGTTCCCCAATTGCCATAATGAAGGCGACTTCAGCTGCTGCAAAGTAATCACCAATTAAAAGCGCCGCTATGATAGCCATACTAACGAGTAAAGACGATGAAATACGCAAAATGCCTTGCGAGAAGGCTAATCTTTTGACAGCAGAAACTAGGATTGGTAATCCGCACACTAAACTCACAATAATGGTTGGTAGCCAAGAAAGCGCTACATCATTGTACTTTAACACTAATGATAAAACTAACAAGATTGCCACTAAAAATGCAACCCACCCACTATCAAAGACTTGAAGTACTTTATCAAACCAAGACGGGCTTGAAGTTACATGGCTATCGCCACAACAAGAAGAACATCCGCCAATAATTTCCCCATCTTCATGTTGGTGTTCTGCATGTGAAGAACCTTTAGTGCCGTGCGCATGGCAACAACAAGAACCTTGGGTATTTGACTCAATTTTTGAATTATGATTAGGTTTGGTTTCATGATCATGGCAAGAACATTGGTCGACTTTTGCTTCATGATCATGGCAAGAACATTGCTCAGCAGTGACCTTTGAGGCGTTAGTTTCTTGCCCGCCTAATGGTGCTTTGGTCACTAAAGATACGCTAGCGGGAGTTATTTTTTGAGGAGTGACAGCTGAAATCTTTGGTTTATGACTGCAACATGAGGATACATTCTTAACCCCTAAGTTGTTTTCAACCTTGGTTGGGGTAACTGTAGAGGTGGTGGGTTCATGACTTTGACAACAAGAACCACCTTGAACCGTAGTTACTTGATCTTTTAAGTCCATGCTAATCTCCTTAGGTAGTTTTTAATAATTTTCAAACTAGCTAAATTATACAAGCTCCTTTTGGCAAAAAAATGGGACAAATTTGCATCTAAGCCTAAATGAAATTTTTTTTTGCTTATCTCTCAGCAAAAAATATAAAAAAAGTTTTGCAACTTGCTTGACATTAACCGTAGTGTTCATCGTAGGAGCTTGCATCCGCAAGCCCAACGAGATGACCGACACACCATAAGATGATGTAGTTGTTTCCTTCGAGATAGCCGTCCTTGCAAGATGTCGCGCCTAATACCTTCGCAATGGACTGAGCTACGCTCAGCTTTTCAGCGATGACTAATATCTCTAAATGCACCTCCTTTAGAAAAATGTGCGCTTCCATGTCTGATTGTGTCAGAAAAATATGCGTAATTGCCATTAAAAAATCCAGAAAAATGTGTTTTGCTATATTCAACCACACAGAAAGGAGTAATTTACTTGAAGCATAACGTAATTCAAGAACTTATAAAATGGAAGTTCAGCGAAAAGCGCAAGCCGCTGGTTATAAATTGTGGCGTAAAACCCACATGCTTGCGTGTGGGTTTTACGCCACTTTTTCTATGAAAAACTATATTTCTACCACTTGATATTAGTATAGAATAAATATATAATCTAAATATTATGAAGACTGACTGTACTTCCTTGTCGTAAGACAGAAATTTACCGCTAATGTGGTCGTAGGACTCTTTGGTAATGAAAGTCCTGATTCAAACAGATTTACACTTGTAACTCCAAAGCCTGAAAATGGTGTACGATTACAAGCTACACTTGGCAATCAGAACCCCACGG
>UQCV01000108.1 GCA_900539665.1 uncultured Succinivibrionaceae bacterium | reverse complement strand
TTACCATTTCACAATGCCCATAAAATTGATTTCGTTTTTGAAGGCGAAAACAATCTTGTATATATCAAAGAAATTAAGGCTAATGGCAAGGAAGTGTCCCTGTCCAAATTTAGTTCCTTAATTGAATCCAATCAAAAATTTAAAATTGGCACCAAAAAAGGAGACGACGGCATTTATGTGCTGCTCCAAGAGCCAAAGGTTGTTTTTGATGTAACTAAGGCTCTAGATTTGCCCAAAATCACGCAAAAAGAAGTATCTCAATTAAACGAGGATGCTAAGTTTTTGCGGTTAATTTGGTTTATCTTATGCTTTGCCACAACTTATGCAGTTTTTGGTTTGCTTAAGCATATTGGTAAAAAAGCAAGCAATAGATCAAAAAATTCTCAACACGAGAGTTCTTATAATAATTTATTACTTTGGGGAATGTTGACTTTAGCAATAATTGCAAACATTTCAAATTCCTATTATCTACTAAATGACAATCTTTTTGCTTACGCAGTAGAAACTGCAGAAAAGATAGATATTACCCTCTTGTTCCTACAGAACTATGGGCCAATGTTGTTGGGTTTACTATGTCCAATGACCTTAGGTTTGTTTTTTAAAAACAAAATTGTTCGAGCTACGGGAGTTATAGTAACTTGTTCTTTTTTAAGTATTGTTATTGTGGACAATGCAATTCAAAACTCAATTGGTACAAGACTTAATTTTAACTTTATCGGTAAATTTGCTGGTGATACTAAATACGTTACAGATTTTGTTTTTAAATATCTACACTCTGTGAGTGGCAATTTAATAGTGGTTGCTACACTAATTGCATTGGGAATGTCGATATGGCTAATATGTTCAAGTAAGTTAAAAGCGTCCTTCAGAACCTTTAAATATTATGTAGTTTTTCTAGTAACTATGTTTGTGTTCGGTGTATGGCCACATTCCGTTGGCGAATACGATTTTATACTTAGTAACGTTTTTCAACTAAACAACATTGCTTTTTCTGTGCAAGGTAATTTTGGAAAAGATTATGATGAAACATACACTCCAAGGGACAACTTAGATTTTAAATGGCAAACAGCTCCAGGCCTTAACCAAAAAAAGAATGTTATTCTAGTACTAGTTGAATCACTAGGATGTAACTTTACTTATATATGTGGCTCTGGTCCCGCATATATGCCTAAAGTGGAAAAAATTGCTAAGAATAATTTACTTTTCGATAATTACTATTCATCCGTGCCTTCAACGTCGTTGTCTTATCTAGCTATAAACAAATCTATCCCTGTAATTTCAACTCGCCCAAATCAAACATTGTCTTTGCCTTACCGGGAAAAACTTTATGCAGAAAATGACTTAACACAAGCTTTTAAGAGGAATGGTTACAATACTAAATTTATTTCATCAACAGATCTCGTGTTTCAAATGGACAAATCAATAGCTTTTACTTCCTACGACGAAGTGATCGATGCAAAACATAAGCTCTTTAAAAAATATCAGGATCGTTATGTTTTCAATAGCGTTTCAGATGAAGTTATGTTTAACGAAATAATTAATTTGACCAAACAGGAAAATGGGAATTTCTTCTATGTTACTAAGACTGCAAGTAACCATAGCCCTTATAACTCTCCTCTTGGGGCGCAAAATATTCAAAAAGCCTTTGAATACACTGACAATGCGATTGATGACTTCATTAAAAAACTTGAATCTATTAACTACTTTGAACATGGAATTGTCGTGTTAGTTGGTGATCATCATGCTTGGGAAAGTACCTTTGCCCCTGGTGTTTCAGCGTCTGACCTTAATAAGGTGCCCCTCATTATAGTTGATGGTAAACATCAAGGAAGGATTGATCACAGTCAATTCTCTCATGCTTCTTTGGGGGTACGTCTGCAATACATGGAACTACCTGAATATAAGTTTAATCGCTTTAATTTCAACCCAACTGACGCTAATAGCAAGGAATATATTTTCGGGTATGATTACCAAAAAATTTCTATGGCTTCATTAAAATACGGTGACCGAGAAACAAATATTTTGCTCTCTGGGAATAACACCCAAATAGTTAATGCTGAACTTTTTTCTCCTGATGAACAAAATGACATTTTAGGTTATCTTGCTTGGTTCAGATAAACTGTAAGACATTAGAGGAGAGTTAGCATCTCCTCTTTTTTTACGTAAATTTTTTACGTAAATTCTCAATATTTCGACTACGAAGGGCTTTCTTAACACTTTTAATTTCTAATACTGAGTGCAATTAGTTTCAAAATTACCTCGCCTACTAGAGTTCAATAATAAGAACATAACTAACCGATTTAATTCTTACAAAATCCATTTTTCAGCAAACACAAATCGCCAAAAAAGCTACATTTTGCCTCAAATTTATGACAAAACAGCTGGTTTTTTAGGTTTTTTAGCTATTTTTAAGCAAAAAGTACAAGATTATTGTAAAATGAGAAATTAGTCATTCTCGTTTGAGTGCTATTCAAAGCAATTACACTAAAACAGATGCTCATAACACTAAAGGTTTAGTAAGTGCTACTTGATCAGTATAAGTTAGCTGTTTACTGAACTAAACTATCATAGTGTTTCCATAATCAATCATATAACAACATATAACAAACAATAGAAGATCAGGTCGACAGGCGGTTGTACCTGTTATGTGCAACAGGCACTAAATGTACTGCCGCAGAGCTCTTCTTAATTTTGGTCAGGAATAGATAATGTCCAATAAGATACTTGTATTAAACGGTCCAAACCTGAATCTCCTCGGTGTACGTGAACCAGGTATTTATGGCAAGTCAGGGCTTGCAGAAATAAACGCCGGTTTAAAAAAGATTGCCGAAGAAAATGGCATTGAACTTGAAACCTTTCAATCAAATGCAGAATTTGAAATCATCAACAAGATTCATAGTGCCATGGGAAGTGTTGATTATATTGTAATTAACCCTGCAGCCTTTACTCATACTAGCGTTGCGATCCGCGACGCTCTTCTTGGCGTTAAGATTCCATTTTTTGAAGTACATATCTCTAATGTACATGCAAGAGAAGAATTTAGACACCATTCATATTTGTCCGATATTGCCACAGGCGTTATATGCGGATTTGGGACAGACGGCTACGAATACGCTTTGCGTGCCGCCATCAAAAGAATTAAGTAAATCAAAACTTTTAGAAGAGATTTTAATATGCAGCTTGATATTAATAAAATTGCCCGCCTACTTAAGGTTGTTTCTGAATCCGATATTGCGGAAATCGAAATCAAGGAAGGCGAAGAACAGATCAAAATTACCCGTGCTACAGCTGCTGTAGTTCCTGTAGTTCAACCAGTTGCAGCTACTCCTACCGCTCCAGCTGTAGTAGCTCCTGCTGCTCCAGCTAGCGCCCCTGTCGCTGCCGCTCCTGCTCCAGCTGCTGAAGAAACTGGCCATGTTATGAAGTCTCCAATGGTTGGTACTTTCTACCGTTCTGCAAACCCAGAAGCTCCTGCTTTTACCGAAGTTGGCAAGACTGTTAAAGAAGGTGACACTGTTTGCATTATTGAAGCCATGAAGATGATGAATCAGATTGCTGCCGACAAGTCTGGCACAATCAAGAAAATCCTTGTAGAAAACGGTGCTACCGTGGAATTCGATCAACCGCTCTTTATTATTGAATAATTCAGACGGAGAACGAAACAATGGCAAAAATTGAAAAGGTATTGATCGCCAATCGCGGTGAAATTGCCTTACGTATTCTTAGAGCCTGTAAAGAAATGGGCATTAAGACCGTAGCTGTGCATTCAACCGCTGACCGCGATCTTAAGCATGTAAAGCTTGCTGATGAAACCATTTGTATCGGTCCTGCAGCTGCTAAGGAATCATATCTTAATGTTCCTTCTATCATTGCAGCAGCTGAAGCTACTGGTGCTAACGCGATTCACCCAGGTTATGGCTTTCTCTCTGAAAATGCTGATTTTGCAGAAGTAGTAGAACGCTCTGGCTTTATCTTTATCGGCCCACGTCCTGAAACTATTAGACTTATGGGTGACAAGGTGTCTGCAATTGAAGCTATGGAAGCTTCGGGGGTTCCTTGCGTTCCTGGTACTGGTGTTCTTGGTGACGATCCAGAAGAAAACAAGCGTTTAGCCCGTGAAATTGGTTACCCAATTATTGTTAAGGCAGCTGGTGGCGGCGGTGGCCGTGGTATGCGTGTTGTTCGTAAAGAAGAAGACCTTATCGACTCAATCGCTTTAACCAAACGCGAAGCTGACTCATTCTTTAACAACCCTGATGTATTCATGGAAAAGTTCTTGGAAAATCCACGTCATGTAGAATTCCAGCTTTTATCTGATGGTTTAGGGCATGCTGTATACCTTGGTGAACGTGATTGCTCAATGCAACGCCGTAATCAAAAGGTAATCGAAGAAGCTCCGGCTCCTGGTATCACTGAAGAACAGCGTAGAGATATTGGTGAACGTTGTGCTAAGGCTTGCGTAGAAATTGGTTACCGTGGGGCAGGGACTTTTGAATTCTTGTACGAAAACGGCCAATTCTTCTTTATCGAAATGAATACCCGTGTTCAGGTAGAACATCCTATTACTGAAATGGTAACTGGTATTGATATCGTTAAAGAACAGCTTAAGATTGCAGGTGGTAACTTCTTAACCTTCAAACAGGACGATGTACATCTCAAAGGGCATGCTATTGAATGCCGTATCAATGCTGAAGATCCAAAGACCTTCATTCCATCTCCTGGAAGAATCACAAGACTCCACACTCCAGGTGGCCCTGGCATTAGATGGGATTCCCACATCTATGAAAACTATGTAGTACCACCATACTACGATTCTATGATTGGTAAACTCATTGCCTACAATGACAACCGTGCACTTGCAATTGCTCGTATGAAGCAAGCATTACATGAGCTTGTTATTGATGGTATTAAAACCAATGTTCCGCTCCTTAAGGAACTTATGCGTGATGAAACCTTTAAGGAAGGCGGTTTTAATATTCACTACCTAGAACACAAATTGGGCATGGCAAGCTAATAGCCTACTATAGTTCAATACAAATCTAGACACGAAAAGCCTCGGATAATTCCGGGGCTTTGTCGTATCCAGGCACTACTTTTAACATAGTGAATTTGGTTTAGTTCAAACAAAAAAAGGCATGCTACTTATTTTAGAGCTATTCGGATGACTGATTAGAGCTTTTTAGTCCGTTGCAATTAATGATCGTAATCGCAATCATCGGTATTCTTGCTGCTATCGCTCT
>UQCV01000107.1 GCA_900539665.1 uncultured Succinivibrionaceae bacterium | reverse complement strand
ACAGCAGCTGAAAGAGGAAGCCAATTTGCCTTCATAATAAATTCCCTTAATCCTTTACGGATTACATTATATTAAATACTAAAACTTCAATTCTAGAAAACCACCTTTCCGAACTGATTAGGCATCATTATACTTACCTAAAAACAAAAAGATATCGACCAAGATCACGAATTTTACTTTTTAGATAATAATCTTAATTTTTTATTTTTTAGTGCGTTTGTTTTGTAATTTTGTGTAATATAGTGTTTTGTACTTTTTATTGTTTGTTTATTTGCCATTTTTAGCATAACTAACTTTTTGTTAATTTATTAAAAAACATTTATATTTCAAAAACTTACAAAAAAAATTGAACTTTTCACTTCCCATACCTAGGTAATTTTTACCGTTTTCATCCAAAATCTTCATCTCATTCAATTCAATATTTCGAAATTTCTTAATTTGGGCTCAGTTTTCGTTTGTGAAATTTCGTTGAAATTAACAAAAAGTGCACCAATTAGAGGTGCTCCGTCTGTTAGTACTTAAATTTTTCTAAAACAAAACACTAAATCAATTCAAATTCGGATTCTTATGACCATTGAAATTTCGCTTCATATTTCCTTGGTTAATTTAGCTTCTTGTTCTTTTGATATGTAGATAGTAAAAGATGATTCTTAATATATAAGAAAAAATAGAGTGTGTATTTCAAGCAGCATGCTTGGTTATCTTTGTTGGCATGCTTTCATTTTGGCTTTCCTAAAAGAGCAAAATTCAATGCTATTTAAATAATGAGTAAAAGTTAAAAATTGCCCTTTAAACCTTATTTTGGGTACTAAACTGTTGTTAAATCACGGAGAATTTACGCGTTACTCCTCTCCTTTTAATTCTTGTTCTTCCCAAAAACCTTCCAAAATTACTTGAGCAGAACGAGAATCAATCGCCCCTTTACTTAAATTACGGTAACCACCTTCGGCAAATAGCTGTTCACGTGCAGACTTAGTAGTTAGTCTTTCATCTTTAAAAAACACCGGAAGCTTATATTTAGCCCCCAATCTATTGCCAAACTTACGTGCTCTATATGTTACTTCCTGAAAAGTCCCATCCATATTTAACGGCAAGCCCACTACAATAGCATCAGGATTCCAATCTAAAAAACGCTGTTCTAATTCACGAGCATCAGGAATTCCATCATTGGCCTTTATTGCTTTAAGACAACTTACCGTAAAAGTCACTTCATTCCCTACGGCTACTCCGATACTACCGGTTCCGTAATCAAACGCAAGCACCACGCGTTCACCAAACTTCTTTGCCATAAAATTTTCCGTTAAAACTGTTACGTTCTATCTAATTACAATGTTTCTAAATTTTGTTTTTAAAGCCAAACAGACAAAACTACTTGATAAAAACAAATAGGAGTAAAAAGAAAGAACTGAACTTAAATTAAATTAAATGCTCATCCTACAAAACAATCATCAAAAACAGAACCGTGATTAAGAATTAAGGATTAACACCCAAAGTTCTAAGTTTAAGCTACGCTATTAAAAGCCACCATTTCTTCTATCTGGTGGCACCATTTTAGCCGGCATCGGCCCATTATTCATGTTTCCGTTAGACCTTGGGTTTCCATTAGTCTTAGGGCCATTTGGTCTTGGAACATTATTTACCGCACTTCTATTTGGCATATTGCCTGAATTGTTCATCCCGCTGTTCATACTGCTACGCCCACCATTAACTTGCATGTGAGCTTGCTCAATAAGGTCATTAAACCCATCAACAACAGTCGGACGACGGTTATTATTACCGAGGTTAATAACCGTATATGGAGCATAATTCTTAATCGACTCCCAACAAAACTGCCCCACATTGTAATAAAGCTCTTTCGGATTTGAGTTTGTTACAATCACAGTATTTTTATGTTGGTTTTTGCGAGCTCGTAATAATTCCCCAAGTTCACGTCGTTGTGCTTCCGTTAAATCAACTTTATTGACCGCAACTTCATCTATTATTAATAAGTCGACATTTCTTATCTTGTATTCGAAGTTATAACTTTCTTGGCTATCATCACGTAATCTTTGAATTTCATTAAAAATGGTATGCCACTGCATAAAAACTACTTCGCGTTGTTGCTCACGGATAATCTTACGCGCCATAGCCCCAGCAAGCATAGATTTACCAACCCCAAAGCCACCATAAATAATGAATAGACCGCCAGGTGAAAATCTAGCTTCATGACCGTCCTCGTACACAATACGCAAGCCTTGTTCATAACGCGTAAAGTCTTGAATCCAGTCGTGAGCCACCCACACTCCTTTACGATAACTTTCATCACACGAAGTAATATCGATATTACAAAATTCCCAATTTGCGTTTACTTCGCAGTTATCTAAAAGTTGGCTAATACGCTCTTTTTTAAAATCATCTTGAACCTTTTGTACATCCTGTTCGAGATGATCCCGATATTCTTGTCTAATTTCGTCGTAATTTTTAGCCCGCTGCCCTGTAACGCGCTCTAGCTCATTTTGTAATTCATTAAACTTGGCTGGATTACTGCCACGACCTGACAAGATATCTGCGATAAAGGAATTCAAACGTTCCTTTAAATCGTTATCAACTTGATCTGCCATTTTGCATAACTCCTGTCATTTACGGGTGTTTTTTCAAAAACGAGTTTAATAAGACCAATCACCTTAAAACAAATTTTCGTACTTATACTTAAAGTGGTTATAGAACCAAAGCTAGCTGTCTTAGTTGAGCCACCCTTATTAAAGCAAGCTAGCCTAATTAAATTTGTATTAAATTTTATCTAAAGTATAAATGAAAACACAAGAGCCTAAAGGCTTGTAACCAAGCAATTGCTAGCCTTGTGGCCTCCAATACTTTACTAGAAGTGTTTGGGCTTTTGAAAATAATTGGGCTTAAAAAGGTTTGGCTTAGCAACAAACCTCAAGCACTTACTCGTATTATACTGTATGGCAATGCTTTACCTAAAAATTTTAAAAAAATTAGTGCAGACTCTGCTAAGTTGAAAGTAAATTTCGCTCGTGATTTTAGCCAGACATTTCCTAATCCAACCACCAATGCGCAATTTTCCTAAAAGCTTTACTCCGTAACTCAAAGCCTTAACTCGCCACTTCAAACCTTAATTCTTAATTAATACAGAAAAAGTAAAAGCTAAAAACTAAACATCTAAAAGCTAACAAAAGAAATAATTATGGCTCATGGTCAAAGACAAATTAGACTATTAAATTCTAAACATTTACATTCAAAACACCGTAACGCTTTTACGACTTACGTGCAAAAGCTTTAAATTCGTCTTTATAATTAAATTTTACGTAATAAAGATTGATATATAATGCTTGAAAAAGCCAACTTAATCACGTTAATGCTCTTTGTTTATCTCTTGGCACCTAAAAAATGCTGTAAAGCTTAGTTTTTAGTGCCAAAATTCTCGGTTTACGCCTTTGTTACAAGAGCAATGACATAATTTTTTTTAAAAATGCCATTTTCGTCGCATTACCTTGTAAATTTTGGCGTAAAATGAAACTTACAAAGTAATTTACCCATTATTACATGAAAATTACAACATATTATCCGTAAACGTCCTATCATTTACCTCTTCAGACGAATACGTAGTTTGATGTTATTAGTTATTAAAGGAAATGAATTATGGCTACAATAAAAGACGTGGCTGCTCTCGCCAATGTTTCCGTAGCAACAGTTTCACGCGTTATCAATAACTCTAGTAAAGTTTCACCAGAAGCTAAAGCGGCCGTTATAAAGGCCCAACAAGAATTAAACTATCATCCTAACGTTACCGCGCGCACCATAGCTCACCAAACTAGCGAGTCTATCGGGTTAGTTATAGCTGATATCAGCGACCCTTATTTTGGTGCGATGGCTAGATCCGTTGAAGAAGAAGCTGAAAAAAACAAGCTCACCCTTTTTATTAACAACGGCTTTCATACTGCGAGCCTTGAAAAGAAGTGTCTTGATGAGCTCATTAGACACCGCTGTAAGTATATCATTGCCCATACTCTAAATATTGATGATGAAACCATGAACGAGTATATGGAAAACTATCCTGGCATGATCCTCATTAACCGTTTGCTACCTAACTACCCAGATCGCTGTGTTTACACAGATGATACCAATGGGGCCTATTTAGCCGTTAAGCATTTAATCGCCAACGGACACCGCAATATCGCCTACATTAAATCTACCCACCGTATTCCTGATGCCGAATATCGTTTCCAAGGCTACCGCAAGGCTTTAGAAGAAGCGAAGTTACCTTTTAACCCATCACTAGTAGTAGAACAAGAACCTACCGCCCAAGGTGGTGAAGACGGAGCGCAAACTCTATTAAATTCAAGTCAACCTTTTACAGCTATCGCTACCTACAATGACATGCAGGCAGCAGGCGCTATGGCTATTCTTATCGATAATGATATCAAGATCCCTGATAACATTTCTATTATTGGTTACGACAACATGTTCATTAGCCGTTACCTACAGCCACGTATGACTACCATTTTAAACCCAGTTAAAACCATGGCGGCAACGGCTGTTAAATTAGCTTTAGCCTCTGTGGCTGGGCAAAACCTTGGCGAATACGCTCACATGTTTACTCCAACGCTAATTAAGCGTTTCTCCGTCAAAGACCTTAACAATATTAACTAACTCTTTAACTAGCTCATTTTTAGTACCAATGAAATACTAATGAGCCTCAAAGAATTATTGTTAAGCGACCTACAAAATTGGTATTAACTTAAAAACAACCACCTCACTTTTATGAGGTGGTTGTTTTGGCTTAAGTGAATACTATTTAACTCAAGTTTCCCACATAGAAAACTTGAGTTCCTTATTAGACTTGGCATACCACTTTTGATGTAGTTCACTTGGAGTTAGAGATTCAATTTGCTCTCTAGTGTTTAAATTAAGGGATTCCAATTTATGCTTAGCTCTTACTGCTACACCGTGGCATACCTTAAATTCAGCTTCGAGATCTTTTGTGCGTTCGATTAAAGCTTTAACCAAGAACTGTTGTAAGATTTTTGCTTTCATTTGCTTTCCTCTTCCTAGACGATGCAATCGTCTCAATTCGTTGTAAAGATATTTGTCCATACAATTTCTCCTATTAACAAACTTGTTATTAGAGAAAACTGTAAATTTAGGAAAGCTAAAAATTTGATCTAAACGTCACACATCTTGCAATGCATTGTCAGATTATCTTACTGATGATGCATTGTCAGATTATCTTACTGATAAAGGATCCTAGATTACTTCGGATCTTCTTAGTGATAACGAACACTCAAACCAAGCCGGAAATGATTTTTCCGGCTTAATTGTCTTAAAGACTGTAAACAGCAAACGAAATTACCATAACACCCCATGTTCTTGGCTTGAAATTCTCTCAATTTGTCCATTTTTATAATGTAATCCATTAAGGATTAAGG
>UQCV01000106.1 GCA_900539665.1 uncultured Succinivibrionaceae bacterium | reverse complement strand
GGTTGATAAGATTAGTAAGTCCTTTCTTGTAGTAATTCATACCTGAGCCTAAATCTGTTATAAGCTCATATTTATAACCGTGCTCAGTACAATAACAATTCTAGTACTTGTGATTGTCTTTGTAAATCTTTTTTTGGGTCACAAGAGCTTACTCTAGCATAAGCTATGGTTTTTCTCTCATCTACTACAGTAGGTACTTCCTTTCCACTGATTGCTACAATCCTATCAAGGTTATATCGTCTTGTACCACCAGGTGAAATTGAATCAGGTTTTAACTTACCTGACTTCTCCCAATTTCTCATGGTTTGAACATGAACCCCTAATAGTTTTGCAGCTTGACCTATGGAAATTATTTTTGACATACTCTTAACATCTACCAAATATTGGTAGATGTTATAAACAATTTATATATTTAACACAACAGTTAATTAACCTGTAGATGTAAATATTGTCTCTTAGCAAACTTTAGGTGGCACAATAGTTTCGGTCAAGTCGAGTGGCCAATCGCTACATCAGTTCTCTTCCTTGCTATCAAGAAATCTATTGATTTCATTTTCCAGCTGTTCCCTGTCCGGAAGATATAACTGATACCTGCTTACAAAGAGCTGGTTTGAAATATTTTGTGTAGCATATTTTACCATCAATTTGTCTTCGTAAGCGCCGAGCACGATCCCGATGGGCTCCGTATCTCCTTCTATGTTCATCTCTTCCCGGTAATAATTCAGATATAGATTCATCTGACCGATATCCTCGTGCTGTACCTCACCGCGCTTCAAATCTATAAGGACAAAGCATTTCAGGATTCGGTGATAAAACACAAGGTCTATTTTGTAGATCCTGCCTCCGATATTGATCCGCAGCAGCCTTCCTACATAGGTAAAGCCTTTTCCGAGCTCAAGAAGAAATGTACTCAGATTATCAATCAGAGCATTTTCCAGTTCACCTTCTTTATATACGGGCAACTGCGGAAGCCTTGTGAATTCAAAGATATACGGATCCTTTATGACTTCCTCTGCCTTCTCGATGTTCTGGTCCTCTTCGGACAACTTCATGACCTCAGCTTTATCTTTGCTTAAGACCAGTCTCTGGAAGAGCATACTCTTCATCTGCCTGCGGAGTTCACGAACGCCCCAGTTCTCCCGTTCAGACTCCTTAAGGTAAAACGATCTTTCCAAAGGATCTTCAATCTTCAGAAGCTCCACATAGTGGCTCCAACTCAATTTTGCAGACAGTGTCTGCAAAATTGGATAAGTCTGATAGAGCTTGCGCATCTTTGTAACATTACTGAGACCAAATCCGCTTCCATACCGGGTTGTCAAATCTTTCGACAGCTTTTTCTGTGTTTCCGAGCCATATTCAGCCTTTTAATTCCCAGCCAGTTCAAATTCAATGATGTGCTTTCCTATTTGCCGGTAGGTCTCGACAATTGTTTCATTGACCCTTGCAACGACAGTCTTCCTGCCGGACTCCAGGGGCTTTCCAATCTGAGCCAATAGAGAATTATAAAGAAGATCTGCTACTGCCATCAGTCCCTGATTCTTATCTGTTATATATCCCTCCAGCTTTGAGGTTACAAAGTGTGACCTCAATCTACTTTCTTTTCGTGAAGTCACAAATTGCGACTTCACGAAATATCGTTATCTCAAGTTTCCCAAACGAGGCGTAAAAAAGCTCCTAGATTGCAAAATCACAGGAGCTTTAGTTTACGAGCGGGGCAATTTATTTTGCCACTTAAATTTGCGCGGTTTTATGTAAAACCTATCAACAAACTTACCTCTAAATTTTTAGGCCACCGATTGCTAAAAGAAACTTTTATTTAGCAACAGGAGCTACCGCATCAGTTGGTACGGCGTTAAGCCAACCCATATGAATGAAGTAATCAGTCATTTCAGGGAGGAGGAACCAAGTGCAAATAAGGCCAACCACGGTAAGTACAATAGCGTAAGGGAGTGCCATTAAAAGCATTCTACCGTATGACAATCTGATGAGCGGAGCCAAAGCAGAAGTCAAGAGGAAGAGGAATGCAGCCTGACCGTTAGGGGTGGCAACAGAAGGTAAGTTAGTACCAGCGTTTACAGCAATAGCTAAGTGGTTAAAGTGTTCATGGGAAAGAAGCCCCTGATTAAAGGCTTCCTTGATATTAGAAATATATACAGAAGCTACGAACACGTTGTCAGACACAGATGACAAAATACCGTTAGCAATGAAGAGGATAGGTAATTGGTTTTCCTTATCAGCTTCAAATACGAGGTTGATAATTGGCTTAAAGAGGTCTAAGTCAATGATAACGGCTACGATGGTAAAGAATACGCATAAAAGGGCGGTAAATGGCAAGCTTTCGGTAAAGGCGTGGCCGATTTCACCTTCTTTGTTAACCCCGGTGAAGGTGGTAGCAAGGATGATTACAGAAAGACCAACTAAGCCTACAGCTGCAATGTGGAAAGCTAAGCCGCAGATTAACCAAATACAAATTAAAGCTTGGAAAGCTAAAGAGAGCTTGTCGTTGATAGTGAAAGTCGCGCTCTGCTTTTCGCTAGTTTCCTTAAGGATGTTGTAAACCTTAGTTGGAATCTTAACACCAAAGCCAAAGATGTGGAGTCTTTCTACCATGATACAAGTGGTTAAACCACAGATAAGCACAGGGATAGAAACAGGAGCTACACGGAGTGCAAATTCAGCAAAATGCCAACCCGCAACTTCACCAATGATGAGGTTTTGAGGTTCACCAACGATGGTGCAAACGCCACCTAAAGCGGTACCAACACCTGCGTGCATAAGAAGTGAACGGAGGAATGCACGGAAGTTGTCGAGGTCGCGACGGTCGTCATCTTGTATCATGGAGTTATCATTTAAAGGAGTAGTCTTAGTAGTGATAACCTGGTGGTAAACAGTGTAGAAGCCAGTGCATACCGCGATGATAACAGCGAGCACAGTCAACGCATCTAGGAACGCAGAGAGGAATGCTGCTAGTACGCAGAAGATCAAAGATAGAAGCCATTTTTGTTTAACCTTAACCAAGATTTGGGTGAAGGTTAAAAGCAGAAGCTGTCTTACAAAGTGGATACCTGCAACCATGAACATCAAAAGAAGGATTACTTCAAGGTTGTTGAGTATTTCGTGTTTTAAGTGCTCTGGAGTGGTCATGCCAAGAATAAGAGCTTCAATAGCTAAGAGACCACCTGGAATCAATGGATAGCATTTAAGAGCCATCGCCAAAGTGAAAATGAATTCACCAACCAAACACCAACCTGCAAGCATTGGGTTGATCTGCAACAGGATTGGATTTATAACCAAACAGGCCAGCATGGTCCATTTGTACCAGACCGGAGCATCGCCCATAAAGTTTTGGGCAATGGCAATGATCGGGGATTTGTGCGCAGTGACGGAGGTCATGTTACATCCTCAAATGAAAATTACGCTACCAAAGTAGCAACTTAAAAAACAATCTCACGTATTATAGATGTTTTATAAAAAAAAGCAGTAAATCGTGCATAAATTAATAAGAAGGGGTAAAAATGCTCCATAAGTTTCTGAAATTACATACATACTACGGGGTTTTTTGCATGTTTTAAAGTCAGTCTAACTATTTTTAAGGCTAAGTTGGGCTGAAGCTCCAAAAACTAAAACCTCAAACCCTCAAAAACAACTTTACAGCCATCACAGCGATTAAAACTATTAAAACCATCAAAACTCACTTTCTCACCACCAAAGCCAACTTAAAAGCGTTCCTTAAGCTCTTTTAAAGCAATAAAGCGTAAAATTTGGCAAGACGAAGCCAAAGTAAGGCAATCAATCTTAAAGAAGATAATTTATAATGTCTTGTAGCTATGACTTGGTAGCTCAGCTTTGGTAGCTGTAGCTTTAGTAGTTTTGACTTTGGTAATCCATTTTGTTGCAACCAAGTTAAAAAAGCTAAGTTTAAAAAGTAAGGGATAATTTTGAGGGTGGGATGCGTTTTTCGTTTTTAATCGCTATGGCCGTAACTTTAGGGCATGCTGCAATTATAGGAGTGCTTATGTTATGGTTAAGCCCACGCTCCTTAGGCCACCAAGCGCAAGAAGTTAAGCTTATAAATGCCAGCCTCATGACAAAAGTTCCTGGAGGGCAGGGTAAGGCGCTGCCTAAAACTACAAACCACCCTTCAAGCGAAGCTGCCAAACAAGCTTCAAACGAAGCTTTAGAACCCAAAGCTCCAAATTTAGAAGCGCTTGACATTACCACAAGTGATAACACCACCTCAAATTCTGCTTCGTCACCTGTTTTAACCGCTACCAACCCTAAAGATATAATCCAACCGAGGGTTTTAGAGCCCAAGGCTGTTCCAACTCAAGTAGTTACAAAAGCTAAGAGCGCCAAAAGTTCTGCAAAAATTTTACCCATCCCTTCAAAAGTTGATAAAACCTCAAGTACGTCACCAAACAAAGAGATAGCGAAAGAAAAAAAATCATCCCAAGTTAAAACAACAGCTAAGGTTAAAGAAAAATCTGAAGGTAAAAAAATTTCCCAGGCTCAAATTGCTCCCAAAACTCAAGTTCAAACACAAACCCAGGCTAAAACAAAAACAAATGCTAAAACTAAAGTAATAAACGAGGCGCAAACGCTACCTGTAAAACCAAATGCTGCAGCTGTTTCTGTGGTTCAGGCTCCTCAAAACCTTGAAAGCCCAAAGACGACCAAAACTGCTAGTTTGGCTAAAACTGCTGGTTCGGCCGCGATAACTAGTTCAGCTGAGGCCGCGCCAGCTTCAATAGATGCTGCGGGCTCAGGACCTCAAGGACCATTGCCGGAAGCTTTAGAAGGGGATTTAATTTTAAGTAGTAAAGGCCAATTGAGATATCCGCCACTATGCCAGCGCCGCGGGGTTAGTGGGCGCGTGTTGGTAGAACTTACCTTAGATGCAAAAGGAACTCCGGTTAAAGCTTTAGCTCTTACGGCGGTATCACGTTGTGAGGATTTTACGAAAGAAGCGCTTCGTTATGCCTTAAGCCGTAAATATACCTTGCCTCAAGGGCGATTCCCTAGGGGCGTACGTGTAAAGCTTGGAGTGAATTTTAAACTTCGTTAAAGCTAATCTAAAAATACTGGCTGAAATTTGGTTGAAACTTGGTTGAATACTGGTTAAAACTTCTGTTGAAGCTTGGTTAAAACTTCTGTTGAAGCTTGGTTAAAACTTCTGTTGAAGCTTGGTTAAAACTTCTGTTGAAGCTTGGTTAAAACTTAGTTGAGGCCAAGGATGGAGTTTGTGGTTGACAAGTTCTTGAAACTACGTCATACATTTACTTTGGATATATATGGTTGTATTGACAAAGTTTAGACCGATAGTTGATTATTGATAGGTTTGCAAGGTTTACTAGATTAGTTTTGGTGATAGTTTACTTAGCAATAATGTACGTGGCGTAAGGTACTCGGTTTGGGGTACTTGCTTTTGGTTAGTACTTGGTTTTAGTTAAGTACTTACTTTGGGTTACTTTTGGTAGTTAGAGTCAAGTCCATATTGTTGGTGTAATTTAGTTTTCTTGTAAAATATCTAATCCACCGCTATTTGTTGCTATAAAT
>UQCV01000105.1 GCA_900539665.1 uncultured Succinivibrionaceae bacterium | reverse complement strand
AGCTGGGGGTATTTGCCCATATTGCTAGATATATAAAAATCCGCAAAATATGGGTCGCCGTTTCTATTTTTAATTAGGTTTAGTTAAAGCTAAAAATTTAGCTTCTTAATTTAAAACTTTAACATCAGCTCCGAAGCGATAACCTTCACCATGAATGGTTTCAATAAGGTACTGCGCATCACCTTCTTGTTGTAAGTGTTTACGAAGTTTTCTGATGGCTACGTCTACAGTGCGGTCATGTTCTTTGAGCTCACGCCCCATCATAAAGAGCATCAATTCCGCTCTAGTAACTAAAAGCTTTGGATGCTCACAAAAATATTGCAACATGCGGTATTCTGCTCGAGGTAGCTTAACTTTATTGCCTGATGGGCTAGTTAAAGCGTGAGAGTTGGCATCGAGAGTCCACCCTTCAAAACTGTAGATTTCAGCAGTAGATGGTACGTATGTTTTAGGAGCGTTATCTGCTTGTTCAGCTTGTGGTCTATTTTTAGTGCGGTTGATAAGATTACGTGCACGAATAGCAAGTTCACGCGGATTGAATGGTTTGGTAATGTAATCGTCGGCTCCAATTTCGAGCCCTAAGATGCGATCGATTTCATTGTCGCGCCCAGTTACGAACATGAGGGCTACATTGCCTTTGCTTCTGATTTCACGGGCTAAGATAAGACCGTTTTTACCAGGGAGATTAATATCGAGGAGCACTAAATCGATGTCTTGGTTGTCCAAGACTTGATGCATTTCATCACCATTGCCTGCAATGACGGTGTTATAACCTTCGGCATTGAAAATAGAAGATGCCATTTTGCATGCGACGGATTCATCATCCACAATTAATACAGTTGGTGTAGTCATTGCCCAAATACTCTTTAATAAATAACTGAAAATTTAAAAGTCATGTTTTATTATACGTTCTATTAAAACTTTTCACCTTGGTTGGATGCACGTAGCTAAATGCTCAAAATATTTAAAGTTTGTGACAGTACTTTGAGTTAGTGTTTAGGTTGTTTCCTTGGCTTATCAAGGTCACAATAACTAATATCTTAACAGGCATGTCTTATCTCATTGGTGGCCTTTACGCTTCATAGTTAGAATTAGGAACAAAGCATGTGGACTAACCAAAAAGATACGCTAATCTACTAAATACGGCTGACAACCATATCTGAATCAAGCAACAAACGTTATAAAATAATTTTATAATTAACGTAATGATATCAAATAACAAAAATACTTTCTATTATTGTATCAGTGTGTGCTAAATAAATGTTTAAAATAACACATAAAATTAAGTTTTCGAATTATTTTGTTATTTTTTTGTGGCCGATTCGTCTTATTTTCTGAAAATAATCATTCTTTTTACAGAGAACCTTTTATGGAAAATTGTTTTAGTCTTGTTTGATGCTAAAAATATTATGGTAAAACGCTTATAAACAAAAGCCTAGCTTTAAAAAGCTAGGCTTTTGTTGTGGTGGTCAATAGCTTAGTTAAAGCACAAATTTATAAGTGGGCCTTAACGACAGAACTCTAATTCTCGGCCACAGACAAATTGTTCAGACAATTTACCGTTATTTACAACTTGGTTACCATTAACAAATGTATGAACAACTTTGCTACTAAAGGTGTGACCTACAAATGGAGACCAACCGCATTTAGACGCGATATCGTGAGGGCGTACAGTGAATTCTGCTTTTGGATTAATGATGACAATATCAGCCCAGTAGCCTTCGCGGATAAACCCACGACTATCAACATTAAAACGTAGAGCCGGATTATGGCACATGGCGGTCACGACTTGTTCAATTGAGAGCTTGCCTGTATTAACTAAATCAAGCATAGCGAGTAATGAAAATTGAATCGTTGGTAAACCAGAAGGGGCGTCGCAATAAGGTTGGTCCTTTTCTGCCACGGTGTGAGGAGCGTGGTCGGTACCGATGGTTGTTATTACCCCAGTGGCTACCGCATTAACGAGCGCTTCGCGGTCTAAAATTCCTTTAACTGCCGGATTGCATTTAAGTCTGTTACCAAGATCGGTATATGCGTCTTCAGCAAAGAACAAGTGTGGAATGCATGCTTCAGCAGTGATGCGACGTTCAGCTACTGGCAAGCTAGCATATTTTTGGAAGAGTTCCACTTCTTCACGGGTGGATAAGTGGAGGACGTGTAAATTGCCACCTACTTCTTCGGCTAGGCGAATAGCTCGCTTAGTTGATTTGAGGCAAGCTTCACGGCTTCTGATTTCTGGGTGCATATAAGGTTTGAGGTTTTCACGGCCATACTTAGCTACAAAGGCCTGCATGTTTTCATTGATGATAGCATTATCTTCACAGTGAGTTGCTACCGGAATTTGACTGGCTTTAAAAATGTTTCTAATAGCATCATCATCTTCAACTAATAAACTCCCGGTGGAGGAACCCATAAAAATTTTAATCCCGCAAACTCGACGTGGATCAACGGCTTTAATTTCGTCTAAGTTGTCGGCGGTAGCGCCAAGATAAAATGAGTAGTTAGCGAGGGAGTTGGAAACGGCGATGTCTCTTTTGGTATTTAAGCCGGCCAAACTTGTAATAGATGGGTTGTTGTTTGGCATGTCCATAAATGAGGTGGTGCCACCTAAAACAGCTGCTCTTGATTCAGAGGCGATGGTCGCTTTATGAACTGCTCCAGGTTCTCTAAAATGAACTTGGTCATCAATGACACCAGGAAGAACTAAAAGCCCGCTACAATCAATGATTTTATATTCGTTTTTGGGGGTAATGGTGTTATCAATTTTTACGATGTGGCCATTTTCAAGCAGAATATCTCTGACTCGAGTTGAACCGTCATTTACATAGGTTGCGTTTACTAAAAGTGTAGCGGTCATAAGTCCTCTTGTTTTATTTCTTAGGCGCAAAAGGTGTTAAGAGACTAAAATTTTTTCCTTTGATTTGAGTCTCTTAAAACCTTGATTAAGTACTATATAAAAATATACTTCATGAGGGGCAGTTAAAAGCAACAGCTCCCATATTGCAGGTTTTAATGTTATCACGCTACCACCAAATCGCAAGTGTTATCGATTTGAGTATGAATCGATAACGAGAGCAAACTTAAACTTTGCTTTAATAGAAAATTATTTTTATTTAGCGTTTTCTGAAAACATTTTCATTCACATTTTGAAACTCGTTTTTTGTGTAAAATCACCAAATATAAATTTGGTATACAAAATGCTATATTAAAATTAAAAATTCTTAATTTGAAATGGTGTACAAATCTTTTTATATAAGATTTTTTGTTATAAAAGTTTTAGAACAATTTTTAAGCAATTAGTCGTTAGAAGCATGTTTTTGTCGTTAAATTTGGGACCAACGATCGAGAAAACACCATGAAAGAAGGATACTATGAAGGACCTAAAAAAATTATTATCAGGATATAAAGCAGACGATTGCCAGTTACACAAAAAAGAAGTGCTATACCATGGCTTTTTTTCAATGGAACGCTATAGTCTGTCTTATAAATCTTTTGATGGTAGTGTTATAGGTCCTGTAGAACGTGAAATTTTTGAACGAGGAATGGCGGCCGCCGTTATTCCTTATGACCCCATAAGTGATAAGCTAGTACTTATTGAGCAATTTAGACCGGGGTGTTTGGTTCCAGATGAACCTACGCCATGGTCGGTAGAAATTGTAGCCGGCATTATAGATGCGGGTGAAGATGGTCTTACTACAGTCAAAAGAGAAATGGTAGAAGAAACTGGTCTTGTTTTGTCAGAAGTGGAAAAAGTTTATAGTTTCTTTACCACCCCTGGCGGATGTACAGAAAGAATAGATCTTTTTGTGGGGCGCGTAGATGCCTCTTTAGCCGGAGGAATTCATGGGCTAGCAACTGAAGGGGAAAGCATTCGCGTGTTTACAGTAAGTCCTGATGAAGCGCTTGAAATGTGTAATCAAGGGATGATTCGCAATGCTATCGCTTTAATCGGTATTCAGTATCTATATATGAACCGTAGCGCGTTAAAAATTCGCTGGGGATGTTAAAAGTAAAAGTTTGCCTGTGTATAATTAAGATGTAGGCAAGCTTTGGGTGACCAAAATGTTGATTTGAGGAACCCAAAGGTTGATTTGAGGAAATAGTCGTGGACGATTGTGTATTTCAGAAGTTAAGTAATGAAGCCCCAGCCGATGAGTTTACTATTCTTCAAGTAACTGATACGCATTTGTATGCAGAGCACGATAATGTGTTGCTAGGGATAAATACGGCTGAAAGTTTTCATGCGGTTCTCAATGCTGTGTTACGTCAAAATCGTAATTTTGAAGCAATAATTGTGACTGGTGATTTGTCGCAAGATTACACGCGTGAATCTTACAAGCGATTTGCCGAATTAGTTAAACCACTTAATAAGCCGGTATATTGGCTCCCGGGTAATCATGATGACGGGCCGTTGATGCGTCGCGTCATGCCAGAATTTGGGATTAGTACCGCACGTTGTGTCGTGATTGGCAAGTGGCAATTTGTGCTTCTCAATACTCAAGTTTATAGTGTGCCACATGGTTGGATTATGCCCGATCAGTTGGCTTATTTAAAAGCTTGTCTCCAAACTCATCCAGATTTATATACAGTTGTATGTTTACACCACAATACATTTCCACTAAACAGCGCATGGCTTGATCAGCATGAGTTACGTAACAAGCAAGAACTTTTGGAAATTGTGTACTCTAATCCACAAATTAAATTAGTGCTTTGTGGCCATGTGCATCAAGAACATGATTTTGTGGAACGGGATGTGCGATTTATTTCTACCCCATCAACAAGCATTCAATTTTTGCCGTACAGTTTTAATTTTAGCCTTGATCAAAATGGTCCAGGTTGGCGTTATCTTACCTTTAAAGATGATGGGTCAATTGAGACGGAAGTGTATCGGTTGCCACCGGGGCTTTTTATGCCTGATTTTGCTATTGGTGGTTATTAAAGGTTAAAAGCATCAGTTAAGAACCTCGCAGGTATAAGTGGCAAAACTTATGCCTGTGTTTTTTTAGGAGTGGCGTCGTGGCTAAGTATGCGTTAATTTATGTGCATGGTTTTTTGTCTTCAGGTCAGGCGCGTAAAGCTAGCCTAACTCGAGAGTATCTAGCGCAAAATCAGCCAGAAATATCATTTTATGCCCCAGATCTGCCAGATGCGCCGGCAGCAGCTTGGGCCTGTTTATCGCAGTTAGCTACTTCTTTGCAGCGCTCCGGCGCTAAACTTGGGTTTATTGGTGGGTCGATGGGAGGCTTTTTTGCTATGTACCTAGCGCCTCAATTTAAGGCTCGAGCTTGTTTGGTTAACCCTTGTGTTGATCCATATAGTCTCTTACCCCCTAAACCTACCAAAATGGTAAATCCATACACTAAAAATGAATTTGTCATTGATGATAGCTACAAAGCGATTTTGCGTTCAATTGAAGCAAGCCACGTCATTACGCCACAAAACTTAGCTTTATATCTAGAAACAGGGGATGAAGTTTTAAACTATAAAGTAGCACAAGAAAAATTTAAATCTTTGGCGTTACCGGTTACGCAAATCGTAACAGGTGGGCATCATACATTTGATCATTACGCTCAATATTTACCAGAGATGGTAAATTTCTTGTTCTCTGCCCCTGTTAATCAGGCACTAAAGTGAACTACTCACCACCTAAAGAGGTGGGAGCTTCGTAATTACTCATTAGAGTAATTCTAAAGAAGTTTGATAGCTAT
>UQCV01000104.1 GCA_900539665.1 uncultured Succinivibrionaceae bacterium | reverse complement strand
TTCAATGAATTCCTAAAAATTATTATTTTCTATATCTAGATCAGCAGAATATGGGTAAGTAATATAACATAAAAAAAAGACCTCATATGAGGTCTTTTTTTGAAAATTTATGTAAAACAGAAGTGATAGCCTAAAGTCTAAGGATTACATTTTTAGTGCATACTAGAACTTACGGTTTTTAAATTGTAATCAAGGAATTTAAGGTAAGTATTGGCCTCTGGATCAGTTGATAAGGCATCAGAATATAAAACAGGAGTAGCAGTTTGTTTTAGACCGGTACTACTTTCAATATTCTCAATAATGCGGTTGTTAGCTATGTTTTCTAAAAATATTGCGGTAACTTTGCCACTAGTAAGTAGTGTTTTAATGAGTAGGTAGTTTTTAGCGGTTGCCTCGCTGTTATTATCAAGACCTAAAGGAGAATATACTTTTATGTCGTAACGCTTCGCCATATAGTTAAAGGCGTCGTGAGTTGTAATCATGGCTCGGCTTGGTTCAGATATAGCCTTGAAAATTTGGCTATATTTAGTATCAAGCTGGGTAATCTCACTTTTATACTTAGTGGCGTTTTGTGTGTAGTAAGGGCAATTAGTAGCATCTTTGGCACACAGGGCTTTAACAATATTATCAACATAAATCAGGCCATTTAGAGGATTTTGCCACACATGGGGATCAGCTCCGCGGTTAGGCATATGTTCATGTTCAATGTGTTCATGAGAAGCTACATCTAAATCATCAGGGGCTAAGACCTTAATTCCAGTACTCGCGGTTATAAGTTTTTGCGTATAGCCTGAAGTTGTTAGATATCGTTCCATAAAACCTTCAAACCCTAGGCCGCTAATAATTAAAAGATCAGCTTTTTCGACTTCAACCATGTTTTTTGGGGTTAGATTGTAACTGTGTGCGTCAGTATTAGCGGGGACAATAGTTGAAACCTTGGCTTTGTCACCAACAATGTTTTGGGTAATGTCTTGCAAAATAGAAAAGCTAGTGACTATTTTTAAAGGTTCGTTAGCTAAAACGTTCGTAGTCCAAAAGCCGAGGCTTAAAATTATAAGGAGACGAGAAATCATAGTATCCCTTCGTTAAGGTTAGATTGTTAGTGTTAGATATTAACGTGCAGAAAAGGTTATCTAAGTTAGTTTGGCTTAGCTTAGTTAGCATATAGTTGTTTTAACTTTAAGTTATATTTAAAGCTAGTTACAAGCTCAAACAATAGCTTCATTATAAATTAGCGTTCAAAGTGGCTAGTTTTAACTAAACGACGCACCAGTCCATGATCGGTACCTAAGAAGAATGATATTAGATACCAAACCCCCAAAGTGAGAATAATGGTTGGGCTAGATGGGATATTGCTATTGAATGAAATAATAAGGCCTAAGGCTGACGAAATAACGGCAGCACAGATGCTAATTGCGATAATAGATGACAGACGTCTACTCCAAAACATGGCAGCAACCGCTGGCATAATCATCATCCCTACAGACATCAAAGTCCCAATTGCTTGGAATCCTGCGACTAAATTAAGAACGGTGGTAGTCATAAATAGCAGATGAACTAATCTACTTGAGCGTGAAACAGAGCGTAAATAATGTGGATCGACGCAATCGATAATTAGAGGGCGCATGATGATGGTGAGAATGAGTAGGCTGAGGCACGAAATAATCCCCAACATAGCCACAGTATCATTACTAACGGTAAGAATGGAACCAAACAAGAAATGTAATAAATCAACGTTTGAACCAGAAATGGAAATAATTAACACCCCGGCCGCTAAACTAAGTAAGTAAAATACTGCGAGTACGCCGTCTTCTGTGCTTCGACTGACATTTGATAGTAATGAAGAAAACACAATAACGACGATACCGGCAATAATGCCACCAATAGTCATCGCTGTAACAGAAAGGCCACATAATAAAAAGCCAATGGCAGCCCCGGGCAAAATGGCATGAGAGATCGCGTCACCACTTAAACTCATGCGTCGCAATACTAAAAACACCCCAACTACAGGCGAGCTTAAGCATAAACACAGTAAGGCAATCAAAGATTTTTGCATAAACTCATAGTCCCAAAATGGAGCTACAAGATAAGAATAAATGTTTTCCATATAATCAATGATTCCTTTAGTTGGTGAAAAGTATGGTTAGCGATGACAAATAGCGGAAACGTCATCGGCTGTATATAACTGAGTATTAAAAGCCTTAGCGATATTAGCATCGGTTAAAACTTCTTCTGTCGGGCCAAAAGCCACTAATTCTCGCGCTATTATAAGAGTTTTACTAAACAACTCTTTTACTTGTTCGTAGTTATGTAAAACAGCAATGATAGTTCTTTGCTCGCTTTGCCAATGCTTGATTATTTGCATTAAATCCTTGGTAGTTTGAACGTCAACCGCATTAAAAGGTTCGTCTAGTAGAATAAGCGAAGCGTCTTGAAGAATAAGTCTTGCAAATAATGCTCTTTGGATTTGGCCCCCACTTAAGGCATTGAGCGGATTATGTTCCATCCCGTTTAGGCCTACAGCTTCTAAGGTGTGATGAATTGCATGTTTATCAGCTTTGCTAAAGCCTCGGAACCAACCATTTTTATGCCATAACCCCATTGCTAGCAATTCGCCGGTAGAAATGGGAAAATATTTGTTGATATCGGCCCCTTGTGGCAAATAAGCAATCTGTCTTCTATCCAAAGCGCAAGAGATTGTTCCATCCATAGGTTTAATTATGGACATCACAGATTTTAGAAGCGTGGATTTACCACCGCCGTTTGGACCTATGATGGCCACGGAATCACCTTCGGCGATAGATGCATTGAGATGATGCACAATAGGATGGCGATTGTATCCTAAAGTAAGGTTGGTGAAGGTAAGCATGAAGCAATCCTAGTACACAAATTGGAAAATTATGATGAACATGAATAGGCTCATGGTCAAGAAAATACCTAGTCTTGAGTAAATACTAAGCATGTATAGTGAGTTCATAATAGGAGTCCACAATTACAACTCTTAAAGCCAAGAGGATCTTTATTACTAAAATTAAACCATAGTATATAGTTCACCTAACAATTCTTAAAGCAATTTTATGTAAGCGATATTTTATGTCATTTGTCTAATTACTAAAGTAAGGTATTTACGTAAGAGAAAATAACCCAGTCAAACGACTGGGTTACGTAAAAATTAACAACTAGTTGCTAGAAATTTATTGAGGATGTCTTTTTAGTTAGTAGTTTAGCTGTTAAGAAGGCCTGAAAGCATAGCCTTGTTGTTATTTGATGAAGAGCTAGCAGCTACAGGTTTTACCATTGGTTTTGGCTGTTCTTCAACACTAGGAGCTGGACGAGGCGGTTTTGGAACTTCGGCAATGCGAGGTTTTACAGGGTGTGGAGCTGAAATAGTAGTTTCACCTAAGCCGGCAGAAACAATATTGGTGTTGAAACCGTTAGCGTTAGCAACGTTAATTAAAGATTCAAAACGTTTGTCATCAGTAAGGAAGCTAATTTGTGCCCCTGCACTTAAAGAAGCGATTTGAGAAATCTTAAAGGCTAAAGAAAACAACAATTCAATATCTGAATTGAATTCAATTTCAAGAAATTCGATATGAAGCTTAGAAGCAAGCTGTAACAATGATGCTACAACATTCATTGGAAGACTTTCTTGCTTGTTAGTGACTAACATAATCTGCTGGTAGTTTTCAAGGGTACTAATTGGTAAATCCTGACCGGCAAATTTAGGGATAATTAAGATATTGTTGGACATAAAACCTCCATGTTGACATGTTCAAATACACTCAACTAGGCATTTTAAGCATAAAGAAAAAAAATAGAAGTGATCATTATCACCGTAAAAGAACAAATTGCCCTTTTAATGGGGCAATTTAGCATTGAAAATAAGTGGTTTACTTAGCTATGTAATTAAGCAATTGGGGTACAATCTGAATGTCAGCGGGAACCCAATTTAATTCTTTAAGGTCTTTTGGGGTAGCCCAAATGCTAGCGGCGTGTTCCTTTAGTTCTAGTTGACTATTAGGCGCTAAGTGGCAAATGAAGCAATCCATGTTAAGAATGAAATCAGGATATTCATAAGAAATAGCACAAAGCTTTTCTTTAACCTCAATGTTTACGTTAAGTTCTTCTTGGATTTCGCGTACAACTGTAGTTAAAGAATCTTCGCCTGGTTCTACTTTCCCACCTGGAAATTCCCAATATCCAGTAAGAGCTCGCTTGCCCGCCCTTTGCGCGCAAAAAACTCTTTGGTTTTGGATGATAATAGCAGCTGCTACTTTTATAGTTTTTTTATCACTTGCTCTAGAGCTTGGAGAATTTACACTTGTGGTTTGGGTTGACATATTACTTTAACCTTATAAAAGCCCAAAAGGCTAGTAAGAATAAGAACGAGTCCAACAACAATGAATGGCACGCTGAGCCATTGACCAACAGTTAGGAGTTCTTGGTTCGACATATAGTTAGCTTGTTCTGGTTTAAAAAATTCAAGCGCGATTCTTGCACTAAAGACCAAAGTTAAAAACGATCCTAAAACTCCCCCTGTAAAGCGAGGGCTGAACTTTTTATAGATTAGGAGTAACAACAAACTAATAAAGAAATAGCTGATAGATTCGTAAAGTTGAACTGGATGTCTAAGTACGGGGATTTGTTCTTGTAACCGTAAAAAAATAAAACCCCAAGTATCACTTTGGGTAGCTTTGCCAACAATTTCACTATTAAACAAATTACCCAATCTAATCATGCCACCAACAAAAGCAGTGGGAATGCATAAAAGATCTGCTAGGGGTAAAAAGTTTAGCTTGTGAAGGCGACAAAACAGCAAGACTGTGGCAACGAGGCCAATACCACCGCCATGACTTGCTAAGCCACCATTCCAAATTTTTAAGATTTCGAGAGGATGGCTAAGGTAAAAGTCGGGTTCATAGAAAAAGCAATGTCCTAGTCTAGCGCCGATAATGGTTCCAGCAAACATATACATAAGAAGAGAATCGAGTAAATCAACATTAAGCTTTTTCTGAGTAAATGTGCGGCGTACAAAGTAGTAACCAAGTAGAAAGCCACCGGCAAACATCAAACCGTACCATCTAACACTAAGGTTGATAAAAGGTATCGTAAAAGCAATAGGATCAAAATCCCAGGTAATGACCATAAATGTAGACCTTAAATACTGAGTTTGAACAGAAGATTGAAATTATCAAATGATAGCACAAATCAAAATAAGTAACTAATTGCGAGATTTAAGAATACTCGCTCCGAAAGTTGTGCAGACAACAAAGTCATAACGCTATAAAATAGGAACATAGGTCAACAAATAGGTTTTATTAAGATGTTAGATATTGTTCAAGTGTTTCTCACTTATGTTGGTATAACCATGTTAGTTGTAGGGTGCGCACTATGTATGGTGGCATCTGCTTTTAGATACGGGGTATTTTGTACCATTGTAGGCAATGTCTTTTTGGTTTCAGCCATTGTTTTTCCTGTACAAATTACTCAATTTCTGCGTGATGTTGGGGTAATGGAAGCTTTTAGTGGAATAGACCAGGAATTATTAAAAACCAAAGCCGTAATGTTTGGTTGTATCCTGATGGGTGGGTTGTGGTCTATTAGATGGCTTAAACACCTAATTGTTGAAGGTTTGTTATACTTTGTATTCCCAAGCTTAGCTAAACCAAACATAGTAGAACAAGTAGAAAAAAATAAGTAATTAAAGAAATAAAGCTACGTTATTAAACTTTAATTGAAAAAGTTAGAACCAAGCGCAGAGAATATCCTATCAATAGTACTTCTACCGAATTATTGGATTATCAAACAAAAGAAGTTTCTAAATTTCCCCCATTTACCATCTTTAAATTTTAAATGCTCAAAAAGCCTTGTTTTGAGCATTTTTTGTACAAAATCAAATAAATAAAAGAATTTTTAAAAACATTGTTGACAGACAAAAAT
>UQCV01000103.1 GCA_900539665.1 uncultured Succinivibrionaceae bacterium | reverse complement strand
TAGGAATGTGCAACTCAAGAACCCCAAGTCTAGTGGTGAACTCACGGGTTCTATACCCATTTCGTTGAGTGGTGCGATTATCGCTTCTCTTATAGGATTCTGCGCCAATTTGTTCAGTTGCTTCCGCCTTTAGAATCTGATCTAACACTGCGTTTAACAGCTGCGCTACTCCCGTATCTCCTTGGCATAATAATAGATCTTTAACTTTGTCTAGTTCTAGTGTAAGATTAGCTTGTTGGGCCATTTCCCTTTCCTTATATAAATATGAATGTTGGTAATTAATATTTTACAAGGTTTACTGGGGCGTGGCCCAATTTTTTAAATTTACACCAATTATATGGACTCAATCATTAGAAATCTAATAAATGAATTAAACGCAATGTGTTTGTGTTAAAAGAAGGACGGTAGGTAGTGATTTGGCACGGCTTAATAGACTTAGAGTAACGTTTTAAAAATTAAGTTTCAAACCTAAAAAAGCTAACAAAGCGAGGTGACTAAACCTCGCCTTGATTAACAAATTGGTTTTACTTCCAAACGAACGGTTCAAAAATAGTGAAAAGTTTAGTGGAGAATAAAACTTAATTGTGTGCTTCAGTGTCTTGTAGGTTAATTTGACCTAAATTATTAGCCACAAAGTGCCAATTAATGTAGTTAAAGAATTCATTAACGTATTCTTTGCGTCTATTTTGGTAGTCAAGGTAATACGCATGTTCCCAAACATCGAGACACAGTAACAGGTTATAGCCAAGTGTAATAGGGTTATCGGCGTTAGCAGTGTTCATGATGGATAGCTTACCGGTAAAGGTATTTTGTACTAACCAAGTCCACCCAGAACCAAAGCAAGACATAGCCGAGGTGGTGAATTCCTTCTTAAATTCGTCAAAAGAACCAAAATCTTCAGAGATCTTTTCACTTAAATTGAGTGGTACAAGTCCTACTTGGCTGCGCGGGCATAGGCACTTGAAGTAGAAGGTATGGTTAAAAGCCTGAGCTACATTGTTAAATACAGGGCCAACAGAAGTACGTACAATCTTTTCTAAGGATTCGTTTTCAAAGATGGTACCTTTGATGAGTTCATTAGCGTTGTTAACGTAAGTCTTAAGGTGCTGACCATAGTGAAATTCGATGGTTCTTCTTGAAATGAACGGCTCTAAAGCATCCATTTCGTAATCAAGTTTTTCTAAGGCAATTGTCATAGAAACGCTCCCATAAAAGTTTATTGTGGCACGTCATCGCTATTGAGAAATTATCGATTCCGTACTTAAAGTTTACCAAAGTTGTGTGAATCCAAATGGATTATTTGTAAAATGTGAGTCATGTGATAATTTTTTTTAAATATATGTATAGATTTGTGTAACACAGCGCAAATTTACGATTTTGGGGTATGGCAAATATCTTACAAAACTTGAAAATCTTGTGCGACATTTCCTACAATGCTTGTGCGAAAAATAAATTTTATAACACGGTGGGGTGTAAATAAAAATAATATAACCCCTTGAATTATAAGGTGTTTTTTAAATGGTGGTAAGTAAGGGGTGTAGGACTAAAAAAAGTGTGATCTTAAACGGTCTTGCCTCTCGCTCAAGAACCGCTAAAATATATGCATGAACAGGGCGGACAAGGATGTTCGCAAGCGGTCTAGCAAGGATGAATATCGGACCGATGTTCACTTAAGCATGGAACGCTGAGTAATATAATTAAAAGCTCTGCAAATGAGCATTCTTTACGGATTACAATTCTTCGGGATGTTTTCTTGGTAAAGTGACATTATGGTTCATGGATGAGCCATTCGTACTACTATTAAAGAGTACACGGGAACGGGTTTGACCTGAGGGTCGCCCGTTTTGTCATTATCATTAATAACGATAGCTTTTGTTCCGTTGTTGCCAGTTTTTCCTTATCTCTATTACAAAGCATGTAAATGCTTAATCTTTAAAAGCCAGCTGCACACCTTGGATTGGTTATATTAAATGCCGGTTATATTACAAATGTTAGAGTTTTGTGATGAGTTTTGTGCGATATTTCCTACAAAATATGTAGGCTATAACGGAAAACGTGCTTCCTTTTTTATTGAATAAACGGCTTTTTAAAGCGCTAACCCTTTGAAAAATAAGGCTTTTTTTTAATGCTTACAAAATCTTGTTTTGTAAGTTAAATGCAAAGTGTGATCTAAATTGGATTGAATATATGTAACAAAAAAGTAAAATATAAACATCGAGACAACGAAAGCACGGATGTTTTTAAGACCTGCAATGGATTGCGGGGACTCAACATGATGTTGATGATAGTTGTCGATAGCTAAAGGTTTATATAAGAAAGAGCACGGAACTCCATATTTTCGCAGGTGTGAAATTTAGTTTTTCAGTTGGATAGAAAGCTATTAAGTTTCAAAAGAAAATATGTCATTAAAAGCTTCAATATCATAAAAGAAGCATACTATAAGCACTTTAGGTTTTTTAGGGACGAAAGAACCTAAAAAAGGGCAAAACCATGAAGGCAGTTTCTGAGGAGACTGCCTTCTCCTTTTTAGCTCATACCCTTTATTTATTTCTTTTATAAAACTCTAGTATTTTCCTTCCCTTGTTTAACTCTAAGGTTTTTCCCCTTTATTTAGTAACTGATAATTTTGAATTATAAGGCCCAAGCTTTAGGATTGAGTGACGTTGTTAAAAAAATCCTACAAAAACAGGTTTAGGCTGTGCGATATTTCTTACAAATGCTGTGAGCTTGGGCGGAAAAACGTGCGTTTTCAAATTTAAAAACAATAAGTTAAGTTCGGGTAAAACCTTTGTTTTTCAAAGCTTTAAAAAACTTCTCACAAACTTTTAAGCTGTAGTAAGAGCTTATTTGGTAGCTTTTTTTGGGGTTGTTTCGTAAGTGGGCTTTGTTAAAATGTATACATCAAGAATTCAAGGACACAAGGATGTGCCTGAGCTTACCATGGATGGTGAGCGATTTTTGATAACGGCTGGACGTCGTTATTCCACGGATGGAATAAAACACTTCAAGGATGAAGTAATTGCAACGAATACCTTACTGGAAGTGAGTATGGATACCAATCTTCCAGTCATTTATTTCGTTTCTTATGAGGGAAGCTTCTGAGGAAGGTCCCTCGCCTCTTTAAAATCTCTAATAGTCCATCGTTAATTTTTTCTTGGTTTGGTAGCTTACGCAGCCAGATTTTTATTTAAGATGAAACTAAGTTGCCACTTCAAACTTGTTATCACCTTTCCTAGCAATATCCTGGCTTTTTTCTCCTTATCTTTATCCGTTTTGTTGATAGTTTGCTTTTTTGTCTGGCACCTTAATAATTTGTCCTTCTTAACCGGTCCTTGACTGACTGCTCCCACGGGCAAGCCTGTGGGGGTTCTGATTGAAGTGTAGCTTGTAATCGTACACCAATTTCAGGCTTTGGAGTTACAAGTGTAAATCTGTTTGAATCAGAACTTTTATTACCAAGCAGTCCTACGACCACATTAGCGGTAAATTTCTGTCTTACGACAAGGAAGTACAGTCAATCTCCATAACATCTAGATTGTATACTATTCCATGCTAATATCAAGTAGTAGAAATATAGCTTTTTATAGAAAAAGCGACTTTCATCCCACACGCAAGCGTGTGGGTTTTACGCCACAATTTATAACTGGCCTATTGTTCTTATGAGCTAATAAGCTAGGTCTATTTTTAAGATTAAAAGCCACTGCTTAACACATTTATTGAGGGCTAAGGCTAGGCACATTTTTAGGCTATTGGCCAAATCAATTACAAGGAGCTGTAAGTTTGGTGTTTTAGGCGAGGTTATCTTCCGAAAGGTTTTTATTTTTTTTGAAGCGAAAAACGCTCAAAACCCGCGCCAGATCACGCTTGGCAAGATTTTTAAATACGTGCGTAGTTCACATTTCTAAAAGGTGTTGACAGAAAAAACAGTAAGACTTGTGCGATATTTCTTACAAGTGATGTAAGTTTTGGCGGAAAGTAAAATTGAAATATCAGGCCAATTGTGCGCCAGTTTTGTTAAAAAGCCTTATGGCACCAAGCTTTAGCAAAGTCTTACAAAATTTAAAATTGTAATACCAAAAAAAAATGAGGATTTTACCGTATTGTGTCTGTAAAAACATAAGGTAGAATGTAATCATCAAAACGGAGGAAACAAGGACGTTTCCCAACTTGCAAAGGAATGCGGGTAACGTTTTGGCGAAATTGGCAAGGATGCCACTTCCTTAGGATAGGATGAGTTACTTCAAGGATGAAGTTAAAATAGCACTTTCCAAACATAACTCAAGGATGAGTGCGTTTTGGGGTTTGGTGTCAGTCATTAGTCTAATGAGGGCAATTTCAGGATGAAATTGTCCTCTCCCTTTTTTAGGGCTTGGCATGATTTGGAGCTGTTTGTTTTAGCTCATGCCAAGACCTCTAATTGACCTTCGGTATGTTTATCTAGTACTAATCATTGTTTTATTTTTGTCCTGTGATTTTTCGAATAAAGCTTTGCATTTTAAATGTTAAATTTTGAAATATCCAATTTTGTTTGAGATATTTAATCTTAAAATTTCCACACTGTTAATTGATGATTTAAAGGTTGCCTTGGGGTGATTTTTTTCTTAAATCCTGTAAGGTTTTTGATCTATTCGACTTTATTTACTTTTTAACTTTTAGAATTCTTCCCGTAATGGAAGCTCTCTGCTAAACTCAAATTCTATAAAAATATTCCCAAAAACAACATGTTTACAAATAAGGAAATAGTTAATGAATAATTTAACTAAGTTATTTACGGTGACAGCTTTGGCTGCCGGCCTTGCGGCCTGTAATAGTACAGGGGTGGCAAAAGCAACTTTTGGTGGGCCACAAAAAGCAATAGATACTTCTATCTGCGCGCGCGCTCAAACGGCAGAACCTGTGACTGTAACTCCTGAAAACCTTAGTTTAGTAGAAAACAAGAATCATGGTTGTTTTGGGTCTGATAACAAGTTTTGTGATTTACGCATTTACCAGGTTATGGTGGAAAGCTTTAAACATGGGGCAACTGGAGCTCCGGGTTATGGGACTGCTTGGGGGCCAAGCCAACACAAAGGTAATATCCGCGGTATTATCGAAAGCCTTGATTATATTAAATCAGTAGGGGCTAATGCCGTTTGGTTAACTCCTGTTTTTGAAAGCCTGCGTATCGACGGTCAGGATGCCACCTATGATTTACTTGATGGGACTGGTTACTACACTTCTAATTATTTCAAAATCGATCCTAAGTTCGGTACTTTGGAAGATATGAAAGAACTCGTGGCTAAAGCTCACGCTAAAGGCATGTATGTAATTATGGATGGGGTATTTGGCCACGCCAAAGCCAACGTTAGTACCGTGAGCCCTAAAGGCAATAAACTCGTGTTATCTAAACGTTGCCGTGATTGGGATGACTACGTTGATAAGATGAGTTTACGTCATGGTACATGTTTTAAAACCCAAGAATCGATGGAATTTTTAAAAGAGTTTGCAGCCTATTGGATTGATGAACTTAAGATTGATGGTTGGCGTTTAGACCAAGCATACCAAATGGCCCCAGAAGAATGGAAAGTCATTCGTGGCGTCGTAACAAAAACGTCTGCTAAAAAGAGTAATGCTTATCTCATGAATGGTAAAAAAGTTCAGCCTTTAGGTTTTATGGTCGGAGAATATTGGAGTGAAAAACCGATGGCTCTTGAACGTAATGGCTTTAAGGATGGAGCCTTACCTGCAGTAATGAACTTCCCAGTACGTGCAACCTTGTTACGTGTGTTAGCTACGACTGGCGAAATTAACAAGAAGAATTGTGCCCAAGCGGCTTCCACTATAAACCAAGCGGTTAAACAAACTAAAGCTTATAGTGGTGACGGTATTACCACCATGTTATTAGGTAACCATGATTTTCCTAGATTTGGGGATTTATTACAGCGTACAGGGATTGAATCAGATAACGAAAAAAGCGCTACTTATATGAAAGCCCACCAAGAAGCGTTAAGCTTTGTGGCGGCAAGTTCTGGCCCAGTGATTGTTTACTATGGTGAAGAAACTGGTGATGAAAAATCAAACTTTAGTGCTAAGGTTGAAAGTGGGTGCGACAAATTGATGTTGTGCGAAGATCACGTAAGTCGAACTGACGGTCATGTTGATAATCTTACCCCAGCGGAACAAGAACTTAAGAATGCTACTGGCGTAATGTTTAACTTACGTGCTCAGCACCCGGCATTAGCGCGTGGTAACAGAACCCATATTTATAGTGATGACACTTTGTATGTCGATCTTAAAGCTTATAAAAATGATAAAGTAATCTATGCTTTAAATAATAGTGGAGCTGATAGAACCATTACTTTAAGCGCGGATGCTTTGACTAAGCTTGGTCTTGAAGCGTGCTCGTTTACCAATCTTGTTACCAACGAAAAAGTGACTGGAGCGGCGTTTAATTTGCCTGCAATCTCTGGTTCTTTCTACGGGGTTGAGTGTAAGTAAGTTTAAGCTAAGCAAGTTTAAGGCAAAGCAAGTTTAAAACGAACGTTCTAAACTTTAGTTAAGCAAAAAGGATCTCAAATTTTGAGATCCTTTTTTACTCGGATTTTATAAATAATATCTCATAGTGAAATGTGAGCTAGGGATCAAATCAAAAAAAATCGTTAAAAACCTTGATGGAATGCGAAATAAAAATTGCATTCTATTTTTTATTTTGTGTTATAATATCTCATGATTTATGAGATATTATAAGGTGATTATCATGGCTCAAATTGAAAAAC
>UQCV01000102.1 GCA_900539665.1 uncultured Succinivibrionaceae bacterium | reverse complement strand
ATTAGAGTGCTTGAGCGAGAACTGAACCTATCTTATCGGTGGGAAGCCCCCACCTCTATAGGTGGGGGAGGATGTCACTTTAACCATAGCTTTAGGGTTTTATTATTTCAAGCTTGCTCTTTATCTAAAATCTCCAAGAAGACTCCCACCTCTTTAGGTGGTGAGTAGTTCACTCAGCCAATAAAATATCGCTTAGATTATCATCCTTGACTTCATTAATTCCGTTTACACTTGCACCGTTTACTGTTTGTGTCTTTAACGGTTGAACAGGTTGAACTTGTGGTGCAACTTTAGGGGCTGCTTCGGTATTTAATGGAACAACAGTACCTTGAGGAATTGGGTTTAGCTTTTGAACGGTATCTTCTGCTTGCGAAACGGCGCCATTTACGGTGTTGTTTACGGTGCTATTGACGCCACCTACAGCATTATCTACGGTATTGCTAACGGCGTTATTCAAGGTTTGGCCTGGGTTTTGTAAACCATTTGAAATGGCCTGGACTTGATTTAAGTTGTCAGTTTGACCGGTAGCTTGGGCTGCTACTTGAGTTAAGCTTTCATTTGACAGGCTATGTACTTGACCTACTTTGGTCCCAATGTTCTGGACTTGAGAGCCAACGCTATTTACTTGGGTGCCAATGTTGTTTACTTGATTTGAAACATTGTTTACTTGCGCCCCGATATTATCGACCTTAGTTCTAACATTATTTACGGAATCTAGAGTGCCCTGAACTTGAGAACGGACTTGGTTAACCTGAGAAACAGTACCTTGAGCAACGCTTCCAAGTTCTGAACCTAATACCGCATCTGTTGCCATGTTAGTTACGTCCATATTAGATACTGATTGGCTTGCAGCATTCTTAAAACGAGTCCCAACTGAATTTTGGGTGATTTCAATTTCGCCACCTAAGGTTTCAATCGAACCACGTAAGTATCCCACATCGGAAGCGTTAAAATGATTTCCTAAAACTACAGGCCCAGCCATAATTAAGGTTTGGGCTTCTTCAGGCGTGATTTGTTTAAGCTTGGCAGTTAAAGCAATAATTTTGGCTTGCCCATTAGCATCGGCATTACCCATGCTGTTTAAGGTTGCAGTGAAACAGTTTTGATCTGTCACCGCGTTACTCACGGTTTTAGCGGCCATTTGTTCAGCAAGTGCAGTTCCAAGACCGATACCTGCAGTAATACAACCAGTACAAGTAAAGATAGAGACTGCCATAATAGCGGGGATGATAGTTTTCACGATTGTTCCTTAACGAACCTTTTGGTTTTACAAGGGGTAGAGAGTAACTTTTTAAATCAAGGAGTACCTAGAAAAACAGCATCGGTCAAAGGTTGTACCGCAGGCCAGTGGAGTTCTAGCAGGAGGGTCCAGGGATTTTATTCGAACGGTAATTTTATCACGGAATATTTGAAGTGGCGCACATTTTTATTAAGTAGAAAGCTGATTAGGGCCAATTGCCTTAAAAATGTTCAATTAGAGAAAGTTTGGTGAAGTTTGGCCTTGGCTTTGGATGAAAGTTAGCTCTTAGGTTAATGGTTAATATTTTAAGAGGCCATAATCAAGACTTTGCGCCATCTTGGAAAATAATCGCATGCCTCAAGTCCTAAGCATATAAATCTTGGTAAAAAACATCGACTATAACGACCGAATATACCCTTAAACTTAAGTTTAAGCATAAAATTAAGTCAAGCCCTACTTCGACCTAACTTAATAATTTGTTTTAATGAATTAAAACGTACACGCCTGCAAAAGTTAGAAGGCCAAAAACTATCACTGTCACGAAACGGAAAGACAAGATAGCTGACTTTACCGCCACCTCTCCATATTTTTTGTATAGAAAATGGCGCTGCCAAGTCTGCCCGCCAAAGGTTAGACAAAACAACACAATATAAACAAGCGGGGTTAAAAATGGTTGCGTATGCAAACTGATCCACACCATCAAAGGTGTTACTGAAAACATAATAAACATGAATAAAAATTCAAGCACAATCGCAAAAGGAGCCGCTTTAATTGCGTTAACCATGTTGGCATAAATTCCAAGTTTTGCGGGATCTTCTTTGTTGCGTTTAGTATCAGCGTAAAGGAACAAGCCTTTGCTTGTAGAAAATAAACAGCCATAAGTGCCAGGCAAACATTCTCTAAAGATCCCAGAAAGAGTTGGCGTATCAATTACGCGCAATTGATTTTGGTCACGGACTAATAAGGTTGCTACCTTTAAAGGCGCATTGTAGCTAATTACTACCACTGGTTTACCAATGACGCAACCACGAGATGGTAGATAAAAAGTTTGACTTTTTATGTCGGTTCTATAAGTAAATGGGATTTTTAAGCAGTGTCTTTGGTACTTATATTTATCATTGGCGGGATGTCTAGTTGAAGCCTTGAGCCCATAACGCGCGTCAAGTTCTTCTTGTTCTAAGGCTGTTAAACTACTATATGGTTTAACCTGTTCCGCACACGCAAAGTGTCGTTCAAATGATAAACGATACACAAAAGTATCACTAGGTAATGAAGCTGCCGCAAGTATGGCTTCTTGTGGTAAAGGAATTCTATCAGGATTATCGATAATTCTTTGTGAAGCCGGAGTAGGTTCTTTTTCCAAGGTTTCAACGGTAATTGTTTCTTCATTCATATCTTTAACCTTATATATTTCTAATGGCCTAGTTTTGTTTTATTAGGCTTGTTTTTTTGGTTTTATTTTATTTATTGAGTTTTTGGGGCTTCATTTAGACCAAACTTTGTTTTTTTATTAGCCTTTAGGAGTACTTGCTAAGCCATCTGCAAGCAAATTAGAACAAGCAATTTACCAAAAGAAAGCAAATTACTAGAAGACAACAAGAAGGCAAACTACTACAAAGTTTTTTAGCATGACTACCTAATTTTCTTAAGCCAAGCTACTACAAGTTTCCTTAAGCGTAACTACCTATTTTTACTTTTCCTCTAGTAAAAATTTTAGCTAGTTGTAGTACTCATTTCAATTTTTACTGCTTTCTTGAGGTGTAAATATTCTCCGAGGTCTCAACTTGTAAGAGTTTCAACGGTTTGAAACGCGTTTTTAAGCCGAACTACAAAGTTTGCAGTAAATTATTGGATCAATTCCTTCTCGTAAATTGTGCCCAAAATAAATTCAAAAAAAATGGACTAAACGATTAGTCCATTTTTTAGAAATTGATTGATTAGTTAATGACTAGCACAAAACTGCATCAGTCATGGTAAAACCTTCCAAAGAACCAGCTTTAACCTGAATGCATATAAAGGTCATGGCTTCATCTTTAGATGCAGAGAACTGTCTCTTTGCTTCTGGAGCGATACGGAGCCAATCACCTGCCTTAAGTTCAACAGTTGCCCCATCAATAACAACCTGGCCTTTACCTGACATAATGCCATAGATTTCTTCGTTTTGCTTATGAGCATGCACAAAAGGAACACCTGCCCCTGCTGGTAAAGTATTGATACTAACTTCAGCGCCTGTAAGACCAAGCTTGTCATGAAGTTCATGGCGTTCTGAACCAGTTACGTTAATTTTGCTGTAATTACTCATAGTAACCTCTTTTTACTTTTATCTAAGCTAAAGTCTTAGCTTAAGAATTTACCCCTATTCTCTTACCTAGCTTCATATAATCCGTAGTAGTTTTTAGTTTAGGATTCTAATGGTTCCTAAGAGCTTAGGATTACTATTAGCTAAGTTTGAGGATCTTCCTATAGCTTTAAAAAACATGGCAAAAACTCATGATTTAACCATGTTGTAACATTGTTTGTTACAACATGGTTTTATTCTAGAACTGTTTTGTTGTAATTGCAATAGTTACAACAAAAAATTAATTTTTTGAACTGCTGATCCTGGTTTATCTGTTTTGGGATTTTGGTTTTGGGTTTTCTTGTTTTTATATTTATGATTGTTTTATCGCAACTCTTCCCACAAATTCTGGTCATGATTTGAGCGTAGGTATTAGATATTAGGAGTCAGGCTCTTGTTAAGCTAAACTGCGGTTATGACTGAAATTTTAAAGGCAAAAGATTTGAAGCTAAGCTTAGTTAAAGCCAAACTTAGTTAAAACCAAGCTTAGTTAAGGCATTGGTGAACTACTCACCACCTAAAGAGGAAGGAGTCTTCTTGGAGATTTTAGATAAAAAGGAAGGTAAAAATCTCACTTACAAAGAGGTGTAATTAAGCTTAGTTGGAGTTACTTTTAGCGAGATTAATTGTCTGAGCTTTATTTACGAGTTCAGCTAAGGTTGTTGCTTTCATCTCGTTAATTAAAGCCAGTTTAATACTGTCTAGTTTGGGGTCTAACACCTCATGAATGCAAGAACCTACCGGACACAAAGGCTCTGGATGTTCATGAAAATTAAACAACGCCCCATCGGCATCGTCTTCTTCAACGGCTTGATAAATATCGTAAAGTGTAATTAAAGTGGCATCACGTGTTAAAACCGCTCCACCGGTGCCCCGTGAGACTTTAATTAGATTAGCTTCTTTTAGCTTCCCTAAAAGTCTTCTAATAACCACTGGGTTAGTACAAACACTACTTGCTAAAAATTCACTTGTAATTTTATATTGCCCTTTAAAATATTCCATGGCGGTAAGCATATGAACGGCAATGGTAAAACGACTAGAAATTCTCATACAGACAGCAAAAACCTATGTATATCAAGGGGCAAAAAATAAACCCGCCTTTTGGCTTTAGTTTTAGCATAAGCGATTTTAGTTTAACTTGATGTAACGTTAAACTAAGGTTATAGCTTAAACTTAGTTTTATTCCAAAACAACGCTTAGTGGTAAAACCCAAATTAAGGAAACCACGTTTACTAAAATAATTATAGCGTAACTCGCACGATGGCCCAAATTTTCTGTATGCACCAGCTCACTAAAAATGATCTGATTTAGCTCATTTGTTTTGATCAGATCTTTTTCTAGTAGTCCTTTTTTGCTTAATCATTTCTTTTTCAAGCTCATTGAGCTTTGTTCACTGCTCATTCATTTTAGCAATTTGCTCAATCATTTCTAAAATTTGCTCAATAGATTTAATTTAGGTGGAAAATTTAGGTAAGAATTTTGATAGGATAGGCTTATATATCAGTTTTTGGAAAGGGAAACAGCCTCATCTCGCCAAAGTTGTCGCTGTCTCCCTACACGTTTAGTGTATGGATATTTTAACACATAACAAATTCAATTCAGAGCTTTCTTTATTTTTTCTTGCAAGTAATAAGCATGCTTCAAGAAAAGCACTTCCTATTGTTTCCTCAAAAGTACCTAAAAACAAATTAGTTAATTACTTTGGCGTGAAGTTTTCGTCATTTAAGTTTTTTTTATAAACACAATGAAATCACTTTGCAAAATAACTTACTACTTATAGCAGACCATACGCAATCGCCCATATTGCACGATGAAGCTCGTCTCTTTCTTGATCTTTTCTTATATCAGCCATTGTGTAATCTCCTTCTATTAGGCATCGGTTACAGCCGTAAGCTGATCTATCGCATACAGCGGCAGATTAACGAGCCATTCTTCTTTTTTGTAATCCGACATGGATGTTCGGATAGAAATTACAGGTGAGAATTTTTCTTGATAGGTTTTCAGGCTCTTGGCCCTAAGGTTAACCTCTGCCTTTACTTCAACAGGAACAATCTGCTCGCCTGTGTCAACGACAAAGTCAACCTCGCAAGAGCCTCTGTCATTGGTATAATAGTAAACATCTAAGTCTTCGATGGTTTTCAGCTGTTGACAAACGTACTGCTGTGTAAGAGCACCTTTGAACTCAACAAAAAGGTCGTTACCATCAAGTAATGTGCGCTGGCGGAGTCCTGTCAAACATCCCAGAAGTCCGACATCTACTACGAACAGCTTAAATGCTTTTAAATCCTCATACGCCCGTAGCGGGATACCTGCTGCATTAACTCGACTGACCTTATGAACAAGACCGCAATCACTGAGCCACATAATTGCGGTTTCGTAGTCCTTCGCACGAGCACCTTCACGGACGAGTCCGTAAATGAATTTTTTGTTTTCTTTGGCTAACTGAGAAGGAATACTGTTCCACAACATACGAAGTCTCGGAACGATCTCATTAGGAGCATGTTTGGAGAAGTCTTGTTCGTAGGCTGCAAGGATTCGCTTTTGAATTTCACGAACCTCGTTAAAGTCTTTGTTCTCTGCGAAGCTTTGCACAGCTTCAGGCATACCACCGACAAAGTAGTATTGCTTCAAGGAGTCGATATATGTTTGCTTAAAGCATGTAATCATCCCAAAGTCTTGCTTATCAAGAAGTTCGGCGAAACGTTCCTTATCTGTTGCCATCAAAAACTCTTTAAATGAAAGAGGATAAAGCTTTAAGAAATCTACCTTGCCAACGGGAAAAGATGTGCCTTGATGCAAAGCGATACCAAGCAAAGAACCAGCGCACACAATGTGGTACTGCGGAGCGTTTTCGTAAAAATACTTAAGAGATGCCAATGCTCTCGGAACTTCCTGCACTTCATCAAAAATCAACAAAGAATTGTCTGGATCGATTTTGTGGCCAACATACAACTCTAAACCCATAATTAAACGGTCAGTATCCAAGTCAGAAGCAAATAACTCTGCCATTCTGGAATTAGAGTCAAAATTGATATATATGGTATCTGTATACTCCTTCTTGCCGAATTCTTTCATTAGCCAGGTCTTGCCAACCTGACGTGCCCCTTCAATAATTAATGGTTTGCGGCGTTTGCTTTGTTTCCATTTTAATAGCTTTTCAATAGCAATTCGGTACATACATGCACCTCCGTCATCATAATGTAAGTATAATACATCACATGATTTCAAAAAATGCAATGAGTTTTAGGCTCGAAACAACACTTTTTACAGCGATTAAAGTCGATAAATTTCACTAAATTTTGGCAGATATTAAAATGCAAGCGATGCCTGGTAGGTTTTCCGAGCACCGCTTGTGTGTAGCTTTATTTACTTAGCAACAAATCAATTCTCTTTTGAGGATTTCTTCTGCACGATTGCGCTACTGTTCATAGCTCCGCCCCATGCCATTTTGTCTGTTGCTTTCAAATCCTCTGTCACGCCCTCAGCAGCCTTCATCTGTTCAATAATAAGATCCAGACGGCTTTGAGCCTGTTCATTCAAATCAGCCAGATGCGTCCGCTTGGTGTAAAGTTAGTATGTGCCGTTTTTTACTTTTGAATCAGCGGTTACCAATAGGATGGTTGAATTGGCAAATGGAGAAGAGGTTGTATCAGTTACTGATGAATGTATCAAGGCTATATATAAATCCGGTGCTACACTTCTACGAGCAACTGACTGCTCCCACGGGCAAGCCCGTGGGGTTCTGATTG
>UQCV01000101.1 GCA_900539665.1 uncultured Succinivibrionaceae bacterium | reverse complement strand
ACAAGCTACACTTGACAATCAGAACCCCACGGGCTTGCCCGTGGGAGCAGTCAGACCAATCATAAAATGTATGGACTTGATTCGAAGTAAGAAAACTAAGTAGGGGCGGAAGAATTTTTACTGAGTGGAAAAGAATTAGGAAAATGGAAAATGGAAAATAAAAGAAGGTATAAGGAATAAGAAATAAGAAATAAGAAATAAGAAAGATGAGGAACGAGCACTCACTTTTAGAAAAAAAAACCGGGGCTTGGGAGCCCTGGATTTTTCAGCATTAGAGGGAAAGCGAATTAGGCTTTCATGTTTTCTTCTTCAATAGAGCGAAGAAGTTCGTTGCAGCCAACCTTGCCGAGGGTCTTAGCATCAACGTGTTTTACGATTATGGCTGCGTATAAGCTACAGTTGCCACTCTTTGATGGAAGGCTACCTGAAACTACTACAGACCCTGGTGGAACGCGACCAAAGTATGTTTCACCGGTGGTACGGTCAAAAATACGAGTAGATTGGCTTAAGAATACGCCCATGGAAATAACAGAGCCTTCACCAACAATCACACCTTCAACGATTTCAGAACGAGCGCCGATAAAGCAGTTATCTTCGATGATGGTTGGGTTAGCTTGTAGAGGTTCCAAAACACCACCGATCCCAGCGCCACCAGAAAGGTGAACGTGCTTACCAACCTGTGCGCATGAACCAACGGTTACCCAAGTGTCAACCATGGTGCCTTCGCCTACATAACCACCGATATTTACAAATGATGGCATGAGGACTACGTCTTTAGAGATATAAGCCCCTTTACGTACCACACAACCAGGAACGGCACGTACGCCATCACGCTTGAAGTCTTCAGCGGTATAGCTTGAGTACTTAAGGTCTACTTTATCGTAGTACATGTTGCCAGGTACAGAAGTGGTTACATTTTCATTAATGCGGAAGTAAAGTAAAACTGCTTTTTTGACCCACTGGTTTACAACCCATTCACCGTTTACTTTTTCAGCAACGCGGATTTTACCTTGATCAAGCATGTCAATGGTGTGTAAAACAGCTTCACGTGTTACCGTATCAACGCTTAGCGGAGTAATTTCAGCGATGCGTTCATAGGCGGCTTCGATGACGGCTTTTACTTGCTCTGTCATTCTATTTTTCTCCAATGTATGTCTCTATGAGACGTTAGTTGAGGTCTCAAGTTCTGTTGAAAGTTCGGCAATCAACTGGTCTTTGAGACTGTTTTTAGTTTCTTCATTTAACTGGTTGCCGTTAAGGTCAGTTATAGAGAAGAAGTCATCAGCTCTTTCACCTGTGGTAGTGATTTTGGCTGCATGTATTATAAGATTATTATTTTGGAACACGATACCAATTTTTGCGAGTAACCCAGGTACGTCAAGGGTTGACAATTCAAGGGAGGTGTACTTTTTGTCCCGTTCGGGTAAAAAAGTCACTATGGTTGGGTGTCTAAATTGGCGTAGCTTATTTGGAATCGGCTTGGCTTTTGGTATTGGACTGTCTTGGTTTTTCAAGGCGGTCATAATAGACTTACGTAAAGTCTTTAACCGTTCAAAAGGTACTTGTCCACCTTCTTTGCCAATGAAAATAAATGAGTCTAAAGCGTAGCCACTATTAGTGTTCGAAATGTTAGAGGAGAGAATGCTGAGATTCTTGCTACCTAACACGGCGGTTACTCGGGCAAATAGTCCGGCACTATCTTTGGTATAGATAAAGAGTTCTGTGCCGTTGATTTTATCATCCTGTCCAAACAGAATAAGTGGTCTATTATTGTTGTTGTTATTTAAAATATTTTGAGTGTGCCACGCAATTTGTTCAGGGCTATAGCGGATGAAGTATTCGAGTTTAAAACCAGCCCAAACTCTAAATACGGTAATTGGTGACATGCCCATACTGCTTAGAATTTCCATAGAACGTTGTTGGTTTTCACGGACATGAAGTCTAAGGTCTGGTGGAGTTTCTAGACCACGTCTAAGGGCATCGCGAGTAGCAAAATATAAATTCTTAAATAATGAATCCTTATAGCCATTCCATTCGGTGTCGTTTGTAGCGCAAATATCAGCCACAGTTAAGCAGTAGAGGTGATTTAAAAAGTTTTCATCGCCGATTTGATGAGCGAATTCGTTGACCACATCGGGGTCTGAAATATCACGACGCTGCGCAACCATGGACATGTATAAGTGGAGGCGTACAACTTTAGCCACCATACGGCTTTCATAGCGGTTATAGCCGTGGAGTTGACAAAAATACAATGCGTCAGGTGCACCTAGTTCCGCATGGTGGCCGGTACGGCCTTTGGCAATATCATGGAATAGAGCGGCAATAGAAAGGAGCTCAGGTTTTTCAATTTGGCGATACACTTGACGGAAGAAGCCAAAGTTTTGTGTTTTGGTTTGAGAAAAAGTGTAAATGTTTTTTAAAACACGCATGGTATGTTCGTCTACGGTATAGGTATGGAACATATCGAATTGCATTAACCCAATAATTTCTTGCCAGTGTGGCATGTATAAAGCAATGATGTGATGCTCATGCATAAGTGGCAAAGCTACATTTAAAGAGCGTGGGTTTTTGATAAGGCGCTTAAAAATTTCGCGACACTCTGGTTTTTCATCAAGGTAGTAATTGATGCTGCGACGGGCGTTACGTAAAAGTCTAATACACTCAACATAGATCCCGGTAATTTCTACTTGGGTGGTGAGGACTTCAAAAAGCTCTAGGATTGTTTGGGGGCGCTTGATGAGGATGTTAGGATCGATGATATCGATTAATGAGCCTCTAGTGAGGAAATATTGATTGTAGATAACGCCTTGTTGTTCGCGGTCGGGGAAGATATCTCGTTCTAAAAGTTGCAAGGAAATTTCGTTAAGTTCGCGTACGCGGTGTACCGTTTGGTAGAAGCGACGCATTAGGGTTTCAACAGGGGTGTTTCCCTCGCCCGTGTATCCTAGTAAAGATGCTACCTTTTGTTGGCGATCAAATGTGAGGCGGTTATCTGGTTTGTTAATAGAGATATGTAAAGCAAAGCGTACCCGCCATAAAAAATCCTGACATTCTTGTAGCTCGTAGTATTCAAGCCTTGACAGTAAGCGCCTACTTTGGAGCATGCGTAAGGATGTGAGTCCCCATTTTTTATGAGCTAGCCACAAAATGGTTTGAATATCTCGTAACCCACCCGGATTGTTCTTGATATCCGGTTCAAGCATGTACACCGTATCTTTATAGTAATGGTGACGTTCATTTTGTTCGGTGACTTTGGCGGTATAGAACTTGTCGGCTGGCCAAAAATCATCACTTTCAACTAACGTGACAAGACGTTTAAAGACGTGTTCGTTGCCCGTAATAAGACGAGACTCTAATAGGTTGGTTGCGATGGTTACGTCTTTTGAGCCTTCAAAAATACATTCCTCAAAAGTACGTACGGACTGACCTAGGTCGAGCTTTAAATCCCAAATGAGACTAGTAAACCCCGGGATAATAGAGTTTACTTCGGGAGGAATTGGTCCGTCACTTAAAATGAGGATATCGATATCGGAGTGTGGTTGTAAATCTGCGCGACCATAGCCACCAACTGCAATTAAAGCTAAGGATGGAAATTGATCAAAGCCAAATTGATGCCATAGTCTCAAGAGCAAAGCATCAATAAAGTTAGTGCGTTCGGTTACAAGTTCATCAACCGGCGCTCCTTCTTTAAAGTCCAAAGCCATATGTTCAAACTGGGCCTTTATTGCTTCTCGCCCGTTTTCCATCGTAATTGGAACGTCTGGTAAGAAGTCAGTAGCTGTGCTCATAGATTCACTCCTGAGTCTTTACTAGAGCGTTTAATAAGGTGGTAAAAACAGAGAAAATTAAACGCTCTCGACTAGTGGTCAGTTTGTTGTTATTAATTGACAGTTTAATGATGTAAATTTAAAGATTATGCAGAACTTTTTCAATAGTATCATCTGGACGGTGGGTTAAAATTTCGCACCCATCTTCAGTAATGAGAATAGTGTGTTCATATTGAGCTGAAGGTTGCTTATCTGCGGTGGTTACAGTCCAACCATTTGATTTATTAACCTTGGTTTTCCAAGTGCCAGCATTGATCATAGGTTCAATGGTGAAAGTCATACCTGGGGCTAAGATAAGATTGTTTTCATTTTTGTAGTGCAGTACTTGTGGTTCTTCATGGAAACCTTCGCCAATACCGTGACCACAGAAATCTCGTACAACTGAAAAACCGGCTTTATCAGCAATCTTTTGAATTGTTTCACCAACGAGAGTTAAATTACGACCTGGAGCCATGGCCTTAATAGCAGCATACATGGATTCTTGGGCGCACTTGCAAAGATTTACATTTCTTGGAGGAACATGGCCAACTAAAAACATTTTACTAGTATCGCCATGGAATCCGTCCTTAATTACGGTAACGTCGATATTTACGATATCACCTTCGTGCAATTTGTGTCCGGCAGAAGGAATGCCGTGACAGACAACTTCGTTTGGAGAAATACAGGTAAATTTAGGGTAGCCCTGATAGCCAAAACAGGCACTGATGGCATGTTCTGTGTTTTCGATATAGTCAGCCATCAAATTGTCAAGCTCAAGGGTAGTGACACCTGCTTTGACATAAGGTTCAATAAAGATAAGAACGTCTGCGGCTAATTTGCCGGCAACGCGCATTTTTTCAATCTGTTCCTGATTTTTTAAAGTGATGGATGATTCGTTCATAAATTTAATATGGCCCCCAATTTTAAAGTGCGCTGTAGTGTTCGCTATTTAATGGCTATGTAAGCTATGGAAGGAAGTAACTTTTGCTTGAACTTCAACTTACTTGCTTAAACGAGCAAAATTAAGTGAGCAAAATGCATCATCAACTAAAAAGTTTAAAGTTACTTATCTCTTAGTTTTAGGGGGGATTTTAAATTTAAAATCGACCCACCCAAACTAGCCTTAAACAGGAGCAAAACCTGCGCTTACAGCAAGTCTTGATTATACCACTATCTTGGGTTTTTCTTACTCTTTTGCGTGGGTTTTACGTTGTTTTGAGGCTAAAAGAGGAACAAAAAAATTTGCTCCCCTCGATGCCGGAAAAAAGGTCTTGCTTAGAAGGTGTTTTTTGTTGTTTTTTTATGCAAAAGAGTTTATAATCGGCGCACTTTTTGTGTGCGCAATATTTGCTCACAATTTAAGCACGTTAGCTAGATTTGCCACGCTAATTCTTAAATTTGGATGAAAGCGCCCAGAGGGTTGGATTGAAGATAGTTTTAGTTCATGTGTTAATGAACTTCTGTGAACTTTTATCAATCTATTATTTTTTTCTAAAACACACACCTGATATATAAAGGTAGTTTCGGGGTGCCACAATGGTTGAAACTGCTGTCTGGTGGAGGCTTAACCCCATATTAAGGAATTAAAATGTCAAAAGTTTCAATGCGCGAAATGCTCGATGCTGGTGTACACTTCGGCCACCAGACCCGTTACTGGAATCCTAAGATGAAGCAGTATATCTACGGTGCTCGTAACGGTGTGCATATCATCAACCTCGAAAAGACTGTAGCTTGCATGGATGATGCTCTTAACTTCATCAGCAACACTATCGCTCACAAGGGCAAGATTCTTTTCGTTGGCACTAAGCGCGCTGCATGTGACCAGGTTAAGGTTGCTGCTGAAAGCTGCGGTCAGTACTACGTTAATCACCGTTGGTTAGGTGGTATGCTTACCAACTGGAAGACCGTACGTCAGTCAATTCGTCGTTTCAAGGATCTCGAAACTCAGTCTACCGATGGTACTTTCGATAAGCTTACTAAGAAAGAAGCTCTTGAACGTACTCGCGCTATGGCTAAGCTTGAAAGAAGCTTTGGCGGTATCAAGGACATGGGTTCTATCCCTGATGTAGTATTCGTAATCGATGCTGAAGTTGAACACATCGCTATCAAGGAAGCTAACAACCTTGGTATCCCTGTTGTAGCTATTGTTGATACCAACTCTTGCCCAGATAACGTTAACTACGTAATCCCTGGTAACGACGACGCTATTCGCGCTATCGCTCTTTACCTCAAGGCTGTAGCTGACACCGTAAATGAAGCCCGTGAATCTCTTACTACTGCTCAAGCTAAGGAAGAAACTACTGAAGCTGTTGCAGAAGAACAGGCTGCTGAATAATTCGGAGTGTCACCAGGTTCACTGTTGACATCATATGTTCGGGGGCGTTGCCCCCGATTTTTACCGTTTGAATCAAATTATAGGATTTAGATAATGGCAAATATTACTGCTGCTCTTGTTAAAGAATTACGCGAACGTACCGGCGCTGGCATGATGGACTGTAAGAAGGCTCTTGTTCAGGCTGATGGTGATATTGAAGTTGCAATCGACAACATGCGTAAGAATGGTCAGGCTAAGGCTGCTAAGAAGGCTGGCCGTGTTACCGCTGAAGGTGTTATCGTTTCTGCTTCTAAGGAAGGCGTAGCTCTTATCGCTGAAATAAACTGCGAAACTGACTTCGTAGCTAAAGATGCTGGCTTCAATGAATTCTGCGCTAACGTAGCTCAGCTTGCTCTTGATGCTGACACTACTGATGTTGAAACTGTTAAGGGCCTTAAGTATCCATCTTCTGAAGATACCGTTGAAGCTACTCTTAACAATCTCATCGCAAAGATCGGCGAAAATATGAGTATCCGCAGACTTGCCATGATGAAGGGTGCTAATATAGGTCTCTACATTCACGGCAACAAGCGTATTGGTGTGCTCGTTGATATGGTAGGTGGCGACGCAGCTCTCTCTAAGGACATCGCAATGCACATTTGCGGTTGTTCTCCAATGTATGTTAAGCCAGAAGATGTTCCAGCTGACATCGTTGAACGTGAACGTCAGGTTCAGATCGATATCGCTATGCAGTCTGGCAAGCCAAAAGAAATCGCTGAAAAGATGGTTGCTGGCCGTATGGCTAAGTACACTGGTGAAGTTTCTCTTACCGGTCAGCCATTCGTTAAGGATCCAGACATGAAGGTAGGTCAGCTTCTTGCTTCTAAGGGCGCTGATGTTAAGTCTTTCATTCGTTTCCAAGTTGGCGAAGGTATTGAAAAGCAGGTTGTTGACTTTGCAGCCGAAGTTGCTGCTCAGGTAGCTGCTGCTCAGAAGTAATTTTCTGAAAACTAGTTAAGCTTTGTTAACTAAAAGTTATTGAAAAAGGCATCCTAAGGGATGCCTTTTTGCTTTGGGCTACAGGGCTTCGTAAATATAAAGTCGGGTGGGAGTTAAGACGTGAGGCTTAGTAAATTCAAGGGACACAAAAATAAAATAAAATATAAAGAAAAGTGAAGGAGTCAAGTTTAGATTTTTAACAGTCAAGTCCATATTGTTGGTGTAATTTAGTTTTCTTGTAAAATATCTAATC
>UQCV01000100.1 GCA_900539665.1 uncultured Succinivibrionaceae bacterium | reverse complement strand
GAATTTAGTAAAAGGGTGAGTAAGCCTACAAAACTGTAGCTTATAAACTTTTTGTAGATCTAAAATAACGGTAAGATGAGAAGATGTCTTTGGCAAATGCCTGAAAAGGTTGAAGTAATACCGTTTTATACTAAACGAGCTAGAGTTAAAAACATAATTAAAGCTAAGGACATTGAAACTCCAGCTTGTAATGACTCTAATTTAGAAGTGGCTTAAAAAGAAAAAAGCTTCCCCCGCCCCCTTTAAAAAAAAAGAAAAAATGCAGTTATATTGAGGAGCGTGAGATAACTCACAAATATTGACAATGTGTCACAAACTAACTTTACACAAAGTGGGCTTATCCTCGGAGATGTTTGTGTGGCTTAGTGTAGGTTCATTGTATCAGCCGCATATTCGGAGTGATCTGAAAAGGCGCCGGCCATGCGCGCTCTTTTTATAATACGGGGAATAGAGGCAAAGAAGGTCTTTAACCCCGAAATATCACGAGCTAAAGTAATCAATTGTTCTACCGGTGTTTTTTTCAAAAATTCCCCATCGCAGTTATAGGCACTAGGAACCCGGATAGAAATATCGCAATCGACTTCTGGAATACAAAACGGAATCACTACATTACCGTAATCGCTGACTATAGGTAAATTTTCTTCAAAAGTGATGGTATCTGGCCATGGTTTAAAGTCTGTTTCCGAATATGGCCCAAAGCTCCAAACCCCACGCGTCGTAAAGAGCGCATTTTTCATGATAAAAAATGGCAATTCCCCTGTGAGTAGTGGCAAATGAACTGCTTCAAGATAGATGCGAAAATCAGAACCACTTGAAATCGGAATGAATTCATCGAGTTTTGAATATTCCTGAAAAAACGATTCCACGCCGGCGCGATGAATTTCCGGCATCATAAAGTGTTCGTAAAACTCAAAAGCCCGCGTTAATAGATTAACGCTCTTAATGATGCGCTTATCAGCTTGAATCCAAAGACGATCGAGTTTTTCAGCGGAAACTAATGGACGTAATGCGTCTTGCAAAATACTAAGTTCGTCATCCCCTTCCCAGCCAGGAATTGGCAAGCAACTACTTATATTGTTGTAGCAAGCAAGATAAGTAATATCTAGTAATTGCTGCGCCGTGCGCGGTAAATAGCGCACTTCCGCCGAAGACAAACATATATTGTAAAGAGAAGCGAGCAAATAAGCGGCGATAAAACGGCCCCATGAACCGTACATCTGCACGATACGGCCCCCACTAATTTCGAGTAGCTTGTTACGTTCAGGCCCTGAAATAATACCTAAACCCCAAGCTGAATCGATTAAATCGAGCTGAATTACCAAATCCTTGGCAATGATACCAGTATCGGCAGCTAAATCTAACAAACCTGAAAAACGACTACAAAAAGTGCTCATCCAATTAAGGCGTTTTTCATCGCAAATAATCTTAGAAACTGAGTATTTGGTAGCGAGATAAGGATCATGCCCGCATTCACGGTAAAAAGCATCCAAGCAAGATCTAAATTCCATGCCATCGATAAACTTTTCCATCGCGGCGGAATCATGTCTTAGACTTAGTTCATTCATTTTGCCCGGATAGGCTTTTTCGTAGGAATGAAAGAATTTAAAAACCCCTAGCTTCCAAGCGCTAACATCACGAATACCTGTTAAATACTCAGATAAACTCCGGCAACAAGTCACGTGCTCTTGCATAAAAAGGCGCCCCGTATAAGCTAAAGCTTCTGTTTGACGACCTTGAGCTGCGCTAAAGATTTCGGGAGCGGAGAGGCGAGTAGGTTGCATAGAATGAAGCGCGTTCACAAATCTCAAGTTTAAAAACGGATTGAATGACATCTACGCTTATCTCCACCTACTTCATTTAACGTATTACCTAAATAGTTTGGCTACTGTTCGTAGCTTACTTGCAACTATGTATTGACACTAAGTACTATGTATTGGTATTGGCAACTATGGTATGAGCCAATATCTAACCTCTATCAAGGGAGCTAATAATAGAGTAGCAACTACTTAGGCCTTACTATACACTACGCCCTACGTGTTTTAAGCATTATGCAATAAAATCTAGTAAAAATAAACAATTCTCATGCGATAGACTCCATCTATAAAAAGCGTAGATCACAAAAAAAGGCCCTAGCTTGCGCTAAGACCTTAACCCCCAAAAATCATTCGCTTCGATAGCTTAAAAACTCGATACTTCATAAGCTTGATACTTCAGAAACTCAATACTCCATAAGCTCTGAACCGAACGCTGATAACTTAAAGTCGCATTAAATACCGCCAATGGCTTTAATGAGGACCGTGGTGCTATCTAAAGCATCTTTTAAGTCCTTAACCACAGCTTTTTGAGCCAATCTTTCGTTAGCTTTCGCTTCAAGGTAATCCTTAAGCGCTACTTGTCCGGCCTCGTAGCGAGATTGGTAAATCTCGGTAGTTTGCGTTAAAAGCGTCAACTTATCTTGGTCATGCGCTAACATCTTTTGGCTTAAATTTAAATCGCTTTGCGCTTGGCTAACTTCGCTTAACGCCAAATAGTACGTGCTAATAAACTTAATTTCCGCACTGTTATAGTCGAGTGAGGCCAAATCGATTTTTAAAGAGTTTTGGTAGTAGTTAATAAACGGAAAACTCAAAGCGCCAGCAATAGACCCAATTGGGTCTTTAAAGAATTGGTATAGCTCACTCGTGCTTCCAGCCGCAATGCCTGCACTTAAAGAAACTTGCGGGTACATGTTAAGTTTAGCGACATCCTTACTAGCTAAAGCCGACTTTAAACGTTCTTCAGCCGCCCGCATGTCCGGTCTAAAGCGTAAAAGTTCAGAGCCACGCTCAAGGCTAACTACAGGTAGCTTTACCCCTAAAAGGGTATCGATAGTTGCAATGTCAGCATTAGGCGCGGCATTACGTAACGCATTTAAAGCACTAATAGTTTTTTTGAGGGTGCTTTTATCGGAAGCTAAGATACTTTCTTGTTCCACGACGTCTCTTTGCGCTTGTAAAAGCTCAAGTTTAGCAACCTTGCCTGTAGTATACCTTGAAGTCATGATCTTTAAGGTTTGCTTAGCATTGCTTAAATTGGCTTCATCTAAGCGTAAAAGGTCCTTGGTATAAACTAACTGCCAATACAAAGTAGCTGTTTCTTGCGCTACGCTTAATCTTGCCGCCATAGCGTCATTAACCGAAGCGCTCGCTTCATAGTCTTGCGCTTTACGTTCAGCTGCTAAACGACCAAAAAGGTCTAACTCATAGCTAAGCTTAAAAGTAGAGTTAGCGCTTTTACGGCTAGTGCCACCCGCAAAATCTTTACTAAAACCACTGCCTAAATCTGCATTAAGATCGGGAATTAAGTTAGTAGCAGTGAGGTCGGCCTGCGCCAACGCCTTTTGGGCTTTGATAACAGCTGTTTTATAATCGCCGCCTTGCGTTAAAACTTCTTCAATTAACGCTTTTAAGTGTTCATCCCCTAAATTCACCCAAAAATCAGGTTCTAAGGTTCCCACCTCGTTCCGATCTGCGACTCTAGCATTTGAAGCGCTTGAGCCTTGAGTAGCGTTTACGCTATCGCGAGCTTTAGGGCTAACGCCTTCCTCTAACGCGGTTTTTTCATTTAAGGTTAAGTTTTGAGTGGAGCCGTGCATAAACACATACTCCGCAAGCTCTGGACGCTCGTAAGTTGAGTGCATGGCGCTACAGCCACTTAAAGAGACTGCGACCGCAGTGGCTAAAAAGCTGAGCTTAACAAAGTGGATCTTTTTCATGATAATCTCCAAAATCTCGGTCTAACAGTTACTATTCACGAGCTAACGCATCAATTGGGTTGAGTCTTGCGGCGCTTCGAGCCGGAAGATACCCAAAGATCACCCCAATTAGCGATGAACAAAGTACAGCCGCTACAATTGAGCTTACGGAAAACTTCATGGCAATCGCTTGCACAAACATCCCAAAAATAAAACCAATACCATAGGAGCACAACACCCCTAACCCCCCGCCAATTAAACAAACTAATACGGCTTCAATTAAAAATTGCTGCAAAATATCACTCTGACGCGCGCCTACGGCCATACGAATCCCAATTTCACGCGTTCTTTCAGTTACCGACACCAACATGATATTCATCACCCCAATGCCCCCAACTACGAGCGAAATAACAGCAATGGCGCTAATAAGATAGGTAAATGTATCAGTAGTTTTGGTGATAGTTTTTAAAATTGCATCCGAACTACTCGTAAAGAAGTCCTTAGTCCCATGGCGGTTTAAAAGGAGTTTTTCAACAGACTCTAAAGCGACAGCATTCGAAATCCCATCTTTTACTCGAAGCGTAATCGAACCTAAATAGTTTTCATTAACTACTCGATGCATCATCGAGGTATAAGGGATATAAACTTGCAACGCATCTTGGTTTTCAAACGGCGAATCTGAAGCTTCTAAGACCCCAACCACCTGACACGGAACTTTACCTAAAATAATGAATTTGCCAATCGGGTCAACCCCTTGAAAGAAAGTATCTTTAGTGTTTTGGTCGATCACAACCACTTGAGCTAAAGCTTTAACCTCCCCGCGATCAAATTCACGGCCAGTTTCCACATTTTGGCCTTTCACCCGAAAATATAAATCACTAACTCCATGCACGCGCACGTTTGCGGACTTGTCCCCGTAAAGGCCAACAAATTGACCATGTCTATCAGGGGTTACGGCATCCGTAAACATTTGGTGCTCTAAAGCTTCCATATCCGAAACAGTTAAGGTTTGGATTTTACCAGAACGCATGTCCCCAAAAGTTTTACCGGGATAAATGCTAATAGTGTTAGTCCCAATAGAACTAATATCATTGACGACCTTTTGGGAGGCGCCTTGCCCTAAGGCGACGACGCTCACCACCGCCATAATCCCAATAATTATCCCTAGCATCGTTAAGATGGTACGGAGTTTATGCGAAACCATCGCCAAACAGGCCATTCTAAAAGCTTCCCGAAAACGGTCGGTTGCGCCCCGTAAAGTTCGCCATAAACTTGGAGTAGTCCCCGTTAAATGCACCGGCGTAAATGGATAGCACGCATCACCAACTGCATCGTTGGTTTTATCGCTTATCACTTCCCCATCGCGAATCTCGATAATGCGACCGGCGTGAGCTGCGATCCCAGGATCGTGAGTTACGATAATAACCGTATGCCCGGCTTCATGTAGTTCCTTTAAAATACCTAAAACCTCACGCCCGCTTTTAGTGTCCAAAGCCCCAGTGGGTTCATCCGCTAAAATTACTTGGCCCCCATTCATAAGCGCCCGCGCAATACTAACGCGCTGTTGCTGCCCCCCAGATAATTCTCCCGGTCGATGGGTAATTCGGTCCCCAAGGCCTAAACGTGCTAATAATTGGTGCGCACGTTCTTCGCGGCGGGCGCGTTTAACCCCTGAATAAATAGCCGGAATTTCCGCATTCCCCACGGCATCTAAATGCCCTAACAAGTGATATCTTTGGAAAATAAAACCAAAATATTCTCGGCGCAAACGCGCTAACTCATCGCCACTTAAACCTGCTACTTGCTGTCCATTGATGCGGTATTCCCCAGAGGTTGGTTGGTCCAAGCACCCTAAAATGTTCATCAAAGTTGATTTACCGGACCCTGATTGCCCAATAATGGCTACCATTTCCCCCGCAAAAATATCCAGGTTAATGCCGTGCAAAATCTCTGTACTTTCGGCCCCTAAACTAAAACTTCTTCTAATATCACGTAGCTCAAGGAGCGGTTTGTGCTTTGCATTATCCATATACTCTCCGTTAGCACCTTAATGCATGCCACTGCGTTTTACTTGTCGTCTCATTTGCTTTTGAATTTGGCGCTCTTCGTTGCTTTTACAGTCTTGGCCGTTACATTGGCGGGTGTCCGGGACCCCTCCGAGACTTCATGGCAGCATTTTCCGCGGTTTCGATATCTGAACCTAAAATAATGCGATCGGTCGCGCTCAACCCAGATTTAATTTCGTAATTTAAGTTATCGCGCCGCCCCACGGTAAGCACTTTTTCTACTGGGCTATGATCAGGCCCTAACACTAAAACTTTATATTGATTAGGTCCTACTTTATCGCGCATCGCGCTAATAGGTAGCGTCATTACATCTTTACTAGCGCCAAGCACAATGGTCACTTCCGCCGTCATGCTAACGCGAAGCACCCCATCTAGGTTTGGTACGTCTAATAGTGCATTGTAATAAATAGCCTCAGAGGAGGTTGAGGATGAAGAGGCGCTGCTAGAGGTTTCCTTAGCGATGCTATCAGGCGCTGGTTCTACTTGGCGTAAAGTAGCTTCAAACTTACGGTCAGGTAATCCTAAAATAGTAAAATAGCTTTCCATATTAGGTTTAACTTTGACGACGTCAGCTTCAGAAATTTCAGCTTCGACGGTCATAGTGTCAAGATCGGCAAGTTTAACGATGGTCGGTGCACTTTGGTTAGAGACCACAGTCTGACCTTCATCAGTTACAATCGCAATTATCACCCCATCTTGTGGCGCAGTAATTCTGGTATAACCAAGATTAGTTCTGGCATTATCAACGCTAACTTCCGCTTTACGAATTTCTGCTTCACTTACAGCAATCGCAGCTTTAGTTTGTTCTAAATCCGCAGTCGCACTTTCTAAATCAGCAATCGAAGTAGCGTCTTGCCCTTTCATTTTAATTTGGCGATCATACTCAGCTTGCTGCTTTTTTAATAAAGCTTTCTGTTGCTTTAAGCCAGCTTGCGCTATTTTTAATTCTGCTTCTGCATTTTTGACGGCATTATTTTGAGTACGTGGGTCAATTTCAGCGATTAATTGTCCCTTTTTAACCTTGTCCCCAAGTTCGACATGAAGTTTTTGCACCTGGCCTGTTACCTGCGCGCCGACACTAACTTCAGTTCGCCCCACCAAACTTCCAGTTGCGGTCACGGTTTCAATGACATCCCCTTTGTTTGGAGTAATAGTAATATATTCCTTTGGTGGTGTTGAGGTAGATTTATAAGCAACATAACCACCAATAACAACAACTAATAAAATAATAACAACTAGCTTTTTCATAGTTCTCATGGCTCATTCAATTTAAATTGCTGACATTTTAATACACAACCTCGCTAAATGTTGTTACAAAGTGTTACAACTAAAGGTAAGTCGTAATATCTCGTAACATATAAAACCTAAAAGTAAGCCCAAGCCTACCCCCAAAAAAAAACATAAAGGACCTTGAAGGCTCCTAACTCCAAGACACCCCCAAAAACTCCAAGTTTTTCCCCAAATTCTAAAGCTTTTACCTTTGTTTTTTTATGGTTCACTATTTTTGTATGATTTTAAGTATGATTTTAAGTATGGTTTTAGTGTGGTCATAGAATCAAGAGTTCGGTAGGTAGCTTTGGTGGAGGCTTGAAATCTAACTAAACATAGTATTTTTGATGTTTTCTGCTAAGATAAACACTCAAGAGCTCAATGTTACCTTAAACATAACAATGAACTAGACCACAAATTAGAACCAAAGCTAGCACTTCTTAAGTTTTAAGTTCTCTTAAGTTTTCTTGAGTGCTCTTATCTTAAGTAAGCTCATAGACTCAACCTTAAGTAAATTCATTGACTCTACGAACCCAAAAACAAGATATAAGAATCAAGGTATAAGTGCTAAGCTAACTTTAAATACCTCATCATGCATTAGGAACCAAACCATGTCATCCATTAGTGTAATTATCATCGCCCGCAACGAAAAAAATAATATCGAAGACTGCGTCCGTTCGGCTCAGTTAGTTGCTGATGAAGTGGTGGTTTTTGATGGCGATAGCACCGACAACACCGCTACATTAGCCCAAGCATTGGGCGCCAAAGCTTTTAGCGTCCCGGCTACTCAATGGCAAGGTTATGGTGAACAACGCCGTCGAGCACAAAGCAAAGCCACCGGTGACTGGTGTTTTTGGCTTGATGCCGATGAACGCATTACCCCAGAACTTGCAGCCGAAATTAAAGACTTTGTCGTGAAAAAACCTCGTAACGCCATCATGGCGGTCCCTCGCTTAAATCATGCTTTTGGGGCTTGTATCC
>UQCV01000099.1 GCA_900539665.1 uncultured Succinivibrionaceae bacterium | reverse complement strand
AACTCAATACTATCGAGCAAACAGTGTTTGAGCATGGGGTTTACTACAGTGAAACCGTGGGTGGGCTTAAGAAGCTACTTACAGCTATGAATATTCCAATTCCAATCAAAGAAGTGGAACGTGATTACGAAGCGGACCTAAAAGCCGAGGCGGAAGAAAAAATGGACTATATGGTTGATGAATTTGAGCTACCTACTCTGGCCGTGCAGCTAGAGTAAAAAGAACACAAACCCCAGCGGTGCTGGGGTTTTGAAAGAATCTAACGTTGCGTATATGAACTACTCATAGATATGTTGTTTCACGCAAAGTTTGGGAACTTCTGCGCTTAATTACTGGTAAGCTTCGTTCATTCAAAAATAGTTGGCTTGTTTTGGTAGGGGGAGTTTTGGGGAAGTTTTGGTGAGCTTTAGGCAAGGTAAGTTTTAGGTAGGGTGATTTTTAGTTTTAAGTGTTGAACGCTTAAAAGCTTCATAAAAACCACAAAAAAGAGGAAATTCATGCCTCTAAAGCTAAGCTAAAAACACTTGGCTCAAATAGTACTAAAAATGTTAAGCCACTAAAAAATAGTAACTAACACCAAGCCTGCTTAGCGCTTACATAAAAACGTATTTAAATGAATTTGGGAATTAGGAGAACGATGAATGCTTAATATTATTTGGGGGATTATGGTAGTCCTTGGCATTGTTGTGGCGTTGGTGCGCATTATGTTGCCAGGGGGTCCTGAAGTTGCGGAACTTACGGATGCTTTTTTTAAGTCTGCTTCATTATCCGTAGAAATCATTATAGGTTTAATGGGCATGATGTGTTTATGGATGGGAATTTCCTCCATTATTGAACAATCAGGCCTAGCTAATAAACTTGCTAAGCTCTTAACTCCATTGTTTAAAGTTATCATGCCTGAAATTCCAGCTGGGCATAAAGCCGTTTCCGATATTACCATGAATCTCTCAGCTAATATGTTAGGGCTTGATAACGCGGCTACACCATTAGGCTTAAAGGCGATGCGGAGCTTAGAAGAATTAAATCCGCATCCAGGGACCGCAACTAATAGTGAAATTATGTTCTTGGTGATTAACACTTCTGCGGTGACGATTTTTCCGATAAGTATCATCTTATACCGTACTAAGTTTGGGGCGGCGTGTCCAACTGATATCTTCTTACCAATTCTGATCACTACTACTATCTCCACTTTAGCTGGTTTCTTAGCGGTTGCTTTTTGCCAAAAGATCAATTTACTTAAATTGCCTTTATTTGTTGCTTTTGGTTTATTGTTCGCTGTGGCAGCCGGGATTTCCGTTTGGGCCGTATATGCTGGCGATACTTTAGCTTCTCAAGCTACTGGCTTTTCTAACGTGCTTATCATGGCGTTTGTAGCTGCGGTAGTGCTTTGGGGAATGATTAAGAAGGTGCCGGTCTTTGCGGCCTTTATTAGTGGGGCAAAGGAAGGGATTAAAGTTTCTTTTGATATTTTGCCATACTTAGTGGCAATGCTTTCCGCTATTGCCGTCTTTAAGGCTAGTGGCATTATGGGAATCTTAATCTCAGCTATTAAATCAGTTTGTGCCTTCTTTGGTTTACGTGGTGATTTTGCTGAAGCAGTTCCTGTAGGTTTAATGAATCCACTATCAGGTAGTGGTGGGCGTGCTTTAATGCTTGATGTCTTTGAAACTTATGGTCCAGATTCATTAGCAGGCCACATTGCTTCATTGATGCAAGGCTCAACAGAAACCACGTTCTATGTGATTGCTGTGTACTTTGGGGCGGTAGGGATTACTAAGGTAAGACACGCCATTGGCTGTGGCTTATTTGCCGATTTCGCAGCTATGATGGCGGCAATCTTTGTTGGTTTGATGTTCTTTGGTTAAGGCTAAACATAACGAGGAAGTATCTATTTGATATTAAAACCGTTTTAAAAATCGTTATAAATTGCGGCGTAAAACCCACACGCTTGCGTGTGGGATGAAAGTCTCTTTTCTATGAAAAACTGTATTTATTTGGCGTCTGACACCATATTTGAATCTAATTTTGCTTGTTCGCTTGCATTTGGTCTACGCTTTTCGAGCCACAAGAAGAAGTTAGCTAAAATGGTGCCTGAAATTGAGTGCCATACGCAGGATACAGCAGAAGCAATAGCAGCTTCAGCAGTGGTAGGGAAGAACTGACCGCAAAGACCAGTAGCTAAGCCCGCATTTTGAACGCCAACTTCAATAGCCAAGGTCTTTTTCTTTGGATAGGACATCCCTGAAATCATAGCGGCAATAAAGCCTAAGATGTAACCAAGACCGTTGTGTAAAGCGATGCAAAGGAAGATGATAAGCCCAGAGTCGAGGAACTTTTCACCATGAACGGCAATAACACCACCTACGATGCAAGCAAAGCCAATAACAGCTAAACCAGGCATGCAAGAGCGGATTTCTTGGAAGCGTGCTGATTGACCAAACATGATATTAAGTAAAGAACCAATACCTACCGGTAAAATGGTTACTAAGAGCATGAATTTAAACATACCCCATGGGTTGATTTCAATGCTTTGGCCGATGATTAAGTTAATAAGAAGTGGGGTGGCAACTGGGGCGATGATAGTTGAAACAGTAGTCATGCCTACAGAGAAAGCTACATCACCACGGCATAAGAAACTCATGATGTTTGAAGAAACGCCACCAGGACAACAACCAACTAACACTAAGCCTAAGGTTAAACCGTTGCTTAAATTAAAGAAGGAAGCTATCGCAATAGCAATCGCTGGCATAATGGTAAATTGCGCGATGGCCCCGATAATAATATCAAAAGGTCTTCTCGCTAGAATCTTATAATCGTTGCTCCCTAAAGTCATACCCATAGAAAGCATGATAATACCAAGAACTAAGGTCTGAGCATCGCCTTTAACCCAGGTGCATAGTTCAGGGATGAAGTAGGTGATTACGGCTGTACCTATAACAAAAAGTGCTGTATACCGAGCTAGCAAACTGCTAAGTGTTTTAAAAAAGGACATGATTTACTCCGAATGTGTTCACGGAGGCACCTATCTAATGAATTTTAGGTCATGAGGTAGGAGTCTCTTACTTCCCTAATAATAGCACTTTTATCATCAAGGTGCGAAGTAGATCACGATAATATTGAGTGAAAAAAACATTGTGAAAAAAGTTTGAAAATTACATAACGAAATTTTCTAAAGAAAAAAAAGGCATCCGAAGATGCCGTAAAGGTATATACAAAAAAGGAATTCGTTTTCCCAAAACTACATGGTTTGGGGCGCTATATCTATATAGAACTATACGTAGAAAAGAAACGGATATCGAGCCATGATGTTTGGAGTAATGTAATGCTTAGTTTTCTTTTCTTTGTATTTCTTAAGACTTAAATTTAAACCTAGAGGGTCTTAAGAACGTGTGAAGCTGCGGTGTTACCAGCCTTAGTAGCTATATCGAGCCACTTCTTAGCTTCAGCCTTGTCTTCAGGCACGCCTTCACCCCAAGCGTACATGCAACCTAAGTTATAAGCAGCGTCGCCGTGGCCAGCAAGAGCAGCTTTCTTATACCATTCTACTGCTTTGTTAGTGTCAGCCATTACGCGTTCACCGAAGAAGTAAGCATTGCCAACCTTGTTGTAGGCATCAGGAAGAGCTTTTTTAGCTTGTTCGTTACCATTCTTAGCTGCGATTTCGAGCATGACGGTACCAGAAACAACATCAATACGAACGCCATTTTCACCGTTTAAAGAAGACTTGCCAGCGTTAAAAATTGCAGCTGCGTCAGCTTGGCAATTGGTCTGAGATTCACAGGCTTTGGCTTTTGCACAAACCGCAGGTTCAACCCCTAGAGATTCACATTCAAAAGCAGAAGCCATAGAAGAAACTGATAAAAGGGAAAGGCTGAGAATAGTAGCAAAAGATTTAGTCATTTAAGGATCCTTAGTGTTGAAGTGATTTAACCGATCGGGTTTTAGATCGGGGCCCGGCTTTTAGTAATAGTCTTTAATTGAACTTAAACTTAGTCAACGCTATTTAACATTTAACTAATCTAAGCACTAAAGATTAAAGTCATAGACTTAATTTAATTTTTACGCCGTGGCACTTATAGCTACGAACAAAGTAAGCTTTTAACTAACTGTTAACTATCTGTGGTAAGTAAAAGTGGGTAACTTTTAACCTACGTTCGATGTGCGCTATTATGCCGAATGGTTAAATTTACGTCAAAAGAATATGAAAAATTTTGTAAAAGCCACTCCTGTTTTTGCAAAAAGTATAGCTTTTTCTGAAACGTTACAAAAATTTGTTGTGTGGCTATCAACTGTCTTGACAGGAAAAACTTTTAAAGTTAGAGGGTTTTAAGGTAATGGGATCTGTAAAGACCTTGTTGGAGCTTGGATTAGGTGGATTTATGGGCTCGAAAGAAGCTTTAAGCCCCGAGGCATATTCGCTATAAAAGGACATAAAATCGGTTTGGCTGTGATAAACAGCAGTTTAAACCGTGATTTTAGGGAAAGTTAAAATGTAACGCTAATGTTTTACATCAGTCTATAAACGGATGGTAAATTACATTACAATAGGCATCACGCGGTTACGACCTTGGGCTTTGGCCTTATAAAGCATTTGGTCGGCGCGCTCTAAGGTTTCGGCGAAACTCGTGCGACCATTCCATTGTGCTACTCCAAAAGAAGTTCTAATAGAGGAGACCACTTCGTTGTTATGGATAGTTCTGATGTTGATGCGCATGGTATTTTGGCGACAGCTATTAGCTAAGCGTACTGCGGGGCCAATCGTGGTGTTCTTAAGAATTACCACAAATTCGTCCCCACCTAGGCGGTATACGTGGCATGATTTAGGGAAGGTTTTAAGGGCAGTTTGGGCTACGGCCTTTACTACTAAATCTCCAAAGCTATGACCGTAGGAATCATTAACGTTTTTAAAGTGGTCAATATCAAACATCACAATGGAATAAGGCATTTTTTGTTCATTAAGTTCTGCTGATTCTAACTCAAAAGCGCGACGATTAAAGAGCCCGGTTAATGCGTCATGAATAGCTTCACTACGCGCTTTATGTAATTCATTTTGCAAAGTAGTGATTTGCTGACGAGTCTTTTCTAATTGCGTGATAAAAGTTTTAGTGGTCTTTTTGATTAAATCAGATCCGGTGATGAGCTTTTGGATTAAGAGCATCGCTTCTTTCATGGTGAGGTTAGGATCACCTTGACGTTCAAAGCGGTTAAGATGCTCATCGATTATTTTAGAAAAATCTTGGGTGTTGTTAATAGTGTCCTCAAAGTTACTCGCGATTTCAAGTAACATAGCTTCGAGATGGCGTCTAACTTTTTCCGAATCGATCGTGTGCTTTTGCTCAATGCAATCGTTATAGATGTTTTGGGTTTCTGTTTGGGCTATAAGTTTACTTTCATTGATAGCTTTATTAAGACGTTTCGTTACTTCGCTATTCGATTCAGTTACATAGGTGTACCATACAGCGTAATTGATAGGGGTCACCGGAACGCTATATTTACCCATTAAAGGAATAACTTTCTTTAAGTTCTTTAGTGATTCAGCCAAGTCATTTACATTAAAAGTAGTGTTGGCTACGGCTTCGGATGTGCTTGTGGTACTTGCTGTACTTGTAGTTGCAGTATTTGCCATGGTTACTGTTAGATTTGCCTTTGCCACAGAAGATTGAGTTTCTTTAGGAGATGAAGTGTCAAGGGTAGAGATATGGGGATTAACTTCTTGCGGTGACATTTTGGGTTGCTTCCAGGTTAACTAATCAATGAGTGGTAGTTTAGTTTACATGCTTTTATTGAGGCGTTTTGAAGCGCATTTCAAGGTTTTTGTTATAATTTTTGTGGTAAAAATAGAAGTTTTGTGGGTACAAAAATCGCACACAAAGTGCAAAAACTTTGTTTTTACAAAGTTTCTATTTTTACTCTGATTATATCCGATTTTATTTTTCTTAAGAAATTGAATCGATTTATCTACTGATAAAAAGACCAAAGAAGAGCTTTTTACTAGAAACGCAGTGAAAAAAGTGTAATTTTTAGGTAAACAGTCAGTTTGCTTTATAAAAGTCTATTTAATTATTTTGTTTTGAGGTCGAGGTGGAATTAGCGTTGAATTAGGATGGACGGTAGGTTCTATCTATAAGAGCCAAAGACTAGAACTGACGGCTAGAACTGTCGCCCCAAAAGCTTCTAAAACTTTATTACGTTATTTTTTTTAATAGGTTTAACAAAGGGGGCATCATCCTTTTGTTCACGCTTTTTGAAGCGATCTAAGATCCGGCGGATGCGTTTTGAGATATAAAATTCTCTAATTTGATAGATGGTGTAGATCACGCAAGCTAAATTTAGAGTAAGCAAAATCCCAGTGAAGATTACGGCGATAGTATCTCTTTCGGCGCAACCTAAAGTGTATTTAACTAAAAATACTGGAGTAGTGCATAAAACAATAAGTAAGCCCCACAGTAATATAATGCTGTAGCTTCTATTGTTTTTAGAAGTAGAACTGTTATTAGCTAAGGGGGCATTTAAACCACTCACTGAACCACGGTGTCTACGATCACGTCGTGGGCAACCAATTTGGGCGTATTCAAGATCGAGATTACGTTGCAAAATAGTGTAGAGATCATCTGGTTCCATTAGGAGCTTAATGCCACGTAAGCGGTAAGATGGTTGTGGCACGAAATCATCGGCGTTATGGGAGCAAGGGCGGAGGATCTTACGTTCCCAAGCTAGATACTTTTCACAAAGCTCTGGGTTTTTCATATAAAAACCTAAGCCACAACGGCAAAAGCGGTTGAATACGGAAAAGTAAAACGGAAGATACCCTAAGAAACACAAGAATACTAAGGCGGCAAAGAAGCTTGAATACTGTAAAAATGGAATTAAGCCTGCGCGTGGGAAGTTTAGGTTGTATTTTAAGAGAAGGACTGAAAAAATCATAAGCCCTACGAAACACACGGCCACGATATAGCTTTTTATCAGCATAAAGATGGCGTTTCTACGAGCTTGTTTACACTGCTGTGCATTGATAATTCGTGGAAAGCTATAGTCATCGTTGGAAATGAGTTCCGGTACATGCCCTTCAAGATATTGAAAGCATACGCATTTATTAAAGAAGTCCAACTCGCTGTCAAGATAGAACAGATCAGTTTGCTGGAAGTTGCCGGTAATGCCGACTTTGATGTTTCTCTTCTTTCTGCTCACTTTATGACTGCTCTTGCGGTTATTGTTTATTTGAGGTTTACAAACGCGTTTAAACAAAGCTTCCCCAAGGAAAGCCATGAATTCAACTTGATTTAAATCACCAGCTTTAAATCACTAGTTTTAAATTAGTTAGTTATAGCTATCACTAACCATAAGTTTTTAGGTTAATAAGGTTTAGCTTGGACTTATACATATGTAGATTGACTTATACAGTAGAGTCCTAAATTTATGTAATGCCTGACCTTGCGTGAACTACTCGCCACCTAAAGAGGTGGCAACTTCGTAATTACTCATTAGAGTAATTCTAAAGAAGTTTGATAGCTATGCTATCCTTATTCTCACAGGTGTGTCCACTTCACCTCTACTGTATAGGACTTCTAAGTCCACTACATTACTTTTTCTGAGTATATTATCATATATTTAAGCTCAAAAGAGGTAAGAGCAAAAAAACCAATTTATCTCCCACCTAAAGAGGAAGGAGTCTTCTTGGAGATTTTAGATAAAAGTATGTGGCGCTATTTTAACTTATTACAAAGCGAATGGGGAAAAATAAGAAAGAGAGGTGATTTAAAGCCACATTTTGTAATGATTTTGTTAAATAATGGTGAAATTCGTCAAATTTTTTTTCGCGTGCCAAATGAATTATCGACTTGGTAAAGTTTTGATTTTAGATGAAAGCTTGCACTTGCTTGAGCTCACAAAACATGAAGTTAAAGCTTAGGTGAACTGTATAGCTTAGGTGTTGTAAAAGGGTACTTCATTTAAATCTGAGACTAGACTTGCAAAGTGCCTGCCAAGGTGCTTGCAATGGTATTGGTCAAGGATATTGCAAGGTTTTGATGCAAAGGTAAGGCCAAGGTATGGCAATGGTATTTGGTCGCTCTTTACCAAAAGATGATAGAATGCGTTCAGCATTAGTTGATGGTGAAGCAAAAATTCGTTAGAACTTCACCGATCTTTTAAGAAAATTTTTCACTTAAGTAACTTCAAAACACTAAAAATACCATGGCTTTATTGGGACAAATGGTGGAAATTTACCGCAAAAATAGCCTTAAGATCTTGTTTTAAGGTTCATAAATTTAATTAGGTTGCGGAAACCCACTACCTTTAGGTGGTGGGTTTCCGCAACCGACCTCCTATCCTTGAGACTCTATGTATTTTTGTATAGTCGCTGACGAT
>UQCV01000098.1 GCA_900539665.1 uncultured Succinivibrionaceae bacterium | reverse complement strand
AAGCCTGAAAATGGTGTACGATTACAAGCTACACTTCAATCAGAACCCCACGGGCTTGCCCGTGGGAGCAGTCAGAAGCTATAAAGTTAAATTCGTAGCCATAAAAAAACACACCAAAGCTTATCACACGTTTAAGCGAAACATAGCCTTGGTGTTATCTTTTCTAATAAGTATTACTTTATAAGTGTAGATCGAGCATCATGCATTTTAGCGAGTAACGATTTACTTTCATGCATGAAGTAATCGGCATATTCACCAAAGTATGCAGCAGCATTTTTAAACTCTTCAATAAAGGTTTCTCGATCACCAGTTTTGATGATATCAATGGCAGCGGTAATGGTGTTTTTGTACTTTTCAATGATTTCAAGGTTACGACTATTTGACAAAATAATGTCTGCATAAAGCACAGGATCTTGCGCAAACAAACGTCCGACCATCATAAGTTCCATCCGATAAATAGGAGAACTTAAATTCATGATATTTTCTAAAGATGGATTATCGCGAGACAAGAATACGCCGTAGCAGAAAGTAGTAAAGTGGCGTAAAGCTTGAATATAACCCATAGCTTCATCATGAGCCGGAGCATCAATTCTAACTAAGTTAGCCCCCCACAAGTGCATTTGTTCGTAAAGCCACAAGCACTTATCATCCATCCGCCCTTCGGTCCAAATCACGAGCTGCTTGGCTAATGTTGAAACGTCAGGACCAAACATTGGGTGTAAACCTACTACTGGACCTTGATGCACTTCAAGCATGGTCTTAAGTGGCATGGTTTTAGTGGAAGTAAAGTCAGCAAGTACACAATCTGGCGCCAAAAAATCAAGCTTACGAATGATCATTTCAGTTTTATCTATAGGTACGCTCACTATTACTAAGCCCGCATCCTTAAAGATTTCATCTTGGCGATCCCAATCGCGAGATCCCATAGCTTCAACCTTATAACCTGAGTTGGTAAAGAACTTAGTAAAGATACTGCCCATTCCCCCACGGCCACCAATAATCACCACCTTCTTAATAGAAGGGTTCATGCACTTAAAGGCCGAGGCTTCCGCTGTATATGACTCACGCATCACACGACGCAAAACGTCCTCAATAAGATCAGGACTTAAACCTTTTAATTCAGCTTCCGCTCTACGCTTAGCTAAAAGCTGGCTTTCTCTTTCCGGTACATACACCGGAGTACCCTCACGGCTTTTGATTTCCCCGACTTGCTTAACTAAAGCCATACGGCGTGCTAAAACTGAAATTAAATCCTGGTCAGCTTGGTCTATTTCTTTTCTTACGTCATCTAAGTTTAAAGTCATGTACTATTCCATTATTTACTAAAACTTTTAGTCACTATGCAAACTATACTCTATTCGTCAATTTCATCAAGATAGTCATTAAGCATTTCATCACTATTTGTCTTTTCTGTAGCGGAATCTTGAGTCTTACCCTCTGTTTTTCCAGATACTAAGCTTTGTTCATACATCAAATAGAAGTCGCGAGTTTGGATATATGGATCCAAGGAATTAGCTACCACTTCATCGGTTTTAAGTAATCTTGAACGAGATTCCAATCCATTTGATACCCAAAATATAGCATCAAGCCATATTGGGAAATAATTGAATGGGAAATAGGCTATATCAACCGTGGAACCGATGAGACTACGGTAAGTGGCAATCCCATAACCTGGGAATACGATGTAGCCCCCTTGTTCTACCCCCCATTTACCTAAAACGGTACTAAAAGTCATACGCCTGCGTTCTAAGCCCCAAGCTCCCGCTACATCAAAGCAACCAGCCACCCCAATGGTGGTGTTGATAGCAAGTCTTGAGGCACTAATGCCACTATCAAGCGGTCTAGCGACAAGCAGGTTATTTACCGTGTTATTTACTTCACGTAAATTTTGATGGAAGTTATAGGTACAATCACGCACCACTTGTGGCACCCAATTTACATAAACAACAGAGACTGGGCGCAAGAAGTTTTTATCCAAAAACTCGTAATTCACCGTCCAACCAACGTCTCTATTGGCAGTTTGATAAACATCTAAAGCATCGCCTGGCAGGTAGCTATAACCGTATGCGTAATCTTTGTCGACCTTAATAGTATTACGAGGAGACATTACTGACATTGAGCTATGCCCAGCTTCAGCTGGCGCCATAGCTGAAAAAAAACCGGCCCCAACTAAAACAGCGGTCCAGGTCTTAAGGAATTTATTCATAATAAGCTTCGCTTTCTTACCAAATATATGGGTATTATACACGACTTAGGTAAGTTCTTTTTGTACACAAAGACGTCGCCTGTATGCAAATCAAAGCTTTTTTACACATCTGCACTATGAACTATTAACTTAGCGCTTGGTCAAATTATATGTAAAGACTTATATATTTATGCTTTTTTTATCAAATCCCCCTATAATAAAGGTTCAAAAGAAGCTATAATAAAAACAGTAATAAGTAATCTGATTATACGGACAATCAAAGTTTAACCTTTTAAAACCCCACATCTCACCGAGTTTTAAGTTAAAAGCTTATGTAGAAGCTCTAGCTCAGAAATTTAGGCAATGGTTCTAGTTTTAGTTAATCTCATCTTAAGCTTTAACTAAAAACTTAAAAGCGTTAAATTTATGGAAGCTAAAACCTCAACATTTGGTTTCTAATAGATAGTTTGCCCACCATAAGGAGTCTTTTATGCCAAGTTTAAAGTTCGCCTATAAAACATATAGATTAAAGTATTTACTAACCTCTGTAACACTCGCTATCGGACTATCCTCTTCCTATGCCGCAATGGCGGAAATAGAGCTTGTACAACAAAATCCTAATATCTATGTCATCAAACAAAACAATGATGCCAATTTAAAGGACATTTGGGCCCGAAATGAACGTGACGACCGACTAGATAGAAGATACTCCCGCTATGACGAGAGAGATAGCTGGATAGAACGTCGCCAGGCTAGAAGAAACGAAACAAGAAGTTCCTTAGATAAAGGCCCATACCGCACCTCTGGGGGATTTTTAACCGGTTCATATGGTGGAGCAGGTTACCTTGACAACTCAACTGGCAATAATCGCCGTGGTAAAACCACCTATCGCGATGGTAATGGTCACCGAGTAGGCTCTGCTTATAACGATGGTCGCGGTAAAACCGTTTACCGTGATGAAAATGGGCGTCGCGTCGGCTCTGCCACTAATAATAACCGCGGGCGCACCGTTTATCGCGATGCTAATGGCCGTAAAGTTGGCTCCGCTACCACAGATTCCCGTGGCAATACCGTTTACCGCGACAAATACGGCCGTAAAGTCGGTAGTTCAAGCACTAGTGCTAATGGACGCACAACTTATAGAGACGACAAAGGCCGTCGTGTAGGTAGTAGCCGCACTGATAGCCACGGGCGCACTGAATATCGTGATGCCAATGGCCGTAAGGTTGGTTCTGCGCGCGATAACAGCAAATGACTTGAACGTGGTAGTTAGAGAACCGTGACCGTAGGCCGTTAATCTTTAAAAGCAAAAACGTGGAGCGTGTACCAAGACACTGTGACATCCTCCCCCACCTATAGAGGTGGGGGACTTCTTACCAAGTTCAGTTAAAACTTAGCCCCAAACTTGTTTCCCCAAAATACCTAACTTAACTCTTGGTGTTTACATGGACTCGCCCTTCTGCATCACGCCATCTTTCAGGGGTTTTACCTTGCAGGTAATACGAATAAGCTAGAATCTCGGCAATAATAGTAAACAGAGGTTTGGGAATCGTATCGCCTTCTTTTAAATGCTCTAAATTTTTAAGCAATGTTGGATCTTTATGAACGTAGATGCCAAGCTCTTGCGCTCTACTAATGATAGTATCCGCAATTGTGCCTTCCCCTCGAGCGGAAACTTGTGGTTTACTACTAGGAGCTGAGGAATCATAGGTTAACCCTACGGCCTTACGCTTGTCTTCACCCATAAGTTTTTCTCCATTCAACTTAAACATTAAGGTTTAAACCGTCATGCTTAGCCTGCCACTTAACATTGGCTGACATCACCTCTTGATTAGATTCCCCTGGAGGATAAACCTTACCAAGCCGAGGAGTTAATTTCGTTACCTTAAATCCACATTCATCAAGGCGCGCTCTTAAGACTGGAGCTGTTTGTGCAATCTTTGCTAAAGCTTGTGTTTTTTCGGCCACAAATGAGAGTTTGATGTCCGCGCCCGATACGGCAGTTTTTACCTGCAAAGGCCCTAATTTCGGAAGTTCAAAGAAGAAACTTAACTTCCATTCAGGGAGCCCTTCTTCTGTTTGCCCCTTTTCTACATTAAGCCCGCCTTCACGCCCTTGAGGGGATGATGGTGGCAACGGGATATAGGAAGGTAAACCTAATTCTCCCCCAGAGGCACTTAAAGTTTGGAGCCGTTCAATTTGTCCCATGGTTTCATCAAGCATGCTTTGAGGCCACTTTTCTTGGCCACTAACTTTCACGCCGGAGAGCATCTTATTAAAGGCTTCAGACTTAGTAAATTTATCGACATTTTTACCTAGCTGTCTAAACCTTAATGATAACAGCATTAAAGCCCATTGTTGCATGGCCGCAGCTCGAGGACCAGAAGCATTTAATGGCGCTGTAACCAACCCAAGCCAAGCAGATACTGCCTGTAAATCACCTAAAGGATTGGTCATCGCCTGGTGAATTGAAGTAGCCATTTTACGAACTTCCGGAGCCACGTTAGGATCTTGAATTAAGGTTTTAAGTTGAGCCACCATATCATCCATCGATAACCCAACAGCCTTAGTAGGATCTAATAAGACTTTTTCAGCTTGCGCATTTGACGCTAAGGCTACACTCTCAAGTTCTTTGGCGTTCGCTCTATCTCGCGCTAAAGCCACGTCTTCGTGTTGGTGCTTTTTAAAGAGTCCTGCCAAACGTCCAAATAAAGTCTTGTTTGGGGTACTTTCTAAAATAACCCCCTCTTCTGTTCCACCAAGCCCTTGACTTTGCTTGGTCCCCTGGACATTTATAGCCTCACTGTCATCGATCGCAGCTTCGTTTAGCGCGGCTGTCACCTCAGCTCCTAACAACTGATTAGGACTTGTACCATAGCGTTTATTTATGACGGCACTAACCTTATCGTTCTCTCCTTTGGTCATCATTTGCGGATTAGTAGCGTCCTTACTAGTAAGTGTAGCTTCAGGCCCATCAGGTTCGATTTTTACAACTCCAGGCGCAGATAAATCATCCGCCATCAAAGGATCTACCTCGAGGTGTGGTAATTCAGTTTTACCATTTAAGGCCTGGTTATTAGCTAAAGAAGCTTTCGCATTTGGACTTACTGCGTCATTTGGCGAAGCTTTAGTATTTAAAGCTTCTTTTGGCGCTACCGCCTCTAAATTCTTTGGCGTTGAATCACCACTTGCCATAGCTCCAGCTGCTAAATTTTGCGCCGCTCTTTTTTTGATTCCTGCAAGCCAAGATGGAGTAATTTTTGGTTCTTCCTTGACTTCTAGCGTAGGTTCAGACGAAGTTTTAGATTCTAAAGACGAGTCCTTAGCTTCCGCTTCGTTTAAAGAAGTGGTAGGCATAACGATAGATGAAGCGCCTTGAGACCTAACGCCTTCACCATCTCCTTCATTTAACCCCGCTAAAAGGCTATTTTGCGCTTTTGCGGTTACGGAATCAGAAGTTATATTGGTAGCGTTACCTTGTGTTTCTTCTTGCCACTTAGACACCAAAGAAGAGTTAGCAAGTTCAGTAGTTTCTTGATTGTTTGGCGCCAAATTTGAAGTAAGAGCCGACGCCTCATCTAAAGGTAAACTTGCTTCTATTCCAGAAACAGTCTTACCAACCACCGCTTTAAGTAACTCATCATCTAGTAATTGGTTAATGTTTGAAGAGGTCTGAGGGGCTTTAGATTCTGTAGGTTCCGCCATTTCATTAGATACAGTCTCTTCCGCCGAAGCATCTATAGAACTCACAGGTAATGAAACTTTTAAAGAGTCGTTAGTTTCAGGCTCCTCATGAAGTCCTGCTTGCAAAGCATCCGCTGCTTCCTTTAAGGCTTGGGGGTTCACGCCACTAAGATTTGAACCCGGATTCCCCAAAGTTGCCTGCGTGTTACTATCGGTTAATGCTTGGCCCCCCACATTTACGCCCGCTTGATTTAGCACTTCAGGCGCTATTGGTGAAGGTTCATTATTTTCAAGAGGTACCGCTTCAGGTTTTTCAGTTACTAGTGGTTCTAAGCTTGGATTAGCTTGCTCCGCAGCACTTATATTAGAGGCCTCTGCTACTTTGGAGTCTACTTTGGCATCTACCGCGTTTAGAGCTGTTTCTTGGTTAGCATTGGCATTTTCTAAAGTTTCATCTAAGGCTTCAGGCTTTAGCTCACTTCCCGTAAACGGCATTTCGTTTTTAAGGCGTGCCCCTTCTAGTTCAATATCCGCCATTTCCTCAGCTAACGCTTGGTTTTTCGTTTCTAAAGTGCGAGCTCCCAAATTCGCCATTGAGTTTGATTTTTCTAATGGTGTTTCTAAAGCTTCCGCTGCCTGTTGGGTGACAGATTGCGCAACCTTTGAAGCGACGCTCGTAGCATCTAACGAATTTGACACTGGCGCTTGAGCCGTTTTAACTTCATTTGGCGCTTGGTTTGAACTCAATTCATTAGGTTCATCACCCCGAATAGCTTGAGCCACAGCAGCATCTATAACAGGATTAGTAGCCCCATTCCCCGTAGCCCCAAAAAGATTAGACTGTTCCGCACGCGCCACCGCTTCCGATAAAATACTATTGATTCTAGCAGCCTCCCCTTTAGTTAGCGGAGCGCCGGTCGTACCCCCTGTTTCAGGTAAGGAGAAATTTTCAAATTCAGAAATTAAATCAATATCGGAAGCAGCTTTTGGAGTGGCGTTATCAATCTCCTTGCCCTCTAAGCTTTGAGCATTAGCTTGATTATTTTGGGTGGGGCCCGCAGGCATAACATCGCAAGTAGCCTTACCTTCAATCGCATCCGTTAAAACTTTTGTTGCCACCATATTGACAACACGCTCATTTGGTATAGCTCCATCTAAGGAGGCTTTACTTGTAGATGAAGGCGTTTTTACATTGCCATTGGCATCGTATTCAAGCGGACTAGCTTTAGTGCTAGGTTCTTCTAGACTTCGATAAAGCCTTTCCACTTGGCGGTTACACTTTTCTTCGTAAGCCGAATTATGAGTCTGCGCTTGCGCAAGCTCTTGGGAGATTTGCTGTTCTCGGCCGGTTAAATTCCGAATATTTTGCGGTTCTGAATCGCTTTGCTCCCCAATAAGATGAGCTTCGCGCGCAATGCCTGCGGCTTTGTTGATTAAATTGCTAACTCTCGTTGCAATTCGTTCAGCCGTTTCGTCTTCGATAAATTCTGGCCCATTCTTAAAGATATTAAGATAGGTATCATCATCAAGCGGCATGTCTTGAAGGGCCGTTCTAATGTATTCGCCAATTTCAGCTTCTGTGACCGAAGGCGCAATAATCCGCCCAGCATTACGCCCAAGACATGCAATTACATCAGGTTGGTTCGCTCTAATAAAATCAACTGTAGCTGAGAGCAATGAACTTAAAGTTTTAGCCCCACGTGGCGTCAGCACCCCATCTGGAGCATAGATATTCTGTTTAGCTAATAAACGTGAGGTTGCAGGTGAAATGTTGTCTGAAGTTGTTAAATTTACTGCTAATTCGCAGACGTAACGCATAAGCGCCCGCCCAGGTTCATTGCTTTCCTGAAAAACTCGAGGCAACGTATCACAATAGCTTTTAAGCTCATCAACTGCTTCAGCGGTTCGAACCACACGCGTACGATTCGTCAAATCAACGGCAATTTGTTCCTGTAGTTCAGCATCCTTTGACACGATCATACCTACAAGATTTAATAATGGCTTATCTTGAGGAGCAGGAGATGCATTGATAGCACGTTCCGGATCTGACGCTAAAGTAGCTACATAGCGCTGTAGTACAGATTGAGTGCGGGAGAGTTCTTGACTTAATTCCCCTTGTTCCCGAGTTAAAGCGCTTAAATATGAATAGGCAGCGCTTACATTGATCGGGCAACGCAAACTTGAAGCATCGGTAGTAACTCCTACCCTAGAGGTCATTTCTCGCGGGCCACGTACATCGGCATTTTGTCCGTTTTCCGCCTGCATCTTGAGCGTATTTGTTACATCAAAATCTGAGGGCATGACTCACCAACCATCAATCTTAAAACTACTAAAACAACTTTTTGGTGTGGTTAAGCTTAGGTCATAATAAAAACCAAGCTCCACAAAGGTCTTATAAATCTTAAAATTATACTATGTTTAAAGACTTCCCCGCAAAAACCCAAGTGGCAAGATGTGCCGTAATACAAAGATTTAACAGAACTCGGCAAGAAGTCCCCCACCTCTAAGGTGGTGAGATGAATTGCCGAAATCTACTTGACAGCTTTCTAAACATTAT
>UQCV01000097.1 GCA_900539665.1 uncultured Succinivibrionaceae bacterium | reverse complement strand
TGGAGCTCTTGTGATGAACAAAATATTTTTGTTCTGCATCGTTTTCAGATTTTCCTGAGTGAACAAAGCTGCATCGTCAACTAAGTATTTGAAATCAATTGCTTTGTTCAAGCTTCCCACAAGTTCTACCGGTGTCTGAAACCCCTTGTTGTCATTGGTGTTGCCATCTTGAGGTTTCATGTAGACTGGTAGACCGTTTTCATCGCTAACAATCTGCAGCATTATCTGTAGGAGTTCAGGATGTGCGTCTCTTGAATATCCACGCAACGGCTCTGCTGGCATCTTTTTACCTGTTATATTTTCCATTGTCAGTGCTGTGACACCGTCACTGTAATGCTCTCCATGCAGGTGAAATGATGTGCTGTCCAAATGAATGCATTCTGTTTTATCGTACAGTTTTTTCAGAGCTTCACCGGTAAATTCCAAAAACAATTCTGACACGCCATAGTCATACAGAGCATCTAACAGTCTGCCGAATGCATCATCATTCAGCAATGTCCTGTCGAACGACTCGCCAAAAAGAGTTTTGACATCTACGGTTTCAAAAAATTTTGGAGTTAAATATAGAGGCTCTGAGGTGTAAGCCAGAAAATTTATGAGCATACACTCGAAGAGCTGACCATATGATATTTTTTTATTGTTTGATAATTTGGGGATCTTGCTGTCAATAAACTCTGCTAGTCCCAAGGTTCTGCTAGTTGCTACAACAAGGCCATAGTGATCTACTGATAAAAATGACGACTTTATACTGGTGGTCATGAACGTTTCCTACATGATTATTTTTCAGTATAAAAGCATATTAGTTGATCGATTAATAGCCATTTTTTAAATTATGTGACACATGTTCAATTTTTATAAAATGATCGATCAAATGTTAACCAATTAAATATTGAATTTCTTCTGCGGAATGTCGGCTTAAACTTAATCCCTATTTAAGCTTCACCTTGCAAAACAAAAAGGCGGGTAGCCACAAGTGACCACTCGCCTTTTTCTAAAATAGGCTTCTAGCTCCAAAAATATAGTTCTAGCAACTTGAGCTTATTCGCGCAACAAGGCCCCGAAATCAGCCTTAAGCCCATTTACTACTGCTTCAACGGCAGAGGTAATATCGGTTTCTTCTAAGGTCTTTTCTACCGCCTGAAGTACCATAGTAAAGGCAATACTCTTCTTGCCTTCTGCCATGTTTTCACCTTCATAGAGATCAAATACCTTAACACTAGTCATGTACTTGCCACCGTACTTCTTAGCAGCTGCCATTAAGTCAGCGCAACTTACAGTCTTATCAACCACGATGGCTAAGTCACGGCTAATTGATGGGAACTTAGACACTTCATTATAAGAAGGTAAAGCTCTCACCGCTAAAGCACTCATCTTGATTTCAAATAAGAATACGTGGTGCTTAAGACCTAATTGCTTTTCCACTGAAGGATGGATTAAACCAAAGCTACCTACAACCACACCGTTACGCACGATGTCAGCTGAAACCCCTGGGTGTAACGCAACATTAGCTGAGCGCACAAAGCTGAATTCGTCAACAAAACCAGTAGTAGCTAAAATAGCTTCTACGTCGCCCTTAAGATCAAAGAAATCAAATGGACGGCTCTGGACGTTCCATGCAGGTTCAGATACGTTACCGCATAAGATGCCACCGAACATTTCTTCCTGTCTAATGCCATTTTCAGCAGAAGTATCAGGAATAAAAGTTAAACCAGTTTCAAAAAGCTTCATGTTAGCCATCTGACGGTTAGCATTATAAACTGCAGTGTTGATTAACCCAGTCCATAAAGTAGTACGCATTACTGACATATCGGCAGAAATTGGTGATGGAATAACTAAAGGTTCAACATCAGGTTTAACTGCTTTAAGAGCCTTTGGTTCCACGAAACTATAGCTTACAATTTCATGGTAGCCATAATCAGCCATTAAACACTTCAAACGGTAAGCGCTATTACGGTTTTCTGGAGTCTTAATCATTCTAAGTGGAGCTACTGGGTCCACATTTGGAATGTTGTCGTAACCGTAAATACGAGCTACTTCTTCACAGATATCAGCCGCAATATTGATATCGTAACGCCAGCTTGGAGATCTTACTTCAACCCCTTCTGCACGATCGTTCTTCGCAGCAACTTCTACCGGTTCAAGCCCTAAACGCTTTAAAGCATCAACGATAAAGTCATGAGCAATCTTAATGCCAATTACATTATCAATTTCGCTATACGGTACGTAAATAACCTTTGAAGAACCAAGAAGTTCATCATGGCATTCTTCATTGATTGGACCAGCTTCGCCCCCACAGATAGCAAGCAGATAAGAAGTTGCTCTTTCCATTGCATTTCTTACCATCGCAAAGTCCACCCCACGTTCAAAACGGTGAGATGCATCAGTTGCTAAACCGTATTCACGAGCTCTGTTCTTAATGGCAGCCGGAGTAAAATAAGCAGCTTCAAGTACGATATCAGTTGTGTTAGCAGAAACCCCGGTCCTTTGCCCACCGAAGATCCCAGCTAAAGCTACTGGACCTTGGGCATCAGCAATCACCAAAGTATCGCTCTTAAGAGTAGCTTCCGCCCCACTTAAAAGGGTAAGTTTTTCCCCATCAACAGCCGCTCTTACGCAAATGTCACCGCTAATAGTGTTACGGTCAAAGGCGTGCATTGGCACTCCGAGTTCGAGCATAACGTAGTTAGTTACGTCAACTACAGCATCGATACTTCTAATACCAGCACGGCGAAGGCGTTCTTGCATCCAAATTGGACTTGGCTTAGTTAAGTCTACACCCTTAATCACACGCAAACTATAACGTGGAGAAGCCTTAATATCCTTTAAAGTAAAGTTAACTTGGTCTGCAATTGTAGGAGCAACTGCTTCGATCTGTGGATAGTTAACATCGCTTTGTAAAAGAACCCCAATTTCACGAGCCAAACCTACCATGTTAAGGCAGTCTGCACGGTTAGCCGTAAGGTCAACTTCTACCGCTTTATCATTAAGCTTAAGGTAGTCATGCAAATCAGTCCCTACAGGAGCATCAGCAGGAAGTTCGATAATACCATCGCTTTCCTCCTTCATGCCAAGTTCTTTATAAGAACAAAGCATCCCATTAGATGGAACCCCACGAAGCTTGCATGGCTTAATCTTAAAATCGCCAGGTAAAACCGCGCCAACAGTTGCACAAGCTACTTTTAAGCCTGCTCGGCAATTTGAAGCGCCACAAACGATATCAAGAACTTCACCACCAACGTTAACAGTAGTTACATGCAAGTGGTCAGAATCTGGATGATCAACACAAGTTAAAACTTCTGCTACTACTACCCCAGTAAAAGAAGCACATACATCATCAACTGAATCAACTTCCAGCCCAGCCATAGTAATCTTGTCAGCTAATTCGTTAGCATCAATACTATTTGGTACGAGTTCATCGATCCAAAGCTTATTAAATCTCATTGTCTTCCCCTTACTTGCCGAACTGCTTTAAGAATCTCAAATCATTTTCAAAAAATGCTCTGAGATCGTTTACGCCGTAGCGGAGCATAGTCAAACGTTCAACCCCTAAACCAAAAGCAAAGCCATGGTACTTATTTGGATCAACGCCAACGTTTTCAAGCACACGAGGATTTACCATCCCGCAACCTAAAACTTCAAGCCACTTACCATTTTTGCCCATGACGTCTACTTCAGCAGAAGGTTCTGTGAATGGGAAGTAAGAAGGACGGAAACGCACCTGTAATTCCTCTTCAAAGAAGTTGGTGAGGAAGCTGTGTAAAATGCCCTTAAGTTCACTAAATGAACTCTTATCATCGATTAAAAGACCTTCAACCTGATGGAACATCGGAGTATGGGTCATATCGTAATCAGGACGGTATACGCGGCCAGGCACAATAATACGAAGTGGTGGCTTAGTAGTTTCCATAGCACGAATCTGAACTCCAGAAGTCTGGGTACGAAGGAGCAAGTTACTATTGAAATAGAAAGTATCGTGTACTGAACGCGCTGGATGATCTGGTTCAATGCAAAGCGCATCGAAGTTGTGGAAACAATCTTCAATTTCAGGACCAGCTTCCACACTAAAGCCTAAAGCGCCAAAAATTTCTTCAATGCGCTTGATAGTTCTAGTTACAGGGTGTAATGAACCTTCAGCAAACTTTCTACCAGGTAAAGTAATATCTACCGCTTCCGCAGCTAACTTCTGTTTTAAAGCTTCAGCCGCAAAAGCATCACGCTTAGCATTAAGTGCAGTTACCACCTTGGTCTTAGCAGCATTAATTACCGCCCCACGGGCAGGACGTTCTTCTGGAGATAGCTTAGCCATCCCCTTCATTTCTTCGGTAAAAGCACCTTTTTTGCCGAGATACTCAACGCGGATGGCCTCAAGGGAAGCCTCATCCTTTGCCTCTTCTACTAACGCAAGAGCTTTGGCAACAAGATCCTCTAAGTTATCCATAACTTCCTCAAATAAATTCAAGAAAAACTCAGCAGCGGCACCGGCAGTCACGTCCGCTACATGCCGAATCTCAAAATAAAAAAAACGTACAATTATACTTGAAAAAGGGGCTCTATATCAAATACCAGCTAGTGTTAAACCGGCCTAAATTAAGGATAAATTAAGTCCTAAAGCTTGAGGTTTATAGAAAATTCGTAAAATCTGATTCTAGCCTATATAAAGCCAAAATCCCTGTTAAATGATTAACAGGGATTTTAATAAGAACTTAAAGACAGACTCTTCAGGCAGTCAATTTTAACCACGAGCTATATTTTTAATGCACCCATCATTAGCCGAAGCGGGGCTAATGCTAGTAAGACCTGCTTTTTCCACAGAAGACACATAATAACCTTGGCAGTAATCTACCCCAAGTTCTTGGAATTTAGCATATTCCTTAGCGTTTTCCACATTAAGCGCAATAGTTTTGATCTTGAGGTCTTTGGCTAAGGTAAGCATTGACTTAACGACTACCCCACTTGAGGCACTCTCACAAATAGAGCGAGTATATTGAGCGCTAACTTTAATAAAATCAGGCTCCACCTTAGTAACCGCAAAGAAGGTGTTAGCCTGGCCTTCACCACATGCATCTAATGCAATCCGGACCCCAAGTTCTCTAAATCTCTTCACAAAATTAACTACATAATCCATATGTGAAGACATAATGCTTTCCGCAATCTCAAAACAAAGTTTGGTGCAAAGTTCACGGTGTGGTGCGAGTAAAGCGTATAAGCGTCCCCATAACACCAAATCACAAATCGTAGCTTCCGAAATGTTGATAAAGACCGACTTAGCAGATCGGAGACTAAAGCCATTGCCCCCAGCAGTCCAAGTATTAACTATGCATGAAATCATCCACTCATCAATTTGAGACATGATATTTTGGCAAGTAGCATAACCTATAAATTCGTGTGGTTCATAAACATTGCCATGTTCGTCTCTGACACGTACAAAAAGTTCCCCCATCCAGTCGGCTCTAGACTTATCCATCGGAACTATTTCTTGTTTAGCCGCAAAGATTAAACCATTATCTAAAGCTCTAAATAAAATAGTGCTGTAACGAATGTCTTCACTGCAATCAGAAGCGGTAACAATATCTTTACTATAAAAGAGCAAAGTGTTTTGTCCCATGTAGCGGGCTTTTTCACAAGTCAAATCGGCTAAGGTCAAAAGCTTACTTAAATCGCCATTGGCGTAAGCCATATCAACCACCCCGATATTAGCAGAAACCCCAAAAATGTTATCCCCTGCTTCATAACGCATGGAAGCCAAACCTGAACGCCACTTTTCGGCGCAATCTAAGGTCTGATCAACGTAAGAATCAGTCATAACAACCGCAAATTCACTACCATTTAATCTAATCACGCTAAATGATTCAGGGACATTTTTCAAAAGGAACTGCGCGATTTTCTTTACAAAATCGTCACCACCTTCATGCCCTAAAGCATCGTAAATAAACTTAAAGTTATTTACCGAGATAAAGCATAAGTAATTGCACCCAAAAACAGGGCCGTCAGTCGCCTTAGCATGAAGAGCCCCACTTGGTTTTGGCAAGTCCCCTTGTTCTGATTGCGCTAAAGTCAACATCCCCCCAGGAATCTTTTCTAAAACTTCTTGGAGCTTAGTCATCATATAACTACGGTTGTACAACGAAGTAAGTTCATCATGGGTCTTAACGTAATCAAGCATCTCTTGATAGCCATGATTAGCACTTAAATCGGTAATTTCCCCTTCAATGACAATGCCTTCATTCTTTTGCGCACTGTAAATAAGAGGGTCATAGCTATTTGACACACGGATACGCAAACTACACATTAAGATTTTGTCAGTGCGAGTTTTTAACTTGATTTCCCCATCGACAATAAAGCTATTCTGGTCACCTAGATGAACAGCATCATCATGTCTCTTATAACTAACTAAGCGGGCCACTAAGTCTTCAAAATCACGTGGGTTTTCGCAAATATCATGGAATCTAAGCGAACCACCAGCAACCAATTCTCTAAAGTCATGACAACCTAACATCTTACAAAATGCCGGGTTTACCTGTTTAAAGACCCCATCAACATTAATGGTAAACATCCCTTCACTTGCGTATTTATAGATTTCATCGAAGCGGCGTTTACGAGCTTTTGAAATATTGTTCGCTACAAGCTTACGATGTTTTTCGGCATAGGCCCCATAAATGAGGGAGATTACCACCACAATCGCCACGGCGCCAGAGACCACAAAAAACGAAGCTCGAACCCAGGTATCACTATAAACGACGCCCATAAGACGTAAACCTGGAATAATAGTGCCCACTAAAAACAGCATGATCGCCGTAGAATAACCAACGTGCACAAAGTTACGTTGACGTAAAGAGATTACAAAAAAGACGCAACCCCAAACCAACATTAAGGCTAAGAATAAATCGAGCAATAAGAAGCTAATGTGCACCGGAATTACCCAATTTAAGACTGCCGCTGATAAAATCAAAATCGACATTAAACCAACAGCGGCCCCAAAAGGACTAGACCAGTTACTAAAAAAGACACTACCTACTATGCGGGCTAAGCGATTTAAACGATTTGGTTTGGCCCCAGGCACATAAAAAGTACCTACTCGAGCGCGGTTAAAGATAAAGTAACCGGAGCAAGAGAAGAGCAAGCCCCACAGCATTAAATAGTTAAAAAACAGGTAGAACTTAAACGAATCCCAACCGGCAAATAAAGACGGGAATAAGGTTAAATAACACCCCGTGAGCCATAGACACATTGAAATTGAAAGTGTGAAAACAGCGTAGTAAAAGAACTTGCGGTCTTGAAGGAAGATAAAAAGTAGCATGGTGTAAAGGAACACCAAGCAAGTAATCCCTAAGATCAAACCACCAGAGATTTTTTCTAAAGTGTCTAAGCGCCCAAACTTAACTTCCGAAATCATATTTACAGAAAGTTGCGCGTTGAACGAAGAACCTACACGGATAAAAATCTGTTTACGATCGTGATTATCGATTAGAAGCGGGAACGCATAGTTGCTACCTGGATATGGTTTAGTCCCTAAACCACGTTCGCTCCCAGTACGCCATACACGTTCCAATGCACCTGCGCTATTGAAAACAAAAACATCAACAGTCTTTAAAAAGTGATTATCAATCGTTAGAAAAAGCTTTTGTCTGTCACCGGAATCATTTCTGAGACGGAATTGGTACCAGTTGGTAAACATTTGACTATCAAAATCAAGGATCCCAACTGCAGAAGGACGATAACGAGTCCATCTAGCATCTTCAGTTATTTGCCACGGCCATTCAGCTTGAGAGAACCCAGAGACATGAAGCATGTCACCTGTAATATTACGAGAGGTATGAGAATCGGTTACAGCAACGACACTCCCCATAGCCCAAACGCTAGAAGGCATGAGGACCCAAAGGAATGCAACAAGCATTATCTTTAATAAACCTTTCATTCCCGCTCCAAAACTTCATAAAATGTTGCAATTATATCACAATTTTGAGAGATGGGTCACTATTTTACCAACCCTGCAACTTCGCTCCTTGACGTTTCCTTGGCGTTTTATATGGCAAAATAATAGTTTCTAAGTATCTTTATCTCCAATCATGGCAAATTGCAAACTTAAACTATATTTTTATCTCAATACGTAGATTTATACCTTGATACATTTCACCACTTAAACCGCAAAATTTGCCGAAAAACATTTTTTGCCCTAAATTTCCGGCCATTTCACTCTAAATAATAAAAAACTCCGCTCTTTTAAAGAACCCAAATCTTGTTATTATTGTTCCATAACTAGTTTTGAGAAAAATCAAAATCAATAAAAAGCCTTATAGAATGCGGGTTTGCGCTTGCATTCTATTTTTTTTATGTGGTATTATTGATACACATTATGCGTATCAATAAGAAGACTGTTATGGCTGTACTGAATCCACCAAAACTACCCTCAATGTTCATCAATCGTACTGGCAAAGGAAAGTA
>UQCV01000096.1 GCA_900539665.1 uncultured Succinivibrionaceae bacterium | reverse complement strand
GTTATTACGACTGGGCAGTTACAAGCCCACTACCTTTAGGTGGTGGGTAGTTGACGCCTTAAGTCTATGGGTTTAAAAAGTCAAAATAAAAAAATTGAACCGAAAACAAGAGGAAAATAAAACAGAAACCAAAATAAAACTGAAACGAAAATGACATTAAAAACAAAACTTAAAAAAAACCACTTAAATGAACGTCCTCAAATAAGCGGTTTCTTTTTAGGAGCTTGGAATAAGCTCAAGCTTTTGCCCTAAGCCTTAGTTTCTTCTCCTGCAGGCAATTATTTATTTGTGGCAGGAGTGTTAGATTTTGGGGAGTCGGCGGTCTCTACGTTAGCAGGTTTTTCCTCAGTTTTTGGGGCTTGAGACTCCGATAAAGCCGCCGCCCATTCATCCATTACTGCAGCATCACTTTGTGGAGCCGGGGTTGACTCGTCCTTAGTGTCGGCCTTTGGTTCTTCAGTCTTTGGCGCTTGGGACTCCGCTAAAGCCGCTGCCCATTCATCCATTACTTGACTGTCGTCCGTACTCGGAACCTTGGTTTCTGATTTTGAGGTTGCGTTCTTTTCAATTGATTGTTTAAATTTAGTTTCATCCAAATCAAGATCTGGCCCCACGTTGTTATGGCGAGATGGGACTAAATCAGGCGATTCTGTTTCATTTAGATCCAAGCGTACCGCTTTTTCTGGGATAGATTCATCTGGGTTTTCTAGATCAGGGAACCCATTATTGTCAGACTTTTTGTCCATGTCGCCCAAATCTAAGTCAGTAGCCCCCTTGCCCTTGGACTCTTCTCCACTAGAAGTGAAATTAAAGTCGGGAGTGTTTTTACCCTTATTGGCAGATTTATCCTCAGTTTCCAAAGTTACCGCCCCAAAAACTGGTTCTAATTCTTCACCAGGCAAGCTCCCACTAAAGCTTAAATCGTCTTCATCGTCGTCGTGTAAAGCAAGCTTCATCTTATTGCGTTTAAGTCGCATTACAGCGTAGAACCCTAAAATAAGCACCAAGAGCCCTAAACCACCTGCTAACACTAAAAGAAGGTTTTGGTTTTCTGCATCAGCATGGTTAGCGTCTTTAGTGCTACTTTCACCTTGGCCTTGGCTTGCGTGAGGCTTATTATTTTGGTTTTTAAGTTCTGTAATTAAGCTTGCTACCAAATCATTGCTTTCTTTATTTTGTTCTTTTATCTGGGCAAGAGAAGCTTTAAGTTCAGCGTTTTCCGCTTGAGATTTTCTTAAATCTTCCTGGATTTGCTTTAACTGAGCTACGTTATCTTTTTGACTTTGACTAAGCTTTTCATCGACCACAGAACTGATTTCGCCAATAAGTTTGGTTTTAGCGGTGCTAGATAACACTTCTTTTGTGGCTGGAGCTGTAGACACCACGTTAATAGTTTCTTTAGTCCCAGCAAGCAAAGCCGCCTCTTCTTCAGCCTTTTTCTTTTGGGCTAAACAATTGTTATATTGCGCTTCGAGCCGTTGTCTTTCTTTAAGACTTGCTGCTTGACGAGCCTTTTGATCGTTAATCCGCTCATCTTCTTTTTGCCACGGAAGCTCTAAAGGGGGTAATTTATAATTTAAAAGCCCGTGATTTGAAGCTTGTTGTTCAATAATTTGCCCTGTGACCCCACTTTCTAGCCACATACGTTCTACTGTAGGTACTCTTAGGTTACTACCTACCTTAAAACCTCTAGCCGTTAATTGATCACGGTTTTCTCGAACAAGGGCCGCGATAATCTGCCAATCATCAACGGCATCCCCACTATCAGGACGGGCTAAATTGGCTATTTCTAACAAGGAAGCTCCAGCAGAAACTGTAACCACCCGATCCTCAACCGCGGTCAAAGAAAAACGGGTAATTTTAGGTTCGTCAACTTTAACTTCCGCAGGATATTGAGGCTCAAAACACTCGATAACTACTTTTGAGGTAGTACTTATATTCTTGTTTGCTGAATCTTTGGAGGTTTGATTAGACGCTACGCTTGTAGTGGTCGTGCGACTAACGACAGCCGTCTGATTAGGCTCTAGCTGAGTATTCGTCCGCGAAACATTACGTGGGCGTGGCGCCGAAACTCGCGTTTGTACGCGGGTTCTAGGTGCATTTATGGAGGTGTTATCGGCTGTTGGGCGCATAACCCCACCCGGACCACGAATATCAATTCCGGCCTCAGGGGCAGCATAGACCGAAGTCGTGCCTGCCACCAAAATTATGGTCATTGCTAATGTCTTTAAGCGCATATTACAATCCTCCTACTAGGGCTAATGGCAAAATTTTGCCATTATTCGTCAAATTACGGACAAAACCCTAGCTGATGCCGGTTTTTGCTATCAATCTACCGTAAAAATTTCTCTCTAAAGTCCTTTAAGCAAAAATCGTGCAAACTTTACAAGTTTTATAAATTAATTTTTGGGGCCTTGATGTTATAAGGCTACGTTGCTATTGCGTAAACTAAGCACTAAGCTCTAAAAAGCCCGACGTAACCACCTAACACTATTAACTTAATCGTAGTTAATACAAGGGTTTAGAAGCTTATGATATCTAGCTTGGATTTTACCACATCACTATTTTTGGAATATGGCGAAGCTTCATATTTTAGCCTTTGCTTAAGGCCTAAAGTGCCATAATTCGAGCTTGGTCTCTTGGATACTCATGATTTTAAGTAAAGAGATGTAAAGCTATGAAGCGGAAAACCAAAGCAAAAGTTACTTTACAACGCTACAGTTTTTTTACATCATTACCGCCTTTTTAAATCACTACCGTTTTTTTAGCCCCACCTGTTCCGCCAACCTAAACTACCGGTCACGTAACAAAAACTCACTGTTTACCAAACATAAAAGGCAGAAAATTGGTCTTTTCTGCCTTTAAACTATCTAAATTAAGTCCCTAAGTTCTTAAGTCCTTATGTAGCTAAAATTTTAGGTTTTAACAATCCTTTAGCTCTTTGCTTTTAAGGTTTGGTATTTTTAAGGGTGACCTTAAAAATTTTTGAGCCCAAGCTTTAAGAATTAAGATCCCGAGGTTTGGTTTAATTAGAGTCTGAAGCGGCTTCATCGTCAGCTAAAGCCTCATCTTCGTTTTGATAAAACCTTACTCTATCGATAAAGTGAATTTCTTCCTTAAAGTTCACACTATCGCCATCGAGATCAGGGCAATTACTATTTTCGCTTTCATCAGCTTCCATGAGCGCGCGACGCATCTTGTTTAGCTTTAATCTGATAAAAAGGTAACCGCTTGCCGCTAACAATAATAAAATGCCTAAACCAATAGCTAAGATGGTATAAGAAGAGTTATCTTCTGCCTCCTCTTCCGCTTCTGAATTTTGCTTTCCTTTCTTATCAAGGAGCTGATTCATCATACCTTTAAGCTCATTCATATCCGCAGCATTACGCTGCGCTTGAGCTTCATACTGACTTCTTAAACGAGTGATTTCATCATTAAGGCGTTTTACTTCAGCCTGGCTCTTCTTTAAATCCTCACTTGAAGAACTGCCATTTAAACGTGGATTTACCTTGCCTTGTGAATTGAGGCCTACAGAACCATTACGCCCCCCTAAAACTAACGAGGTACCGTAAATACCGTTCCCTTCAGCAACCACCATGCCTCCATTTGGCCCAGCAGCATTATTGGCGTTATCATGTTCTCGTCCCTTAGCTGCCGGTTTTTCATTTTTAAAGGTGATTACTCTTTTCCCTTGTTCGTTATATGTAACCTGGGTAGCAGAATCTTCTTCGTCTTTAATCATGAAAGAATCATCAGCAATGTCAGCTGGTGTTTCGGCCATGCGTTTTTGTTCTAAAGCCTTTTTAGCTATCGCTTCGCGCTCAGCTGCTTCCTTGTTTAAACAGGCTCTGACACTAGCTCGCGCTTGAGCTCTAATTTCGCTAACTTGTTTCGCTTGTGCTATTTGCGCTTGGATTTTGGCGTCTTCTTCGCCCCACGGCAACACTAAAGCAGGAAGCTTATAGCTTTTAAGCTTTGAATTATTAGCAGCTTCCATTACCGCCTGCCCACTAGCTGGCGCTTCAAGGGCTATACGCTGCGCACTTGGAACATTTAAAATCTTATCCGCAACTAAGCCGTTCGCGGTAAAGACACTCGGGTTTTCCCGAAAAATCGCCGCTAAAATTCGCTCGCCGTCGACCTTACCCCCCATCATTTTTTGTACTTCAGCCACAACTTTAGCTAAAGTATCACCTGAGGCAACTTTATAAGCGTGCGCATTGGCCGTTAAAGAGAAGCGGGGAATTTTAGGTTTATCGACGGTTAAAGGTTCCGGCACTTGAGGCATCACACAAGAGCTATCTGCCGGAATGGTAGGCATGGCTTCTAAATCAACAGGCTTAGCCTTAATAATTTCATCATTGCCGATAAATGAAGCCATGATTCCGGACGCAAAAATCGTCCCAAAATCCATACCACTGCTTTGCGCCGCTGCACAGTCCCAAAGATGCTCTTCCGGTGTTTTTTGTCGACTAGTAGCCTGTGTCATCACTGGCTGAACTGTTTGGTGTTTAGCCCCTTGTTCTGAGCTTGCTTTAGGAGTAGTAACTTCGATTTCAAATTCATCTACTCGATCTGCAGCCATAACACTACTACTAAAAGTAGCAGCCACTGCTAAAGCCAAAATTCCCAAACGCATAATCAAAAATCCTAACGTCCTATTTATGTTTGTTTTGTTTTTATTATTATTGAATGTGTTTTACGCTTTTAAAGCGCACTTTATTGTTTGGCTTAGCCTTAACTTTTTTTCATAGACTTAAGCTATAGACTAAAACCATTGACCTTAAATGATAACTAACGAAATCAAATCCCTCTAGCAAAAAAACTAATTTACAGCTAGAAATACTATTGTTATCAAAAATTTAACAATCAAAAAACTGGGTATTGCCGCATAAAGGCCAAGTTAAAAGGCAACTTAAAAGCCCAAGTTAGTAGCCTAGAGCGAACTTACTGTTGCAAGTTCGCTCGAAGACTTGCTTTTTACCATTTACTTCTATGGCTTACTTTAAGCTTCACGGCCTTAGTAAGTATCCATTTAAATGGCGTGTTTTTGGTCTCACCGTTTACTCGTTAGTTGCAGCTAGTTGTAGTAAGTTTTACCGTATTTATTTATGGCAAAACTACTTATTATCACTAATAGTAAAGCCATGTGCCTTTAAATAGGCTTCACGCTTTTTAGTGACCTCGCGACAAGCTTTTTCATATTGCTTTTTTTGCGCCTTAAGCTTGGCTTGATTTGAGGTTTTATTAGCTACGCCCAGACGCGGTAAGTCTTTTACCGCAAGCTTAACGCCTGGTTGTGACAAATAAGAGGCAAAAACTCCATTCTTTTCTAATTGTATTTGCGCCGCTGTTGGCACGATTAAATCGACGTTTTCAAAAGGATAAAGCGGACCGCGCGGACCAAATTTATCAGGGTTACGTCTAAAAAGCGCTGTCAAGAACTGGTCTTGCGTGTAACCTTGACCAGCTTTATAAAGTTCCTGGGTTAAACGATAAGTCCCAGTCCCAGGTTTAACATGAAAGACACCAGCATGAGCTAATAAATCAACCTTACTTAACTCTTGTTCTAAGTTAGCTTCAACTTGTTCGGAAGCGTCATTAGATGCCGTCATTGCCTGTGGCTTTGGTGGCATTGGGAATAAACGTTCAAGCTCAGCTTGGGTAATAGATTTAACTGAAGTTTTTGGAGCTTCAGCTTGGGCAAGAGCTTCTGGTTGAACTTTAGATTCGGCGGTAGTTTTTGCTTTAACTTCAACTTTAGTTTGTTCAGCTGTCGGTTGAACTTCCCCTTGAGAAGCTTCTGCTACCTTAGAAGCAACCAAATTAGGTTCTTTGGTGGTAGCTTTGGTATTAACTTCTTCATTTGGAGCGCTCACTTCTGAGGTTTCATTAGCTTTTGGAGTCTTAGTTACTTCAGCGTCTTGAGTTGCAACCACGATTGACTTAGATTCATCAGCCTTAGAAGCCTCATCCTCAGTCTGTTGCGCTTGCACTTTAGCTAAAGCTTGAGCCTCGACTTGAGCCTTCGCTTCTGCTTCTGCTTCCGCTTTTGCTTGAGCTTCTTGCGCCAATTTTTGCGCTCTAGCTTTTTCTTCTTCTTGCGCTAAAAGTTTTTCCTTTTGCATTACCGCTTCAGCTTCCTTTGTCCGGCGTTCTTGAACTTTGGCCGCAAAACCAAAGGCCGAAGCTGCTGCTTGCAATTCTTGCTGCGCCCCAGTCACTACTTTATTACGACGGATTTGTTCGGCCGGCACTACGCTTTGCGCCACCGCGTTAAGAGAGCCTTTTTCTTGGGCCTCATTTGCGGCTTCATCAGGGATTTCAGTGGTGAAATGAGATTCTGCATGCAAAACCTGCATTCCAACATTATCAGAACCTTTTGGTCGATTTAAATTCGGTTCTAACACTTCAACTGAAAAGTCATCAACTCTCTTCGCAATGCTCACAGGCATTTGGGTTGAGTCGCTAGCATTAGCATCTTTGCTTGTTGAGGCAGGAGCATCTTTAACTTGTTGTTTTTTATTTGATTCTTTATTAGCTTTAGACTGGGCTTGCGCCGTATTAGGAGCCACCGCACCTTGAGAAGTCGTAGTGGCAGCAGCAGTTGCATCCGCACTTAAGGAAACTTGGGGCCATAAGGCACATGCCACGACTGTGACTCCTAACCAGACAGGGGCAATAGATTTTTTCATATATCCTCCACTATCAAACTTAAACCAACAGGAACTAACGTGGTTTTCCGCGGTTACCGGTAAAACGCACAAATAAAATGCTAAGCATAAGTTTAATACAGATGTGTTTTAGCTTAGACGCAGGCTTAAAAACTTGCTTTAGGGCATGGCATCATATTTCTCAACCATGTTTTAATCTGCATTTTTAAACTACGTTTTTAACCACTTTTCTAAACTTGTAGCCTAACATAATTTCTAACCTACCGTTTTACCGCTTTATCTAGAACATAGTTTTTTAAATTGATGGACTTCTTTAGTTTGTTTTTTTAGATAAACTTCGGGCCACGTCTTTTAATCTAAAATAATTGGGGCAACCTTATTAAAAAGAACCAGAGCATCCTAAATGCTCTGGCTGCTAAAACTTTTAATGCTATTTACTTGTTTGTTCCTTGCTAGCTTGTTCTTTACTTGTTTGCACTGTTTGGTTTGGTGTAGTTTGGGTCTTAGCTTCACTAGAATCTTCAGCCACTACTTTACCGTTACCATCAATCTTACGTTCAATAAGATTGTCATGCATGCACTTAAAAGAGCTTCCTAAAGAAAACGCATATGCAACCCCAGCAACCAAATCAGTTGGGGTCATATTTTTGCTATATTCTGTAAAATCTTTAACAAAAGCATCTTCTGACATGGTGCCACGAGCACAGGTTGCTGCTTGAGCACGCCAAGCGAAAGCCAAAGGTGCACTAAGAGTACCGTACTTAGAAGTTTCATATGCTTTAGCGTATTCACTCATAGCGAGTAAATCGCCCACTTGAGCAAGCTCAAGCAAATATTTTTCCGCTTTAGAAAATACTTCAGCTTTAGGGCTTGAATTATAAATGCGAACCAACTGCCATCTAGTTTGCCCCTTAATAGAAGCGGCATACTTTTCAGTATCAGGAATGGAAAGGAGCTTTTCGAAAAGCTCAATAGGTTTAGCCAAAGTTTCAGGGCGAGCAGGATCCGCAAAACTTGCTAAGAGCTGCGCGTAGAAAAAAGTATCTTCATAATTTTTTGGCATCGCCGCTAATTTTTCGAGTTCGTCGATGTCGGCATTAGTTAAATTGCCTTCAATCTGCTTTAACTGAATTAAGCGGAACTTACTTTGTGGATCTTTTTGTGCGGCTAAAGCTTGACGGTAAACTTGAACTTTTGGATCTGGGGTCGCGTTCTTTGATTCAGAAATGATGTACATAGACTGAGCGTCTGGATTACCAAGGTCCGCAGCCTGAGTCATAAATTTACGGTATAACTCTATACTTGCAGGTTTGTAGAAGTTTTTTTCTCTAATCCCGTAGTGATTCCATAAACCTACTAGGTATAAAAGTTCACTGTCTTTATTCTTAAGAGCTTCTCTTGCGCATTCTTCGTATAACACGCTATCCATGCGATACTTTTCAAGATCTCCACGGCAATCTGCTAAGGCATTGGTCGCCCCAAGAGTAAAAGTTGAAGCCATGGCTAAGCCTAAACCATATCGAGCCACACGCCCTAAAGTAATTCTAGACCATAGTTTTTTCATAATCATTTCGTCCCGTCTAAACCACATCGGTATGTGAAATTTATTAGCTCCATAATTTATTAACTACGTAAATTCTAAACTAAGTAAGTAACTTAGTAATTCATGAGCTAAACAATCTACTTAATCAAATTGAGTTAGTTTTTCACCAAATAGTTTTATGCTAAATAGTTGTAAGCTAAATCAATTTGATCACAAAAAATTTAAATTAAATCGGTTACCTAAATCTAGCAAGTTCAGGCAAGTTACGTTTGATTTAACTGTTTGGTAAAACAAACAAAAAACCAAGTTTGGGCTAACAAGCAAGGCAAAGTTTAGGGTAAAGAAGCGCCCCAAAATCTAGGAATAACGTAACTCATTTATTTTATGGGTAACTTTACTTTCGTAACTAAAACCCCAAACATTATAGAGAAAAAAAAACAAACATTAACAAATTTTAGTTTTTTTACCGCAAAAAGCCAACGCATCACAAAAAACAGCAAATCTTTATAACCAACGGCCAACTACAGACTCAAAGCCCCAACCAACACCTCTTCGCTCAAGTCTAAACTCCTCTATTTAACTAACGCTTAAAACCAAGGCGTAAAACATAAGGCTAAGACCTAGGTTTAACTATACAAAACCTTTAAAAATAAATCTTATTGATGCAACTTTTTTCCATTTAATGGACTTAATATCAACCTTTAAGAAAGTTAATACAGGTTTTATCTAAAATCTCCAAGAAGACTCCTTCCTCTTTAGGTGGGAGATGAATTGTTTTTTT
>UQCV01000095.1 GCA_900539665.1 uncultured Succinivibrionaceae bacterium | reverse complement strand
ATCGTCAGCGACTATACAAAAATACATAGAGTCTCAAGGATAGGAGGTCGGTTGCTCCTCCCACCACCTAAAGGTAGTGGGTTTCCGCAACCTAATTAAATTTATGAATATACGTAATTAATATTTTACAAGGTTTACTGGGGGCAATTTTTAAATTTACACCAATTATATGGACTCTATCAAATTTACCGCTAATGTGGTCGTAGGACACTTTGGTAATGAAAGTCCTGATTCAAACAGATTTACACTTGTAACTCCAAAGCCTGAAAATGGTGTACGATTACAAGCTACACTTCAATCAGGCCCCACGGACAAGCCTGTGGGAGCAGTCAGAAAAAAGGTGGAAGGAAGGGAACTAAAAACCCCATTTAAACTTTAGCCCTAAAAGGCTAGAGATTTAAATGAGGTTTAAATTAGTTTAGGCTCGGCCGACGTTTTTAAGTTGGTTAGTCTAGAGTTTTAATCTTATCGATTTCTTCTTCAGTTGAGTACTTAAGCTTAGAATCAGTCTTAACTTCATCGTACTTAGGATCGAGAGATACGGATACTTCCATCATTGAAGTGTCATCTTTTTGAGAAACGGCTACTTGAACCTGTTCGTCAGAGATAGGGATGTACTTCTTGATAGCAGCGATGATATCGAGCTTAAGCTGTGGTAAAAAGTCTGGGCCATCGCGGTTTTCACGGTCGTGAATAAGCACTAACTGGAGGCGACTTTTGGCGCTTTCACGAGATGTATCTTCGGTTTTCTTTTTAGAAAAAATTAATTCACTTAACCATGACATAGCTTACTTCTTCCCAAATAAACGTGCGAACCACCCCTTTTTAGGGATCTGGACAAATCTAAAATCACGCTGTTCACCGAGGAGACGGTCAACAGTATCCTGGTAGGCTAAACCTGCATCTGATTCCGTATCATAAATGATTGGTTTGCCAGAGTTTGATGCTTTGAGCACAGATTCTGATTCTGGAATAACCCCAATGAGTTCAATGCTAAGAAGTTCAACTACATCGTCCATGCTAAGCATGTGCTGAGCTTCAACACGAGTAGGGTTATAACGGGTTAGTAGCAAGTATGGTTTGATTGGTTCTAAGCCATATTCAGCGCGACGGCTCTTAGAATCAAGGATCCCAATGATACGGTCGGAGTCACGTACAGATGAAACTTCTGGGTTAGTGGTCACAATCGCGATATCAGAGAAGTAAAGGGCCATGAGCGCCCCGGTTTCGATCCCAGCTGGAGAGTCACAGATGATGTAATCAAAGTTCATAGCGTCGAGATCGTGGAATACTTTAGCTACACCTTGCTTAGTAAGTGCGTCTTTATCACGAGTCTGAGAAGCTGGTAAAATATAAAGATTACTGTTGTTCTTATCTTTGATTAAAGCTTGGTGTAAGTTGGCTTCGCCTTTAATAACATTGACAAAGTCATAGACTACGCGGCGTTCGCAACCCATAACGAGGTCGAGGTTACGTAGACCGACGTCAAAGTCGATAACTACAGTCTTAAAGCCCTTAAGAGCGAGACCGGAACTGATAGCAGCGCTAGATGTGGTCTTACCGACGCCACCTTTACCAGAGGTTACTACGATGATTTTAGCTTTAAAACCTTCGCTGTAGTCTTCTGAGTCGGTTGCTACGTTGTCAGTAGTTTCTTTTTCCGGTTGAGTCTGCAATTCGGCTGCAGTTTGTTCATTCTGCAGAGGTGCAGTTTCTTGTTCGGAAGTTGTATTGTTGTTTTCTGTTGCCATTTAATGCAAAATCCCTGTTGAAAAAAATCAGCGGTAATTAGGTTCGGCCTAAATACCTTAATGTTGATTATTAAGTTACTAGTTTTGGACTTCATAATCTAGTTTGCCATCTTTAAGACGAACTAAAATAGATTTATCTACATAAGTAGACTCGAGGTCATCTGCCGTACAGTAAACCCCATTGATGGAGACTAACTGTGGGTTGAAATGTTTACAAAAGACGATGCTGTCTTTGTTTTTGGCGCCCGCAAGCACGCGCCCTAAAGCGCGGCCAAAGATGAAGACGCATTCATCTGCAATAACTTCGGCCCCGTCACCGACGTTCCCAAAAATTATGAGTGACTTGTTTTGGGCGTAAATCATGCTACCACTCCTAACGTTACCATAATGAATCATGGTGGCCCCGCTTGTTGGTAGGGCTTGATTGTTTGGTAAAGCTGCTGTTTCTTCGGTGGATGAAGTTGCCTTTTCTAACTGGTCGTTAGAGGCATTAGCAGTAGTTGCCTTAGCTACACCTTGATTGTTAGTGGCGGTTGCAACTTCTGGGTTAGCATCTTTAGCGTCACTTGATGAAAAAACACTTTCTTTTGAGGTGGTGGCGTTATCTTGTTTGGTAGCTTCTTTCATCTTGGTTATTTTGGCATTAACCAAGAAACTAGGCAGCTTTGGTTTTACGCCTAAAGAGGCAGTAGAATCAGAAGCTGTAGTATCTGAAGCCGTTAAACTGGCCGCTCCAGTTGAACTTGTAGCTGTTGAACTGGAGGCTGTTGCGCCTGAAGTGAAAGTTGAATTTGTGGTCTTGTTGTTAGGAGTTGATGTTTCACTAGCAGATTGAGTTTGGCTGCTAGTTTGAACTTTGTCGGCTTGTACTTTGTTAGCGTTAGCGTCAGCTTGTCCTTTGGTCCGTGGAGAGATTACTCGTCCTTTACCTTTAAGAATACATTGGGTGCGTTCTTGGTCGCGATCGGCCACGACTCCCGCAAGCACGATACCATAGGAAGCGGCTTGTCTACGCAAGCGTTCGTAATCAAATTCCTGTAAATCAGGGGTTGGTACTTTTGATAAATCCAAAGCGATGGCGTTTACAGCGGTCCAGCTACCACCTTGCTTTGATTTTTCCATAAAAATAAGCTCTGTTTCCCGCGGGTCGACTGTGGTTAAAAGCAAAGTTGAAATTATATAGTCGGCAAGTTTTAGAGTAGTGGGAATAGCAGTTGCAGGCATTTGATGGTACCGATAGAGGCCTAAAGAAAATTTAAGCTTCTCCAAGCCTTTGTTATTATTAAGTTATATCTTCATAAATCGTGGTTTTTTAAGCAAAACCTTTTCTAATCTCTGATTCTATCACATTTTTAACAATTTAATACAAAACGTGTCTTTAAAAAGAAAGTAGTTCTCGGGCGAGATCACACGATTATTTAAGTAGGTTTAAACTAGGAGGAAAATGGCTTAATTAGGTGCACTTAAAATGCGAACCACTTAAGCGTAAATAGGGACTAAATTGCTGTAGTGCGATAATTTGGTGCAGTGTTATAATTAAAGGTGGTTGACACAAGAAATCATAAAGCTTGAAATCATCAGGCCTAAAATTATGGCCCTTAAAGCAATAAAGCGCAAAACCATAAGGCATGAAAAAAATAACATGGGAATGCTACATATTAAATTTTAAGAAGACGTTGAATTGGTTTTTGAAATTGGTTAATGAGATTGGCTTTTTAGGAAAATTATCAAAACTTGGGCTAATTTGAAAAACTTAAAAGGCCCAAGGTCCAAAAGCTAAAATGCCTAAACGCTAAAAAACTTGAGAAAAGGATTAGAAAATGGATTGCTATACTTACAGATCGGCTAAAAAAGATGGGGCATATTTATATTTGGCTCAACCAAGTGACTACGACAAATTGCCAGATGAACTTAAGAGGATGTTTGGTAAAGGCATTTTTATGTTGCGCTTTGATTTGTACCCGACGAGAAAAATAGCCAAGGTTAAAGCCCAAGACGTTATTACCGCTTTGGAAAACCAAGGCTATTTTTTGCGGATCGATAGCGTTGACGAAAGAGATAATTTGTTGAATGTTGATCGAAAGCGTCGTGGACTTGACGTCGTGCACAACGCTAAACTCGTTTAGTTTAATAATTTAAGTTCCTAAAACTTAAAACTCAGAACTTAAAGCCTTAGGTTTTAAGTTAAATATGGATTAAACATCTTTTCACGGGCGATGGTGGTGTCAGAACCATGTCCTGGCAACACTTTAGTTTTGTCAGGTAAAGTTAAAAGCTTGCTTTTAATGGAGGTAATTAGTTCTTCCGGGTCCCCAAACGGAAAATCACTGCGCCCAACACTGCCAGCAAAAAGCACATCTCCGGAAACCACAAAGCCACTAGTCGCAAAATAGAAACATACGTGCCCAGGGGTATGGCCTGGACAATGGAGAACTTCGATTTCTTCACCGAGGTTAAGGTTAAGCTTGTCGCCATCATTGAGCCATCTGTCCGGGATAACGTTATCTGCGGGGCTTAGGCCAAACATTTGGGCTTGTTGGTTCATATTGCTTAACCAAACTTCATCTGCCTTGTGCGGGCCAATAAGAGGGCAATTAAAGAGGGAGGCTAATTCTCTAGCTGCTCCGGCGTGATCTAAGTGTCCATGCGTGAGTAGTATTGCTTGAATGTGAAGGCCTAATTTTTCCACTTCTTTATACAAAAGGTTAGCTTCAGCTCCAGGATCAGTAATTACCGCATTTTTGGTGGTGGCATCAAAAATAAGGCGACATTTTTGGTAAAAAGCGGTCACTTCGTAGGTCAAAATAGTGAGCATGGTAATTCTCCTGCGGCTTTAAGCAGATATCTAATGGTATAAGAGATAGATTTTTTAATCTATAGTGTACTACGAAAGCTAAAGGTACGGATCTATTTTGCCTGGTTTTAACGAGTTAAAGGTTGATTTTAAATGAAGAACAGCGCACTTTTAAAAGTTAAAGTTTGTTAAAAGCGCCCGAGTTTTTTTGAGGTGTAAGCGAGTCTTTAAATAATGACATCCTCCCCCACCTATAGAGGTGGGAGTTTCCCACCGATAAGATAGGTTCAGTTCTCGCTCAAACACTCTAATGATTACAGTATCAACGAGCTAACCCCGTGTGTCCCACGGTTCTATGTTTTCGTTGTGGCATAATGTTTAGAAAGCTGTCAAGTAGATTTCGGCAATTCATCTCACCACCTTAGGGGTGGGGGACTTCTTGCCGAGTTCAGTTAAAAATGGTTTGTATTGGTCTTTTGGCGTTTTCAAAGCTTAAGGCTTAAAACCTTGTTTTTTAGGTCGGTATATAAGGCTCAGGACTTGAAATATACTTTAAAATTAGTTAAAGTTAAGCCCTGCTAACAAGGGGCGTTGGGTCCACTTAAAAACAGCAAAATCATGGCATGACAGGCCCGTAGCGTTTATTGAGAAAATGGCATTAACCGTTTAACGCTAAAAATCTACCAAAGCGCACTAAATTTTTGGTTTGGATGCAGTTAGAACCACGAACTTTAGGCCTGGTAGGATGTCAAAATTAGTGCGCTATTTGGTAGCATTAAGTGCTAAAAACAATCTCGGACAAATGGTGGTTGTATTGTCGGGCTTTTAGTTTAGCTCGAAATAGATACAGGATATGAAATCCACGTGGATTTCATATCCTAAAACCCCCGTTTTCCCGGGTGTTTTTCCAACATAAAACTTTAAACTTCACAGCAAAAGTGAGAAAAGACATGAAATTTAACGATATTTACAGCAACCTTGATTTTAAGGGCCAGAATGTAACTGTAATCGGTCACAAGAATCCTGATTCAGACACCGTTTGTTCAACTATCGCTTTAACTAACCTTTTAAACCAGATCGGCGTTAAAGCAGAAGCCAAAGTTAGCGGTAAGATCAACAACGAAACCGCTTTTATTTTAAAGACTTTTGGTGTTGCTGTTCCTCCTGTACTTGAAAATGCAGCTGGTAAGACTGTAGCCATCGTTGACCACTCAACTTTTGGTCAGGCTGTAAATGGTATGGAAGACGCTAACATCATCCAAATTCTTGATCACCATGCTCTTGGTAATATGGTTACTAAGGCTCCACTCGTAATCAAAGCCTTACCAGTTGGTTCTTCAGCTACTATCGTTTACTTCGAATACGAACAGGCTGGCGTAGCTCTTGATAAGGCTACTGCAGGTCTTTTAGCTTCAGCTCTTCTTTCTGACACTGTAAACTTAACTTCTGCTACTACTACTAACATCGACCGCGAAGTTGCTCCAAAGCTCCTCGCTCTTGCTGGTATTACTGATGTAGCTGCTTACTTCGATAAGATGGCTGAAGCTGCTGCTTCTTACGATGGTCTTTCTGACGAAGAAATCTTCAACGCTGACTACAAAGAATTCGCTATGGGTAGCAAGAAGGTTGGTATTACTCAGGTGAACATGCTTGCTTCTACCTGCAATGAACTAACTGCTCGTATGAATGCAGTTATGCCAACTCTTATCGCTGCTAAGGGTGTGAGCATGCTTTTTGTTATGGCAACTAACAAAGATGCCAACCAGACTGAAATGCTCTATTTCGGTGAAGGCGCTAAGGAAGCTTGTGCTGCTTCATTCTCTGAAAAAGACGGCAGATTCTTTATCGAAGGTATTGCTTCTCGTAAAAAGCAGGTGGTTCCACCACTTATGGCTGTAATTAAGTAATAATGCACTAACTTAAAAGCCACAAAATCACCCAAAGGCCAAATTTATATTTGGCCTTTTTTTAGCCATAGTTCATATCTGTTGGTAAAAGTAAAAGTTGAGGCTTAAAGCCTTAGCATCAAGATAAACACGGAACACCCTTTATGTCAAAAAAAATGAAAATAGTTTGCCAACTATGTTTGGTAATTGGGAGCCTCGGTGGACTTTTGAGTGGGACTGCACAAGCAGATGCCCTTGTAGATGAAACTTTGGCCGAATTAAGTATAGATGCAGGACAAAGATTTCCGAATGGTGTTTTTTTTGAACAACCTCAAAAAACGGCTGATAACAATGGAATTAAAGTAAATTGAGTGTGGACAAAGCGAGTGTTAGCCGAAGCTTCAGAGCAAAAGAAGGCTCAATTTAGAAAACAAATGGACCAGGGGATTAGTCGCCAAATGTGCGCCGGTTCCGCGGATAAAACAGCTAAAAAATTGGCTGAATATTTTGCCGCGGGTCATTACGTTGATTTATCGTTCTCAGATCCTGAAATTAGAGATGGTATCGTAGTTCGAATCGACCAGGCGCATTGCGAAGCCTTTTTAGCTATGAGTGGGGGCAAAGTGGGACTACCTCTAGAGCGTATCTTGAAGATGATTACCTTAATGATGTGGTGCTACCACTAGAAAGAAAATCTTTGCCTAAAGAGTTAGTTAATGGTGTTGAGCTCTATAAGATTAAAGCTCAAAACCACGTTGTTACTTACTACTCTCGGCCAAACGATGAAGTCAAAGCGATCGGGCATCAACTAATGCTCATAGAACAGCCATCAATGGTACATGATGTTTTGGCTCAGCAGTTTTGCCAAGATCCAAAAGAACGTCAACTCCTCGAGAAAATTAAATCGATAGATTACGTCTATAATCGGTTACCAAAAGTTGTGATCTCAATTTCTGCACAGGACTGTCGATAAAGCGCAAATTGTAAGCTCCAAACGTAAAACCAAAACGAGAAGCCTAATCAAAAACGCAAGCGGAAAACGCAAACAAAAAAGCTAATAGCTAAAACAAAATTCTCGGCGTTAGCCTTAAAAAGCTGTAGGTGTACAATTTTGCGTGTAGTATTAGTAAGATAAAGAGCGCCAGCATTGTTGTTATAAATTGCGACGTAAAACCCACACGCTTGCGTGTGGGATAAAAGTCGCTTTTTCTATGAAAAAACTATATTTCTACACTTGATATTAGTATAAAACAAATATACAATCTAAACCTTTGGAAGATTGACTGTACTTCCTTGTCGTAAGACAGAAATTTACCGCTAATGTGGTTGTAGGTCTGCTTGGTAATGAAAGTCCTGATTCAAACATATTTACACTTGTAACTCCAAAGCCTGAAAATGGTGTACGATTACAAGCTACACTTCAATCAGAACCCCACGGGCTTGCCCGTGGGAGCAGTCAGATTTAAAGGGCATTTGTGGATGTATTTGTAACTTTTAAATAAAAGAGTCGAAAACCAAAATTCTAAGCTTAGATAAAATTCATTTACGATTAAGCTTGAGGCTAAGTTTGGGATAAATAATATACAATTAAAAATAGGAATTGAAAAATGAAGAAACTATTACTTTGCGCTTCACTTGCAACTGTATTTGCACTTACCGCTTGTGACAAGGCTCCAGAAGCGGCTCCAGCTACTGATGCAGCAAAGAAGACTGAAACTACTGCTGTTCAAGCTCCTGCTAAGGAAGCTGCTACAGCTAGCACTGAAGTGCAGGTTTTAAAGATTGCTCTTGAAAAAATGATGCCAACTGATCTTGGCAATGGTGTTAAGCGTGGTACCATTACTATCGCGAAAGACCAGAAAGGTGTTATTATTCCACTTTCTGTTCCTGTAAGCTTAGAACAAGAACAATTAGAAGCTAGCAACAAGGCTATGAAAGTGGCTCTGGGGTCGAGGTTCTGCCAAAACGGCAAGCCTGTTGATGGTGCTGATAAGTTCATTATTAACGGCCGTTACCTTGAATTCCAGATTTCTTATGCTAATATTTCAGAACCAGTTTCTTTCAGAGCTGATGAAGCACTTTGCCAGGAACTTGCTAAGTAATTAGTAAAGGTCGCCCTTGGTTGTTGAGGTTCCATATTTAGATACGTCGATGACTGATTAAAATATTTGGCTAGATTTGATGTTTAAACTAGCCATAGCGCCAAAAGATAATATGAATTAAACCTCGGACGTAAAATCCGAGGTTTTTTGTTTTGGGGCGGAGGTGAGCTGAAATTTTTTCACTTTTGGAGGCCGGTTTTTAGTGTATTCCTAGAATGTTTCTAGTTTGTTTTTAGCAGTATTTTTTCGAGGTGTTCCGCAAAACCTACGCCTAACTTTAGGTCCTAAATTTGGAGCGTGCTATAATTTAACCTTATATATTTACAGTGTTTAAAACCCCAAGTTTGTGGATTTATGAAGTCAAGTCCATATTGTTGGTGTAATTTAGTTTTCTTGTAAAATATCTAATCCACCGCTATTTGTTGCTATAAATCCATGTTGATATATTTTCTAGATATCCAATCATCATTGATTTCCTTC
>UQCV01000094.1 GCA_900539665.1 uncultured Succinivibrionaceae bacterium | reverse complement strand
TAGGAATGTGCAACTCAAGAACCCCAAGTCTAGTGGTGAACTCACGGGTTCTATACCCATTTCGTTGAGTGGTGCGATTATCGCTTCTCTTATAGGATTCTGCGCCAATTTGTTCAGTTGCTTCCGCCTTTAGAATCTGATCTAACACTGCGTTTAACAGCTGCGCTACTCCCGTATCTCCTTGGCATAATAATAGATCTTTAACTTTGTCTAGTTCTAGTGTAAGATTAGCTTGTTGGGCCATTTCCCTTTCCTTATATAAATATGAATGTTGGTAATTAATATTTTACAAGGTTTACTGGGGCGTGGCCCAATTTTTTAAATTTACACCAATTATATGGACTCAATCTAACGGTATACGCATGGCAGTAGGGACGGGCACCACGGCGTACAATATGCACCATATATTGAGCCAAACAGAATTAAAGGATTATATTGAAGTTGGGGTTTGCGCAGAAGATGTTTTGCATCATAAACCTGAACCTGATACTTTTTTAGAAGCGGCGCGCCGCATCGATTGTTTACCAGAGGAAACTTTAGTGGCTGAAGATACACCACTTGGGATTACCGCCGCTCATAAAGGTGGCTTTCACTGGCTTTTTATGAAAAGAGGTGACTTGGTGACTTTAACTTCGGCTCAAGGTGAAGTTTTAGCTTCGTGGTCTAACTAATCTTTAAGTTTAAGGTAGGGCCTTGGTGCAATAGATAAGCTCTGTAAGGCTTGCTAGTTTGGCTTAACAAATAAACAAAAACCAAAACAAAAAAGCAAAAGACCTAATTTTTCAAAATAATTAAGGCCGGCTTTTGGTACCTCCCTGGGCCGGCTTTTGGTACTCCCTATGGCCCGCTTGGGTCTTATCTACGGCCTAAGTATAGAGGCGAGCTAAGAGCTTTGAGAGTTTAGCTAATAGATGGTTTAATTGTTTTCTTGATACTGCACAATGAGGCTTCGGTACTCATGCTTATCGCACTGCAAGATACGCTTTCCAGTCTCACTTGACGGCGCTACTAACACGCGACTTACACTACCCCATTCCGCTTGATGCCCACGGTCTAAAATTAGCATTTGATCGGCAATATGATTGATTAAATCAAGATTGTTTAGACTGATGATAACTGAGGTGCCACGGTTTTTTTGGAGCTCTAAAAATAGGTTGATAAAGTGAGCTCTTAGCTGTAAATCCATGCGTTCGATAATGGCGTCTACTAACAGGATTTGGGGATCTAAAATTAAAGCTCGAGCGAGGGACAAACGAAGGAGCTGGCTACGACTTAGCATTATTGGGTAGTAGTGGCGAAGCCCGGCTGAAAGCCCCACATAGCTTAAGGTTTCGTTGATCTTTTTTTGGCGGTCTTCGTAGCTTAAAGAGGTGTTAAGACGTAGTGGTAAGTCTAAGATCCCCTCAACGCGTAGACTTGGGTTGAGCGACGTCTCTGGCTTAGGGTAAAACATGCGCACAAACCCCACGCGGTCTTGGCGTTCGTAATCATGTAAAGGCTTCCCACAAAAAAGCACTTCTCCTTTTAAGTTTTGTTGTTCGCTCCCATTGATGATGCGAAGTAAAGTGGATTTACCTGAGCCCGCCTCCCCGGTGACCGCTAGAATTTGTCCGCGTTCAAGTGTGAAGTTTATGTCGTGTAAGGCTTCAATGGTTTTTCTAAAAAACAGCATTTTATCAATATGATAGCTTGAAGTTAAATGCTTAACTTGCAGTAAAGGTGCATTATCAATCATTGCTATTCTCCATGTTCCGTGGGAAGCGACACATTACTGAGCCACCTTTACATTTAATGATAGGTGGGGCTTTGATGCAAGCTTTATCCGCATAAGGGCAACGTGGCCCGAGGGCGCAACCTTTAGGTAAGTGGCCAAGCTCAGGTGGTTCCCCTGGTAAAACATGTAATCTAGTCTTTTTCGATTGGCTCAGATAACACGCTATAGTATCGAGCATAGAGCATGTATACGGATGATGAGGAGCCGATAAGATCTGCGAAGTGGTGTTGCTTTCAATAATTTGCCCCCCATAAATCACTTGAATACGGTCTAATAGATTACCGACCGGAATAATGTCGTTACAAATATAAAGCACCGTTGTGCGGCTATTTTGGTTGAAGCTGGCGATGAGGCGTAGGATTTGTAATTGGGACACGGTGGTCATGTTAGCAATCGGTTCGTCGGCGATAAGCAAACGTGGTTTACGTCCTAGGGCCATCGCGATGACTATTTTTTTACACAGAACCTCTGATAATTCATAAGGGTAGAGCTTAAGAATTTTTTCCGGCGCTTTGATCCCAACTTTATGGAGTAGGGTATTGATGGTCCGTTTTTTCCAAAAAGGACGGCGATACCACTTTTCAGTAAAAGCCGAAGAAGGTAATGCTTCCTTCATTTGTTCGTAGATCGTCATATTAGGATCTAGTGAGGCATTCGCTTCTTGGAAGATAAAGGCGATGCTTTCACTTAAAAGCCGACGTCGTTCCCCTAAAGGGGTGGTGGTTAAATCAAGTTTATCAAACCGGAAGCGGTCAAAGCTTACGCGATAACTACTGCCATACATGCCGACAATAGCACGAGCGATAATACTTTTGCCGGAGCCTGAATCACCAATCAAACCACAAATTTCCCCTTCATTTAAAGAAAGGTCGAGGTTTTTACAAATGGTAATCCACCCGCGATCAGGAGTTCTTAAATCAACACAAAGATTGCGTATATCAAGCAGAGCCATATTTTTTGATCCCTATTTCAAGTACGCGGTTAATGCCATGACCGACAGCGTTGATGGAAATGATGATAAGCATGATAGCAAGACCTGGAATCATAGCTTGGGCGAGGCCTACATAAATAATATCAAGCCCGGAGGCCATCATATTGCCGAGATCAGGGTATGGTGGTTGCGCTCCAAAACCTAAGAACCCCATGGCACTAATATCAAGTAAAGCCACCCCTAAGGCTTGGTGGAAATTTTGGATAATGACGGAGGCGATATTAGGCAAAATGGTATGCCGAGCTAAGCTTAGATATGAAACCCCATCTAATAAATCTGACGTGATATAGTCTTTAGCGAGTTCTACTTGAACGGCATAATATGTTGAGTGAATAAAGCGGGGTACAAGTGAAATACTGATCCCTAAAATAGCGTGGCTAAGGCTAGGGCCTAAAATCGCAATGGTAACTAAAGCGATTAAAAGAGAAGGAATAGAGAGCATGATATCAAAGAGATGATGCATGACGCTACTACGAACCCGATGTTTAGAGATGGCGCTAAGTAAACCAATAGGCACCCCTACAGCTACAGCTGCGAGCACGGTAATAAGGGAGGCATTTAAAGTATTCGCCGCCCCTAACAATATGCGTGAAAGATAGTCACGCCCTAATTCATCGGTTCCTAGGAAGTGCTCTAACATTCCACCTTCAACCCAAGATGGGGGCAAGAGGCGAATATCGGTATTGACGGAAAATGGGTCGGTTGGAATGATATAGGGTAACACGTATATCACCAGCAACAGAGCAATTAAAATATAGAGGCCGGCCACATCTGAAGCACTTCTTTTAAATTCATGCCAAAAGAGCGCGCCATTAGACGGCACAGTCCGATGTGGTTCATGTCTAAGATCAAACATTTAAAACGGATCCTCCCCAGCGGCTGTGGTGCGGCGGTTATTTTTAAAGAAGAGGGCACAAAGAATTTCTGTGCCGATATTGATGATTAAAAGCCCCGTGCCTAGTACGAACACACAAGCCTCAATGACTTCATTTTGGCTAGCAGTGACACTTTGCGTGAGCCAAAAACCCAAACCCGGCCATTCAAAAACCGTTTCCACCAAGATACAGGCAGAAAAAATATTACAAATAATAATGCTCAGGTGAGGGAGTAGTGAAGGCAAGATATTAGTGAGTATATGATGGATGGCAATAGTAAAATTGCTCGCGCCGTGGCTGTAAGCTGCGCGTACATAGTTACTACTCATAACATCAAGTGTTGCTTTTCTCGTGATGGAGGTAATTTCAGCGCAAGGCATGATCATAATGGTAGCTACGGGCAAAATTAAGTGCTTTAACACATCGGTGATATAAACCATATTGCCTGATTTTAAGACATCGATGAGTAAAAAACCGGTATCTTCTGGCATATCAAGTAAGAGATTAAAGTTGCCAGTAGAGGGCAATAATCTAAGCTTTACCGCAAAGACAATGATTAAAAGCTGCGCTAGCCAATAAACGGGAATGGAATTAGTTAAGCGGCAAAAAGTACGAAGTAGGCGATCCCCTAACGAGCGGTGCCACATTCCGCCTGAGATTCCTAAGATAGAACCTAAAATTAACGCCAGCACGAGGGAGAGTGTAAGGAGCACGGCAGTATGCGGGAGATATAGTTTTATTTCTTCTAAGATCGAGGCCCCGGTTTCAGAGTTGGTGCCAAAATCGAGTCTGAGGAGATGGGAGCTGTAGCTTAAATATTCAGGAATGAACCTAGTGATATCGATACTATTTAAACGTATATGAACCCAAAAGAGGATTACGGTCAGTAGCCCAAACGTGGTGATAAGAAGCACCAAGCGGCGCATAATAAAACCAAACATTATTGTTCCTCCGTCAAAGTCACATCACTAAAAATCAAACCGCCAAACGGTGTTTGTTTTAGTTGCTTTACCTTATTGATGGAGATAAAGGTATTAAATGAATAGATTAGAGGCAGTAACGGCATTTCCACGCTTAAAATATCTCGCATTTTACGGGTGTTGGTCGCAAGAACCGTAGGGTTACGAGTACTAGCACTAATAGCTGCTAATTGGTCGAATTCTTGGTGGCACCAACCGGTGAAGTTTTGGTGTAAACCGCCACGTGTTGAGACTCTACCGCTTGGACATTTAGAAAGCGGAACGATGATATTCCCGTTATCAGAAAACACGTTGATAATTGCTAAATCAAAACGTCCGCGCGCGAGATAACTAAGCCCATTTTGGTAACTTAAACTTTTTATGTTCGCCTGAATATGCTGTTTTTCTAAAGCGGACTTAATAAATTGCGCCGTTTTAGTTAATGTCGCGTCGCCTAAAGCATCACGCTCTAAAATTATGATTCTAAGTTCTTCTTTTTGTAGTTCGTTTAGGGCTTGGGTTAATCCAGGGGTGATAGCGCTATCTTGCCGTAAAAAGATCGGCGCGTAATTGTAATAAGGATTGATGATGTCACCTGCGGCTGCATCTTCCCCGTATTGTGGGTTCGTGCCATTTTGGCTAGTAAGGCCGGCAATTCCCTGTGGAATTTTATCTTTTTTAGATGAATGCGGGGAACTAGGATCAGGCAAAGCTTGTTCTTGTTCGCTGCTACCCTTGTTATTTGTGGCTTCGAATTTTTGCGTAGGTGAATAGAGTTCAGCTGAAGCGACTTCTGAGGTGGTGAAGTTCGTAGTGGATAACTGACGCGCATTATTTTGGTCTTTGGTTTTAGGGGCGGTCTGTTCGATGGGAGCTCTAAATTCACCATAACCAAAGTAAACGGATTTATTAAGGTCGCTTAAATTAATAAGGGAAGCGATAGCACGTCGTTTTTCTGGGGAGTTTAAGTAGTCTTGACGTGTATTAAAGATCAAAAAGGTCCCAAAGAGTGAGCTTCGTTTTTCGAGGCTGATTTCTTTGTGATGTTCAAGGATGAGAGAAATTTGGCTAGGGCTAGGGTTACTCATTACTTGGCACTCGCCTGTAAAGAGCTGAGAAAAGCGCTTGTTGATATGAGTTGAGTGACGTAACACTAAGATATCAAGCTGTGGTTTTTTCTGATGGTAGTCATTAAAAGAAGTTAATCTGACAAAGCTATCACGGACAAACTTTTGTGCTTGGAAGGGACCAGTGCCAATTGGTTTATAGTCGATGGTTTCTGGGGGTAACTGTTTCTTTAAGATGGTATCTGCGTATTCACGACTTAAAATAACGGAGTTGTCGTGCGCTAAAAAGTTATCAAAATTTGGCTGGGGTTTATGTAGTTTAAAGGCTACTAAGTAAGTGCCTCTTGGTTCTACCTTTTCAATAAAATCACCGCTTTCATGGGCCGATAAATACGGAAAATACTGTTTAGGACGGTAGAAAGGTGAGTTTGGATCGATCATGCGATTGAAGCTAAAGGCCACGTCTTCAGCATTCATGGTTCTCGTCGGCACAAAGATATTATTACTTTGAAAGTGAATATTACGTTTAAGTCGATAAACTCGAGTTAAGCCTTTGTTTTCCGTATAAGCTAAAGCGCCGATTGCCGGAATGATGGCTTTAGTATCAGGGTTCATGGTGAGTAAGCGATCATAAACGGCATATGACAACGTGGAGGTCATATTTGAAACGGGAGAGCGTTGTGGGTTTAAGCTCGTGAGTCCCGCTTCGGAGCAAAAAATAAGACCGTTAGTTGACTCCGCATAGGCAAAGCTCAAAAACGTGCTACTTAAAAAGCCCCACAGGACCATATTTAGGTATGTGGATGCTTGGCGTATTACTGGCGAAATCAAAGAACGCATATAAGATCCTATATAGTCAGTCCATGCAAACATGAGGCTTGGTGGGGCTTAGTTAACTAATAAATAATCAGTTAACTAGTGAATAATCAGTTAACTAAAAAATAAAAAAATAGAGCCGCCGACTTCTAACTTCTAAATAAGGGCTAGAATTGTGAAGCCATAAAATTCTAGCCCTAGAATTATGGAACATAAGTTTAAGGCTGTTTTTAATCAAGCGTTGATTCTTTCCTCGTAGGGCTAATAACGTTTGGGGACTACAAATATCCTTATATTTTACCATTTTAAGCTCATGGTCGCCACTTTAGAGCAAGGTGTTGGGGGAGGTTACTTGTAATTTGAAATTAAACATATGCTTAAGCCTGATTTTGTTTATCTTTACATTTACGTTTTACGAATGGACATTCATTAGGTAAAATGTACCAGAAATTTCAGGGCCCCAAAAATTATTGATAAGCCTTAAGGGCGACAATGTTTTAGAGGACATGATTTTAAATATCAATGAAAATATATGTTTATGTTGAAAGTGCAATTCACGGCCCCGCTTGTAAAGGAGGCTGTGAGCTGCGCTTTTAGATGGAAAAATAAGTTATGAATGACTTTAGTGAAATTCTAAAGGTAGTCGGTGGTTATCTTGATTTAGTCGATGGCTTTATTTGGGGGGTGCCACTACTAGTAATGTTACTTGCAGTAGGGGTGTTGCTGACTATTGGACTTCGTGGGATCCAGCTTAGCAATCTTGGGCGAGCTATTAAATTAGTTTTTACTCCGCATCGCGATGAAGCTGGCAAAGTTGGGGAAATTACGAGTTTTGCGGCTCTTTGTACCGCTCTTGCAAGTACCATCGGTACGGGAAATATCGTCGGGGTGGCAACTGCGGTCCATATGGGTGGCCCTGGGGCTTTATTTTGGATGTTTGTCGCTGCTTTCTTTGGGATGGCGACCAAATATGGCGAATGTTTGCTCGCGGTAAAATTCCGAGAAGTAGATGCCAAGGGCCGCTACTGCGGGGGCCCAATGTACTACATTAAAAATGGGATTGGAGCTCAAGGAAAACTTGGTAAAGCCTGTGCTCGTCCGTTAGCGGCCTTGTTTGCCATCTTTACCATTGGGGCAGGCTGTTTTGGGATCGGGACTTATTGCCAAATAAACGCCATGGTTCAAGCTAATACCTTGATGTTTAACATGAGTCCAGTTGCATCTTGTGCCATTACCACGGTGCTTGTTGGCTTAGTTACCCTAGGTGGCCTTAAGAGTATTTCTGCTTGCAGTACGAAAATAATCCCAATTATGGCAGTGTTCTATATTGTAGGTTGCCTCTTTATCATCATCTTAAAGATTGAATTCTTGCCACAAGCAGTTGTGACTATTGTAAAAGATGCATTTAGCTTTGAAGCTTGCCGTGGGGGTGCTACTGGGATTGGCATCTTAATGGCTCTACGTTTCGGGGTGGCGCGTGGGATTTTCTCTAACGAGGCCGGTCTTGGTTCGGCCCCAATTGCAGCTGCAACCGCTAAGACTAAGCATGCAGCTGAACAGGGTCTCATCAATATGACTGGGACTTTCTTAGATACCATAGTTATTTGTATGCTGACAGGCTTAGCCATTGTCTTAACAGATTCATGGAACCTCGAAGGGGTTGATGGGGCAGCTATTACCTCTAAAGCTTTTTGTGATACTTTAGGGGCTTCTTGGGGGATCTACGTCGTTAATATTGGGCTCTTGCTTTTTGCTTTTACCACTATTATTGGTTGGAACTATTATGCGGAAAGCGGGGTAGTGTACCTATTTGGGACTAAGGTTATTTACGTTTACCGTATTATCTATGTGGGCATTGTAGCAACAGCTTCATTTATGACCCTTGATATTGTGTGGGTCTTAGCCGATATCATGAATGGCTTAATGGCCTTCCCTAACTTAATTGCCATCTTCTTCTTACGTAAGACGATTTACGAAGAAACTGCGCTTTACTTTAATGCGCTCCGTGGTCGTGTTCTTAGTAAGAAAAGTGATGATTTAGCCAAAGCTTAAGGCTTAATTTTTAACCCTTAAGCTTCGCTTAGCAAAGTAGTAAAACTTTTGCTCCTAAAAGCTTCCTTTAACACCATAGTTAAAGGGAGCTTTTTTATGGGGAGTTTACGGGGTTAATTAACTGTTGTGTTAAATATGTAAATTGTTTATAATATCTACTAATATTTGGTAGGTATCAAGACTATGTCAAAAATAATTTCCATAGGTCAAGCTGCAAAACTATTAGGGGTTCATGTTCAAACCATGAGAAATTGGGAGAAGTCAGGTAAGTTAAAACCTGATTCAATTTCACCTGGTGGTACAAGACGATATAACCTTGATAGGATTGTAGCAATCAGTGGAAAGGAAGTACCTACTGTATACTGTATTAGATGAGAGAAAAACCATAGCTTATGCTAGAGTAAGCTCTCATGACCAAAAAAAAGATTTACAAAGACAATCACAAGTACTAGAATTGTTATTGTACTGAGCACGGTTATAAATATGAGCTTATAACAGATTTAGGCTCAGGTATGAATTACTACAAGAAAGGACTTACTAATCTTATCAACC
>UQCV01000093.1 GCA_900539665.1 uncultured Succinivibrionaceae bacterium | reverse complement strand
ACTTTTGAATAATAATGACTGAGCAAAATAGCTATATTCTCAGTGAGCTGTAACAATATGCGATGGTGAAGTTACGTTTGCTAAACTATTAGAAAATCATTTAGATGGGGTATTGAATCACGCTGATTACAAGATATCTAATGGTAAGGTTGAGGGTATTTTAACCGATAGAGTCCATATAATTGGTGTAAATTAAAAAAATTGCGCCACACCCCAGTAAACCTTGTAAAATATTAACTACCACATCAATTTATATAGGATAAAGGGAAATGGCCCAACAAGCTAATCTTACACAAGAACCGCTTTGTGTAAAGTTAGTTTGCGACATATCATCAATGTTTGTGAGTTATCTCACGCTCCTCAATGTAACCACATTTTTTCTAAAAAAGGGGCGAAAAAAAAGCTTTTTTTAAGCCACTTCTAAACTAGAAAGGAGTTCTATAAATGTAGTTTCAATAAACGATTTGGTGAGATTTAAACAAAATCATTGATATCTTTGGGCTCTATTGGTATTTGATAAGGCTTGAAGTACCGAACACCAATAGAGCAATACAGCAGAACTCATACACCGTATTGAGTTCCACTATACCAAGATGAATCTACTTAAATGATTACGAGGGCATGTTGATTCATCTTTAATTACTTACTTTGTTTAGCTATAGCTGACAGGGTACCTATATATCTTAGTGCTGGGCAGTTAAACAAAAGATCACCTGGGGTCACAAAATAGTTTTCTAGAGTTTTAAGATATTCCAAAAGATCTTTGCCTTGGATTGCTGACAATTTGGCTAGATTTTCTGGGGTTTGATGTAGTGCATAGAATGATGCTGCAAGATTAGAGATTGATGATTTCAGTTCAATATCGATTTTCTTGATTTCATCAGCAGACAATAACTCAGCATTCATATTTCTATGAAGTTCCTGTGTTGGTGCATTACTTGCTAAAAGAGCTCTTTCATTGTCAAAGAAGATGATAATTTGATGAAGGATTGAGCAAATTGTCTCAAGTGAATCACCAAGAGCATTGGATAATTGTTGTTGTTCTTGGGCACCAAATTTGATTGCTTGGTTTACGTCAATACCGTAATCGTACAAGTAGTTATAGAGTTTTACTCCTTGGGATTGGCCATAGAGCTTTGTAATATTGTTCTCGTCATTAAAGAATAATGGATATTTAATGAACGGTTCATAATCTTGGGCTCTATTAAAGTTTTCTGCCACAAACTGGGAACATACAAATGGTTCACTATTAGGGTAAACCTTTTTATTTATAAGTTTCATAAGTTCACCACAAACAAGTTTGATGAGCTTAGTAAGGGCTTTCTTAGCAAGCGATGTTTGAGGAATATTCTTTGTAAGAAGAAGTACAGCAGCAAGCATAACAAGAGTGCTATTAGCATATGGTTCTTGCTTATCAAGAAAGTTTTTGGCGCTAGCAAGTACTGGTTTAAGGTTTTGATTGTACTGATAGCGCATTACATGAATTGGTCGACCATCATTTAGATAATCAGTTATTAGAGCAGTACGTACGTGATTCCCAGCAGCATCCACCAAAACATTATTCTTAGCATCATAGGTTAGAGCTGCGTGGCTTACTTCGGCGTTAGTAAAGTAGGTGATTGCCCATGAAACGCAATCATTTGGATCTGCTACGCACAATAAAACATCACCGTCTTTAAGGTCGGTTAGTGAAATTGGATTAGGGGTGTCTATTTTACGAATAGTCGAAGAAAAAGATAAGCTTATGTTATGCTGTACAAGTTTCGAATGTAGAGAGTTTGACCATAATGCGCTTGCAAACGTTGATTGGTATTTGTTGATGATATCAGTAAATACAACCACCATATTCTTGAAGCTTTCAGCAAGCTTTGAAACATCACAATCAAAGTAGTAATACTCAATATTTCGATTAGAATCTTTATAAAATTTTAATTCTATGTTTTTGAGTTGGATGGTACATAATTGTTTTGCTATAAAATCATGGATTGTTTCGTTGGAATTATATATACAACGTACTCTAAATTTACCATAGTTTATATAGTTGAAATTAAATCTAATTATCTTTGAATTATGTGACAAATATGTGTAATGTTCAAATATAGTTTCAACGTCAATTTGAACGCTTGGAATTTCTTTTAGCATGTGCAACAAAGGAATCCTATCAAGAAAATTAAGTTGCGCACAGATGAATTTTTTGGAATTTTCATACATAGAAAATGTTTTAAAATTTTTCCATGGACTATCAGTTGAAGAATTAAAAGGTAATTTATATTTATTCAACCAATTTGTATATGAAGGAATAATTGTTTGGTAAAACGAAGAGTTCCAAATTTTATTTGGTCCGTCTGTATGTAAGATTTTAATGTCTTTGGAGTCCAAATATTCCGCCCCACCTCTTAGAGTTGGACAAAAATTATATGAAACGTCAAGCTCGTTAATTTTTAAACCAAGGTCAAAACAGATTCGAGCAATAGCTCTTTCATCTGCATTAGCTGAATTTACCCCAATAACGTAATCAGAAAAAATTTTAGAAATTTTTTTAAAAGGCAGGTCACTAGCAAAAGAAATTAAACCACCATTTGGACCAGGGATTCTTTGTTCTTTGTAACTTTCATAAAATCCATATCTAAAGGAAATTCCACTTTTAAGAGTTTTGATATGTGAAATATCATTTAAAACAATCAAGTCGCAGTCAAAGAAAATTACCTGTTTGTAAGTGTCTAAATGTAATACATAGTCAGCAAATGCGAGTTTGAAGTGAGAATATTGCTTAACAAAGTTAGAAACTTTATCAATGCCTGCTAGTTCAGGATGTTTGTTCCAAAAATCCTTTTCGGTGTAATTAATAACTTGAATCTTGTCTTGGCAAATGCTGTTTAACTTTTCAAGATTTTCTTGAGACCAATTATCAACATAAACCAAGTACTTATCAGCAAAATCGGAATGAAGGTGCTCAATCTGGGCAATATTTATAATTACCCCAGGCGCATAAGCGTTATTTGCGGCAAAAATAATAGCAGTATTCATGTGTTTATCCCTTAAAATTTTATTGGTTATTGATTGTTGCCATAAGTGCAAATGCTCTTTCAATGGCTTTATCCATGTCGTAGTATTATAGTCTCCAAATCTTCCTAAAAGATGAATATTTGGGTATTTTTCTTTTGCCAAAGCAAGATATTTTTGGTACAAAGCCAAGTTTTCATCAGATTTGATTGGGTAGTAAGGTTCGTTTTTTCCATATTCGTAGGGCTTCCGCAAAGCTCCTCAACAATAGCACAGACCTTACGCGTAGATACGCCATTTACCACCATCTCCATAATGGTAAGCTGAAAAGCTCGTTCGCATCTGTCGTATCTTTTAAACAGCTCTCTTAAAAAAGTGCCGTCGCGAAGCTTGGGAATGTGCAAATCAAGAACACCAAGTCTAGTGGTGAACTCACGGGTTCTATACCCATTTCGCTCAGTGGTGCGATTATCGCTTCTCTTATAAGATTCTGCGCCAATCTGCTTGGTTGCTTCCGCCTTTAAAATCTTAGCTAACACTGCGTTTAACAGCTTTGATACTCCCGCGTCTCCTTGGCAAAATAATAGATCTTTAACTTTGTCTAATTCTAGTATATAAGATTAGCTTGTTGGACCATTTCCCTTTCTCCTACATAAAAATTGAAGTTGCTGTTAATATTTTACAAGGTTTACTGGGGCGTGGCCCAATTTTTTTAATTTACACAAACAATTATATGGACTCTATCAACTTTTATTCACAAATTCGTAACTTCACCATCGCTTAATCCGTAAAATCCGCAATCCCCTCAAAATAGGAGTCATCAGGTATATCTGTGGGTAAAACAGAAAACAGAAAGTTATGCACGTTGACTCCTTGTGTTACATAACTTTCATCCCTAATACCCCTCTGTTTGGAAATGGTATAGATAATTTTGAACAGACTAACATGAGCATATCAACCATGTTTTCATAATTTCTAAAGCCATAAGCCTTGCGAATGGAGAGCTTAATCTTATTGTTGATTAACTCCACTCTAGCATTGCTTACCCAAATCTTGCATCGTTTTACGTAACAAGATTGATTTTAACCCCCACGTTAGGTGGGGGTTGTTATTTTTAGTTAGATTGGTTCTATAATTTCCATTAGTTCATCTACTGAATTTATTTCGTCCAACTCCGTACATAATTCTTCCTCTAGCTCCTGCTCCTCAGATTGGATTACCGTTGGAACCGGTACACCTAAAGCTTCAAATAGCCGTTTGCGCTGTCCAACTACCTCACTAAAGATAAATCCTTCATTAAACTTAGTTACCATGACGTTATTCATGAGGTCTAATACTTTCCTATCGCTCTTGTCATTAAGGGTGAACCGATCCTTTGCATCTTTGTGCTTTAGTTCATGTTCGTTATCACTAAGAAGATCCGAAATAATTTTGATCCTTTATCACTAAGATGATCCGACAAAGCATCGCAAAATGTGTGACGTTTAGATCAAATTTTTAGCTTTCCTAAATAGGTACTAGAGCCAATACCAAATTTACGTTGGATCTAGCTGTATGATTCGCCTTTAAGGCGAGCTTCCAATATTCCGATTACAGTTCGGTAATCTCGTTTCATTAAGTATCCTTAGTCGCAATTCATAAATAACGACATAGAAAAGTAGTCAATTTATCGCAAACGATGACCACTCCATAGAATACAGATATAGGTGAAATAAATTTGTGTTTGGGGTTAGAGAATTAAGCTGAAAATGACTCAATTTTGGGGTAAAAAAGGCACGCCGTTTGAAGCGAAAAACTGAAAATTAAGAAGGGAAAATTTTCACGCCGTTTAGAGCGAAATTTGCAATCCAAAACTTTTACTACAACTCTTGGTTTTCTTTTTAAGTTTTGGCAGTTTAAAAAATACCTTTTTACAGTTCTTGCATCGCAATTAAATTGCTTTGCTATTTTTGAGTAGTTTGGTTTTATACCATTCATTAAAAATTCCCTCAGTGTTTCTGCTATGTCTTTTCTCATACAAAACTCCTTTATATGGTCTATAAAGATAGTTTAGATGAAAAAAAACGACATTTTCACTTTGGCGAATTTCTACATTTTCAGTTTGGCATTAACAACAATAAAACTCTTGGAGTTAATCAACAAGCTATTTAGTATCGAGGATACTTGCCGTACGTATACCCCTGAGGCTCGACTTTCCACCAGACAAGAGAGATCTGCGCCTATTTTTGATGAGTTCTTCTCTATTTGTCATAAATACTTTGACCCTAAAAGAATGGTTCAAGAGAAGTTCAAAGACTTTATTGGCTATGCAATTAACAACGAACAAGAATTTAGAACCTTCCTTAAAAACGGGATGGTGGATATGACCAACAATGTAGCTGAACAAGCCATTCGTTCTATCGCGGTTGGTCGCAAGAACTATCTCTTCTGCAACAACAATCATGGTGGTACTGTTGTTGCTGGCTATTACACCATAATTCACACCGCTCAATTAAACAATCTAGCACCAGAAAAGTACTTAATGTACATATTTAGTCGCATTACCGACCCTAAGTATCGCAACAAGCCAGAGCTTCTTGAGGAGTTTCTGCCATGGAACCAAGAGATACAAAAGGAATGTCATAGCACCAAGTTTATGGCTAAACATTCAAATGAACAACCACTGCCTAAAGTAGCTTAGTCTGGTTCCAACCAATTAAAACGACCTTGATAGCCCGCCTCTGTTAGCGGGCTTTGTTTTACCCTCGGCGGGCGATTCAGGCCTAGACGTCGGAATTAGCGATGCTTACGTTTAATCTGATAGATGTCAGCTTTGCTTAGATACCATTAGCTTACTAGAGGAGGAATATTCCAGATCCCTTGATAATCTCAGATCAACGGTAAGATCTCTAGATAAAGTAAAATCTGATAGGATAACGAGATAATGATCACAGTAATCTATAAAAACAGAACTTAAAGTTTTAAATAACGAAAGTTAAAAAGATCATATAATTCGAGATCATCTACCCTGATAATCTCGGATCAACTTCATGATAACCTACATCGGCGGCATGCTATGGCTTTTCATGCGGCTAAAAACAGCAGAACAGCAATGATTTTTATTAAGGAATGAAAAATGATTAAACATATTATTTATCATATTTTAAACAAAGAAGTACAAGGCAGCACGGACATTGATCCTAGCCCAACAGAAATTACTCCAACTGAGGTACATCTAAACTTTTTAAACAAATTAACCGAAGCTTATTCTGGCAAAGCAGGAAAAGGGTTTGGTCAGTTTGATAGCGATGAAGATAGCTATCCTATGCCAAAAATTGTGCGAGACTATCTCAATGACCAAAATTTCTATGCCGCAACAAAAAGAATGATGAATACATTATCGAATCGTATCCAAGATCAACCTCTGGCAACCGGTGGAAAAGTATTTATCATCCACTTTGAAGAAAACCGCAGTGAGTATCTCTTGATTGCTATTCTGTCTGAAAAAAAAGCCTTCTCCACCACTGACTGGCAGCTAGAGGAAGAGGAAGTATTAGCTCTTGAGCATTTAAAATATGCAGGACGAATTAACTTAACATCCTGGCAAGCTGGTGAAAAACGCTATATTAGTTTCTTAAAAGGGCAAGGCGACATTGCTCAATATTTTAAGCTCTTTCTAGGGTGTAACGATATCTTAGAAGCACAACAAGAAACGAAAAAGTTGGTTGAGCATTTAGAAGAATTTGCAAATCAGCAAGGGTTAGATGTTGAACAGAAAACAGCCTTCTTCGAAAGAGCCCAAGAATATCTCTACGAAATAAGCGACAATGAAGAGCCATTCTCTACTGAAACCTTTGCAAATCGCGTCTGGTCTGAAAATCCTCAAGAATTAAAAGATAAACTCTCAGATGCCGAAGCAGGAGTATCCGATGGATTTACTCCTGACAAACGCTCACTAAAAAAACTTTCAACCTTTAAAGGAAAAACAAAACATTGGTGTTTAAGTTTCGATCGCACTGCAGTTTTATATAGCGAAATCACCCTTATTGATGGTAAGATCATTATCAATAATCCAACAGATAGCTTGCTTGGTGCATTTCAATAATGACAATAACCTTTTCTGATTTAGTTAAAATTTACCGTCAATCCAAGTTTATTGAGAACTCGGATAAGGCGATGTTTTGCTCAAATTCAGAAGAAGATTATACATTATTGGAGAGATTGGCAGCAGAAGAAGAAACCGCCATTGAAATATTATCAGAGACAGTTAGTGTTGGTGAAACCATTGAGCTGGTATTGAGACAACCCCAATTTAAATTGGGGCGATTATTTGATAATTTTGAAGCATTTATTAAAGGCGATATGGGGCAACTACATTCGCCTATTAGTCAATCTGAGTATTTTATCAAGGCAGACAAAGTATCTTCAGCTGATGCTGAAAAACCTAATTATTACCATTACTATGAACAGGTAAAACAATTTATTCAACAGTTAAATTCAATGGCAGCCTATGTGGATAATGTAAATAAAAAACTAGTATTTTTTAGTAAAAAAAACTTTGAGCTTTCCATTGCAATAAACCAACAAGTAGAGGCGTTTAGTCAATCTTTAAAAGCATTAACTGATAAACAAATTCAAATTCTACAAGGATTTAGCAATTGGCTAAATGATGACAACACCAGTTCTCATATTGATGCGAAAAAATCTATTTTAGCATTTGTTTTTTCTGACACATTGCAACCTGATGCGACAATTATTGACGTTCTATACCAAATTGAGCAAATTGATAAAGCAATACAAAAGCAATATGCACTCTATATGGAAAATTTCAGCTATGAGAAGTTTGTGAAAAAACTCACAGAAAATAGCGAGAAATTTATAGCAAAAGTAAACGATAGTATTAGCAAAATATTACCCCAGTTCTTAGGTTTACCATTTTTAACAGCTATTCCAACCGCTCTAAAATCTGGTGATAACTGGCTAGTATATATTGCACTGTGCTTTTACTGTGTAATGTGTTACTTAGGGTTAAGTTATCAAAAACAAATGTTAGATAATATAGCAGATGATGTAGAGAAATTTGAAGTCAAAGGTAAAATACCCGGCGCATTGCAAAGCGATTGGAAAAATGATAAGCACAAAATTAATGAATTAATAATAAAACAGCGAAGACTCTATTGGCTATTGCTGATTTCTGTTTTTCTTTGCTTTTGCTATGGATTTATAAAATTTTGTCTTCAACTTCACGTTATAGAAATTCATTGTGGGTAATTGATAAAGTAGTTTAAATGCTACTGATACCTACCACATCTAAACTCCTATTAACTTTTAAAACAATTTATGAAAAAGTTGATAAGAGTTTTTTAGGGTCTGTGTAAAAACATGTGGATTCGATAAAAATTAGACCAATCTCGAGGCAAAAAAAATTGATGTGGTAAGAAAAATTTAGTAAGATTTAAATCATCACTAATAAACCACTACTAAAGATCCTGCAAATTTCGCTATAACGGCGTAAGTTTTTCGCTGTAAACGGCGTGCGGTTAGTGTCAAGCAGTTGCTCACTCTAGAATGGAATTTAACTTACAACTACGATTGCTCATTAGATTATTCGCTTGAGTAATCCGGGGCTGATTACACCGTCTGTCCGGACTATGGAAACCGCAGTTCCGATTTAAAGGAAAACAACATTCCGGTGTCAAAGTATGTACGACTCCCAGATCTGGAAACGTCCAGGAATGAAGGTACATACAAAAAGGTCATGACTAAGTATGCCAATCCACTTCTTCTTATCATTGAAGAATGGCTTCTCTTGAAACCAAACGATAATGAGCGGAAGGATATCTTCGAACTGCTTCACAGAAGACGTAAGAAATATTCTACCCCCTTTTGCTCACAGTATCAGAAAGAAGGATGGTATGATCAGCTTGGGAGCATCTAGCCCTTGATTGAGTCCATATAATTGGTGTAAATTTAAAAAATTGGGCCACGCCCCAGTAAACCTTGTAAAATATTAATTACCAACATTCATATTTATATAAGGAAAGGGAAATGGCCCAACAAGCTAATCTTACACTAGAACTAGACAAAGTTAAAGATCTATTATTATGCCAAGGAGATACGGGAGTAGCGCAGCTGTTAAACGCAGTGTTAGATCAGATTCTAAAGGCGGAAGCAACTGAACAAATTGGCGCAGAATCCTATAAGAGAAGCGATAATCGCACCACTCAACGAAATGGGTATAGAACCCGTGAGTTCACCACTAGACTTGGGGTTCTTGAGTTGCACATTCCTA
>UQCV01000092.1 GCA_900539665.1 uncultured Succinivibrionaceae bacterium | reverse complement strand
GCAATTCATCTCACCACCTTAGAGGTGGGAGACTTCTTGCCGAGTTCAGTTAAATAACATGTCACCAGTAAATTATAGAAATTCACTGGTGACAGCATTATCATCAAGTTAATGAAAGAGTGATCAAGTTTTTAGCACACTCTAGCTTAAAAACAAAGGGATTGAAAAACTTAGCTGGTGAAGAAAGTGTCAAAGAGTCGGGTTTGAAAGTGTTTTTTGGTAGACACTACTTTGGAATGTAAATATACTGAAACGACGAATTTTGAATGGAAATCCAACTAAGAACTTAGGTGGGGTAAAAAATTTTGGGCCTTAAACTAAGTTTGGCGTGATCCAAAGACGCAGCCTATATTTAGGTAGCTAGTTACTTTGCTAATTAGAGTGCCGTTTTAGTTTGGGGCGCCTTAAAACGTACTAGCTTTACATAATTACAAATTGCGCTAGGAAATTTTTTCTGGCATTAGGTATAGCCTTTGATTCTTAAACTTAGAAGTTTAAAACCAAGAATACCAAAACAAGGAAACTAATCAATAATGAATACGTGGAACCTCAAAAAAACCTTGCTCGCATCAGCTATGATGTCGATTTTGGCTTTAACAAACGGTTGTGGCGGTGGTGGCGGTGGGTCATCAAGTGGCGGTAATAGCGGTAGCGATACTCCAACTGTGACTACCGAAGAAGTGGATGTTAGTAGCGTTACTCCTTTACCTAACAACTTAACTTGTAACCGTGGTGCGGATCTAATCGAGGAACAAAAGAAAGTTTGTGACTTACGTATCTACCATGTCATGGTTAGTACTTTCCAAAATGGCGATGACAACATAAATTACAAGAAAGTAGGTTATGGTCCAGGGCCATTTAATGGCGACATTGCCGGTATTACCAAGGCAGTTCCTTTTATCAAAAGCTTAAACATGAATGCAGTGTTATCTACTCCATTTATGAAGAGCTGTGAACTTTCCGGTAACTGTAAAGAATTAGATAGCACTGGTTACTTTGTGAGTGATTATGGCTCAGTTGATCCTCATTTTGGGACTGACGCTGAGGTAATTAAGCTTGCTAAGACACTCCATGACGAAGGCATGTATTTCTTTGGCGATATCGCTATGGGGCACATGAAGACTGATAACTTAAAACTTCATGTCGATGGGGTTCAAGGTACTTTGAACACCACCGATACTTGTCGTAAATTAGATGGTACATATCCTGCCGACTCTAAAACAACTTGCGCTAAGTTCCCTGAGTCCCTTAGTTTCTTTAAAAACTACATGGATACTTATAGCCAAAAGTGGCATTTAGATGGGTGGCGTTTTGACCAAGGGTACCAAGTTCCAGTTGATTACCAAAGAGATATTCTTAACTCTCTAAAGAGTGTGGCTACACAAGATGGCACTTTGGGTTTAGCTTTTGCGGAAATTTGGGGTGGTAACAAAGAGATTAAGGATTATGCTATTACCGGTAAAAGCGATAGTGGGATTGAATCTGCGTTTGCGTTCCAAACTCGTTATGCTATCGTTAAGACCTTTGCGACCCAAGAATGGGCTAGTAAAATAGATGGGCAAAAGAAGTCTGCTTCAACTTTACTTGACATGTTTAAGGATGAACAAAACGTCTTTAATCCGGAAGACGAAGTAAATATCTACCCAATTTCCTTTATCACTAACCACGACTTAGTAAGGTTTGCCGATTTGGTACGCCGCGCTGAGTACCATAAGCAAATTTCAGCTAATCAGTCTAAGGCAAGAACTAAGGCGGCATTAAGCTACCTTGCGTCTTTAAGTGGTCCGATTTCAAACTTCTACGGGGAAGAAATTGGGCAGAGTTTTACAAGATATCCTGCTCAGCCAGAACTAAATAATGAAGGGAATAACTTCTGCTTAGTAGAAGGCGGAAACTACATCTGTGATGATAATGTTTCTCGTGCAGCAGGTAAGATCAAAGATTTTAATGCAGATGAGGAGGAAGTTAAAACTTACTTTACTGCATTAATGAGTTTACGTGCTCAAATGCCGGCGCTTTCAATGGGGCGTACAGATTTACTAGCTCAAACTGACGACTATTTGGTAGTACGTAAGCAGTATTCAGAAAACAAAGTAGTTAAATCAACTGTGCTTTATGGGGTTAACGTTAGCGAAAACAAGAATGTTATTCTTGCTATCGAACCAAAAGACATCATTAAAGATTGGAGTGATGACGATACTTTAAATGACCCAATTACCGGGACTATTTATGAACGCTCTTACCTTCAAAAAGAATCTCTTGATGAAAACGGTGAAGTTGTTTTAGACGCTAATGGTAATCCTAAAATGGAAGACGACTTAAGTTCTCCATTCGTATTTCGTGTTGAGTTAAAGCCTCTTTCTAGCGTTTATCTCGTTAAAACTGGGACAGTACGTAACAACAAGATTTAGGCGAAACTAACAATGTGGGCTTGTGGCTTAAGTTAAAAATAATGAAAGCTACAAGCTTATGCTTATGCTTATGCTTATGCTTATGCTTATGCTTATGCTTATGCTTATGCTTAGCTCAAACTAAAACTTACGCACGAAGGCTTAAAGCTTTTGATTAAAGTTAAAAGTTAAGCATAATCCGACCTCTTAGCCTTTACTGGCTAGGAGGTTGTTTTTTGAGTTGAGAAAAAAATAAAAAGCGCTGAATTTAGAAGTCCGCCAAAGTGCGTCTAGTAGCGCTCTTTAGGACTACAAGTAGGTTTTAATAAGGTTCAAATTATTCCATGTAAAAATCAATGAAACAAATAACTAAAAAATGATAATATAATACGGTTGATAACTTGTTTGCGCTTAAATGTATAGACGTTTTAGCTGTGGTATATACCAAACTTTTAAGCCCAAACATTAAATTATCATAACTTGCCCTAAACGCTTATGACGTGCTAGGACTTATAACTAAAATATAAACTTCTATTCGTGGTTGTGGGGACCAAATTTTAAAATTTACTCTTAAGTTTGGGTAGAAAATTTGGCGGTTAAGACTTTTTAAGGCTTAAGGATCTTTTAGGGATAGAGCCTTTGGTTCTTAAGAAACTTTTTTAGTTAAAAACACCAAAAGCTTAGAGATAAATGGTTGGTTGAAAAAGCTAGAATAGAAAAAGAGGAAGTGTAACTTATGTTTGACATGCTTTGGATTTATGATCCCTCCGCATGGCTTGGTCTGTTGACGCTGGTAGTTCTTGAAATAGTGCTCGGCATTGACAATTTGGTGTTTATTGCGATTTTGGCGGGTAAGCTCCCGCTTAAAGTGCAGGATAAGGCCCGTTATATGGGTCTCGGGTTGGCACTTTTAATTCGTTTGGTCATGTTGACCTTCATTTCTTGGATCGTGTCACTTAAGGAACCTCTTTTTACCATTGGAGATTTTGGCTTCTCGTTACGAGATTTAATCTTGTTGCTAGGCGGGGTCTTCTTACTCTATAAATCAACTTCCGAACTCCATGAAAAACTAGAAGGTAAGGATCATTCCCCAACTGAATCTAAGGCTACTTCACATGCCTTTTGGTTGGTGGTTATGCAGATTGTCGTGCTCGATGCGGTGTTCTCTCTCGATTCCGTTATTACCGCAGTTGGGATGTGTGAACATGTGTTTATCATGATGTTTGCAGTAATAATCGCCATGTTTATCATGGTGGTTTCAAGTAAGCCATTAACAATCTTTGTAACTAGTCACCCAACTTTAGTGATTCTTTGTTTAAGCTTCTTGTTGATGATTGGCTTTAGCTTGTTAGCAGAAGGCTTACATATCCATGTACCAAAAGCTTATTTGTATGCTGCGATCGGCTTCTCTATCTTAATTGAAATCTTTAACCAAATCGCGCGTAAAAATAGCCTTAAGCTAGATAAGAATCTTAAGAACAATAGTCGTGAATTAGCGGCTTCTTTAGTGTTACGTATCTTAGGCTCAAGAAATGAAGGGCAATTCCAAAGCATTAAAGAATCAATAGTAGCGCCTCCATCAGAAGAACATACCTTCTCTGATGAAGAAAAGGATTTGGTGTCTCGTGCTTTACAGTTAAATGGCCAGCCTTTAAGAGCTATTATGACCGCTCGCCGTGATGTCGAAATGCTTGACGTAGGTGAAACCAAAGAAGAAGTGTTAGCACAATTAACGAAGACTAAACATTCGATTTTAGTAGCGATTAAAGATGGTAATCGCGATGCTCCACTTGGTTACATCAAAAAGTCTGAGGTTTTAGCGAAATATTTAGCTGGTGAAGATGATGATTTAGGTTCTCTCGTTCGTGCTCCTATGTACATTCCGGAAACCGTGAGCGTACTTAAAGCTATAGAAGAATGTCGTTCAGCTAAGAACTACGTGCTCTTTGTGGTGGATGAATTTGCCAACTATGAAGGCTTAGTAACCTTACACGATATGCTTGAAGAAATTGCTGGTGATTTACCAGAACGTTCAGAAAAGGGCGATTGTGTTGAACAAGAAGATGGTTCATTCTTAGTTATTGGTGAAATTGCTTTAAATGAATTAGCTCGTCAAACTGGCTTTAGCGCTCCGCAAAGTGTGCACTACCATACTTTGGCTGGCTACATCGTTGAAACCATGCAGACCGTGCCACAAAACGGCATGACGCTCGAAGTTCAAGGTTGGCGCATCAAGATTGAACAAGTTGACGGACATTCTGTAGCTTTAGCGCGTTTGATTCCTGAGGTTAAATCCCAAAAGGATGACAAGTAATACTAAGGCCATTCACATATAGGGGGTTGAAAAGCCCTCTGTCTTATTTGTGTAGTGTAAGTTTTTACAGGAAATAGATTATGAATATTGCCCGTTTAAGTCAGTTTCTGCGAGAAAAAGAGCATGAGGTGATCTTAGTTGCTCTGTGTCTCGTTGCGGTGGCTTTTTCATTATTGAATCCTTTGTGGTATGGAGAAGCACCGGGGTTTGATGCTTCTTTATTTGCTCTAATCGGCAAAATGTGGGCTGGGGGTGAAGTCCTCTATCAAGATATGATAGATATTAAAGGCCCAGGGATTTTCTTTATCAATATGATTGGCTACCGTCTTGGTGGCTTTGCCGGTATTGCTTTTATTGAAACAATTTTGTTGGTTTTTGGGGTGATAAGTGTCGATTTGGCGCTCCGAGTCTTTAAATTTACCCCGTTATCCCGCTTTTGTTCCATTACCACTGTTATCTCATTATTAGGCTTACGCTATTACTATGGGAATATGACTGAAGATTACGCCCTTTATTTGGCGATGATCTCGAGCTACCCATATGCACTTTTATTTTATCGCCGTCGCTTTAACTGGTCGCTATCAATTATTCCATCTTTAGTATTAGCTTTTACGCTGAGTATTCGAGTAAACAATGCAGCTTATATGCTCGCTTGGGATACGATGCTATTTTTGTTCTACTGTGCTAACGGGCGTTTATGGGATGGGTGCAAACTTACTATTAGTGCGCTTTTAGGGGTGTTGTTAGTTTTTGGGGGCTTTTGTAGTTACTTCTACATTTTAGGTGGATATGAACTCCTTTACCAAGCATTCTACTATAGCATCGGGATTTTCTTTGCCGATGGTGCTTATGGCGCTCCAGGTTTAAATCTCTTAGTTGGCACCGTTGGTTTTTTCCGTACAGGTTGCTTCATTGTTTTGATTGGGTTTGTGTGGCTCCTCTTTAGTAAGGACAATAACCTCATCAACTCACCTAACGCTAAGTACAATGACCGTTTTTGGTTCTTGCTTTATATCATAACTGGGATTCTTATGACCATTGTGGCTAATAGTGTATCCGGCCACGTTTACGACCATTATGATCAATTATTTATGGCGTTTATGTTTATCCCACTCGCTTTTTTAATGCATCGCTATTTGCATGTAAAGCAGGATATTCATATTAGCTTCCTAACCATTCTCTTTTTGCTTATTTACCTTGTGGCTGAACGTGTTTTGTTTGGTCCGTGGGAACACAGACAACAAAACTTAGAGGTGGTTTTTGTGCATATTTTGGCCGATACTGCTGTGGCTATTGTGCTTTGTACTATTTTGTTTGCAGTGCGTCGCATATTAGGTTTTTATCGCCACAACCATACATTTTTCTTATGCCTGTCAGTCGGCATTGCTTTAATGCTTGGGGTTTATGCGGTTTATTTAGGCCCACATTCAGGTCGTCCTTGGGATGATACAACTAACTTTAAAGTTGAATTAGTAAAAGCCAACACGGAAGTTACTGAGCGTATTTGGGTCGAAGGCGATATGCCACAATACTATATTTGGACTGATAGATTACCGGTTTCCCCGTATCTATTCTTCTCTAATGTAAACGATGGTCGTAACCTTAAGACCAAGGTTTTAGGGGGGATAGAATTTTTTAAACCTAAGTTTATTATCATTAGAGCGCGCTTAGTTAAAGAATTTAGAGACCAAAATGGTGATCCGAAAACCTATAGTGCCGCGGAAAGAGACTTCTTTAAGTATGTATTTACAAACTATCGAGAGCTAGTGCCAGGCTTATTTGCTTTAAAGTCTGAAGTGCAAAAAATGGACTTAAGCTTGTTAAAACAATACTTAAACGAGCAAACTACCAAGGAAGTGGCAGAAAAAGCCTCTCTAGAGCCGGATGAAGAAACGAGTACTAAGGAATCTTCAGAAAGCTCGGCTACTGCCTCTAACACCAAAGAATCGGCGGTAGCTCCTAATAAAGCTAGTGCTGACCAACTAAAGCAAGAGGTAGAAGTATTACCGACTAAGTCAGAAGCTATAAACAATGTAGCAACTGATGTAGGCGTTAGCGAGTCTAATCAAACCTCATCTTCTTTAAGTTTAGAAGAGGTTCCAGGGGGCGAGATTAAACTTTTAGATGGTACGGTTGTGCCTATGCAAGACGCCGATGCGGCTAAGGAAGAAACTTCCAAGGCGACAACAGTAGACGCATCGGAAAGCCAAGCTCAAACAGAAGCCAAAGCTTCTAGGGCGAACGATGAGAATTTAGACGCTAGCAAGCAAACACCAACTTCTGCAGAAGATGGCTCTAAGTTAGAAGCTCAAACTGAGGCTGAAGAAATTAAGCTTAATTAAAAGCCTAAGTTTTTAAATAAGCTAAAAAGCCTTAAGCTCCGAAAGGCTCGGATTGAAGTTAAGATTAAAGTTTGGGTTCGTTTTACCTCAAAAGCATTCTTACAAGTTTTACGGCGTTAGAACCGAACTTTAGGAATGCTTTTTTATTTTGGAGTGGGGCTTTTTTTAATCACCGCCATTAGAGCCTAAGGCTGGCCTTGTTTAAGTCGACTTAAGTATTAAAAAAAGTAGCGTTCTCACTGAAGGCTAATAGTTTAAAAGCTAAAAAAGTAACTTTTTGAAAAAAACTTGCCTCAATTCAGTGCAAAAATCAGCTTTAAGAAAAAATTATTTAAAATTTTTTATAAAACTTTGATATTCTTCCGATTTACTAGTAAAATGCGCAAAAATTCGCTGTTTTGCGATTTAAGTCAAATCGTCAATTATTCGTATATTGATTTACTGAAGGACCTTTTTATGAAAAAAACTAAGATGGTATGTACTATCGGGCCTAAGTCCGAGCCACGTGAAGTGATGGAAGAACTCCTTAACTCCGGCATGAACGCAATGCGTATGAACTTCTCTCACGGCGACCACGCAGAACAGGGCGCTCGTATTGTAACTATTAAGAAGATCATGCAGGAAACTGGCAAGTACTATGCTATCGTTCTCGATACCAAGGGCCCTGAAATCCGTACTGGTGAAGTGCCTAACGATGGTGAAGTTGAACTCAAGAAGGGTCAGAAGTTCATTGTATCAACTGACTACCCTGCTCTTACCACCACTTCTGAACACTGCTCTGTAAGCTACAAGGGTCTCGTTGAAGACATCGCTGTAGGTAACACCATCCTCATCGACGACGGTCTTATCGGTCTTAAGGTTCTTTCTAAGAACGCTGACAATACTGAAGCTACTTGCGAAGTTCTTAACAATGCAATGCTCGGTAACAAGAAGGGGGTAAACCTTCCTGGCGTTATCACTAACCTTCCAGCTCTTTCTGAAAAGGATCGTGGTGACCTCGTATTCGGTATCGAACAAGATGTTGACTTCATCGCTGTTTCTTTCGTACGTAAAAAGAAGGACGTTGAAGACGTTCGTTCATGGCTTGACCAAAACGGTGGCCAGTCTGTAAAGATCATCTCTAAGATCGAAAACCAGGAAGGCCTTGACAACTTCGAAGACATCCTCGAAGCTTCTGATGGTATCATGGTTGCTCGTGGTGACCTCGGTGTTGAAATCCCTGCTCAGGAAGTTATCTTTGCTCAGAAGAAGATCATCCGTCGTTGTAACGAAGTTGGTAAGATTGTTGTTACTGCAACTCAGATGCTTGACTCTATGCAGAAGAACCCACGTCCAACCCGCGCTGAAGCTGGTGACGTTGCTAACGCAATCCTCGATGGTACCGATGCTGTAATGCTTTCTGGTGAATCTGCTAAGGGTAAGTACCCACGTGAAGCTGTTAAGACCATGGCTGCAATCTGCGAACGTACTGACCGTGAAGTTTCTTCTCGTTACCTCGATCGCAAGGCTTCTCTCCACGTTACTGAAGCTGTTTGCATGGGTGCTGTTGAAATCTCTGAAAACCTCAACGCTCCACTCATCATCGTTGCTACCGAATTCGGTAAGTCTGCTCGTGCAGTACGTAAGTACTTCCCACAGGCTAACATCCTTGCTCTTACCACCAACGTTAAGACTGCTCGTCAGCTCTGCATCGTTCGTGGTGTAACTCCAATGGTTGTTGATAAGATCGCTTCTACCGATGACTTCTTCCGTCTTGGTAAAGAACTTGCTATCAAGTCTGGCCTCGCTAAGAAGGGTGATACCGTAGTTATGGTTTCTGGTGCTCTCGTTCCAACTGGCACCACCAACACTTCTTCTGTTCACACTCTCTAATTTGAGTTTGAATATTAAAAGTGGTCATAATCTAAGCTTGTAGCTTAGACTAATTAAAATCTAAGAAGGCATGCTCTCGGGCATGCCTTTTTCTCATTCTTTCATTCATTCTTCCTTTTATCTACATTTATCAATTCCTAAACCAATGGATAAGGACCAAAAGCAGCCATTGTTTGTAATTTCCTTATGGCTCCTCGGGAAAATATTTAAGTTACTCTTAGTAAGTCGCATTATTTAAATTAGAGACGATCTATAATAAGCAACAATGAATAATCGTGTGACATCCTCCCCCACCTATAGAGGTGGGGCTTCCCACCGATAAGATAGGTTCAGTTCTCGCTCAAGCACTCTAATGAGTA
>UQCV01000091.1 GCA_900539665.1 uncultured Succinivibrionaceae bacterium | reverse complement strand
GCCTTTGTTTTAGCCATTCTTTACAAAATTCTTTTATTCATGCGTACTTACTATTAGCCTATAAAAAACATGAGGAGTTCGTCGGTCTCAGGTTATTAGAAGGTTGCGGTTTTAAGGTTAATCTTCGTTTTTGTGGTCGGCTTCAGCTGCTTCTCTAAAGGCGGCCAAAACTTCTTCTTTTTCCATATCCTCAGGGGTAAGTGGGGTGCTGATAGCATTGCGTCCAGTAACCCAATCACCAAAATCTAGAGTTTTACATCTTTCAGAACAAAATGGACGGAATGGATTATCTTTAGTCCAAGCAACTTCTTTACCACATGATGGGCATTTAACGATGGTGGTCATTGTTTTTTTTCCTTAAGCGAGGCTAGTTGTAAAAAATCTTGGTGTAAGGCATGGATTTTTTGCGCCATGTCTTGAGGTTGAGGAAAGTTTGATTCTAAGACTATATTGCTGTGGGCGTTTTTATAGCTTCGCGGGAGCTGGGATTTGATAATAGCTTCGGCAATAGCGCGAGAGGAACCATCACGAGCACAAACTCTTTGAATCTGTGTTTCTTCATCAATATCCATGCATAAGATAAAGTCAGGTATCCTTTCGAGCTTATTTTCAAATAAAAGCGGAGCGGCGAGCACAGTGTAGCACCCGGTAGCCGTTTTAAGTTTTTGCAAGATATTTTCTTTAATAAGTGGATGCAAAAGCTGATTTAAAAACTGCTTTTCCGCTTCATTAAAAAAGATGATATCCCGCAATGCCCGGCGGTTAAGGGTACCATCGGAGTTTAAAATTTTCGTTCCAAAGTGCGCTTTTATAGCTTCAAGTCCAGGGGTTTTAGGAGCAACAACTTCTCGAGCCGAGATGTCGGCATCAACTACGGTACAACCTAGTTCGGCAAAGATAGCACTAGCGGTGGTTTTGCCACAGCAAATGCCTCCTGTTAGGCCTAAAATCCACTTAGAACCTATAAGCTCGGGGTGATAAATGTTAGGTTTAGGTTCTATAGCCATAAACTTAGTCGGTTCTCCTTTAGTTGTGATGGACAAAAATGGCTGTTTAATACCCCATGATGAGGTTTAAATACCAAGAGTTAATTTCGTTACCATAAAGAAGGACGATAAAACCTGCTGTAGCGATATATGGACCAAATGGAATCGGACGAGAACCACGTTTATAAGTACAAAGTAAATAGATTCCACCAATGACTGCTCCAGCTAAAGCTGAGGTAAAAATAATTGCGGGGAGCATTTTGATTCCAAGCCAAGCGCCTAAGCAAGCGGTTAGTTTAAAGTCACCATAGCCCATGCCTTCTTTACCGGTTAAGAGTTTAAAACCCCAATAAATACCCCAAAGAATTAAATAGCCGGTAGCGGCGCCTAATACGGCTAGATCGAGGCTGACAAAAACGTCTTGCCAGTTAAAAAGTAAACCAAGCCAAAGTAAAGGGTAAATAATCTCATCGGGAATGAGCATTTTATCAAAGTCTATGCCGGCCATGGCAATTAAGCCCCAAGTGAGCACGATGGCGCCAGCGCCTGCGGCGGTAGGGCCAAATTTCCAAGCGACAATAAAAGTCATAAGCCCAGTAAAAGCTTCTACTAGCGGATATCTTAGGGAAATGGGTTGTCCACAGCCACTACATTTACCGTGTAGAAAAATATAGCTTAAAACAGGAATGTTTTCCCAAGCGGTAATCTTATGACCGCAGTTAGGACAATGAGAACGCGGCACCATTAAATTAAAACGTTCGCGTTTAGGTAATGGTTGTTCAGGATGAAAATATTCTTGGAATTCGTCTTTAAAGTTGTTTTCCATCATTACCGGTAAACGGTAGATTACTACGTTTAAAAAACTACCAACTAAAAGGCCAAGAATAACGACGTAGATGTAGAAAACAGTGGGGTACGCCTGCATCATGGTTAGCAGATCGTGAAGGTATTGCATGGTAAATCCTTTTATCCAGACTGTGAAGAAGGGTTGATATTAAGGTTAGCGAGAGTTATAGCTCTAGTATTCTATACTTTTTGGGGACGCTTTAAAATAAAAAGGCTTCACCATATCTTGATAAGGTGAAGCCTCGTATCACTTTGATTTATTAGTGAATAACGCTACCCATAGAGAAGATTGGGAGGTACATAGCGATAACGAGACCGCCGATTACCACACCCAAAAATACCATGATGACCGGTTCGAGCAATGAGGACAACCCGTCAACCGCATCGTCCACTTCTTGTTGGTAAATACCAGCTACCTTGTTAAGCATAGCATCAAGAGAACCTGCTTCTTCACCAATCATTACCATCTGGTTCATCATAGGTGGGAACATCATAGTGGAACGCATAGCAGTGTTAAGTGGCATCCCAGTCATTACGTCTTGGCGGATATCGAGAATGGCATTAGTAAATTGCGCATTACCAGCAGCCCCAGAGGCGGAAACCAAAGAGTCGACTAACGGAATACCAGCGGCAAAGGTAGTAGCTAAGGTTGAAGCAAAACGTGCCATACAGCCTTTTTCCAAAATCTTACCCACGGCTGGAATGCGAAGCAAGCAAGCATCGGCGTAATTGTGAAAGCCTTCGTGGCGCTTGTAAGCCATGATCATACCGGCAATCCCACCAAAGATGATAGGGAAAATTACAAACCACCAATTTTGGAGCCAACGTGATAGAGCAACGACCATTTGGGTGAAGGCAGGGAGTTCGGCCCCGAAGCTACTAAAGATCGCTTCGAACTGAGGTACTACGTATAAAAGCAAAATAGCGGTAACACCGGCAGCAATGAGCACCACGATAGTCGGATACATCAAAGCCTTTTTAATCTTTGATTTAAGAGCTTCGTTCTTTTCGCGATAGGTTGCAATCTGGTCATAAATCTTTTCGAGAGCACCAGAAACTTCACCGGCACCTACAAGGTCGCAATATAGTTTATCGAAGTACTTAGGGTGCTTTCTTAAAGCCATATTAAATGGAGTACCTGCTGATACGTCTTCGCAGATATCAGAGAGCAACATACGCATCTTGAGCTTATCATGGCTTTGCGCTAAGAGTTCAATTGATTGAACCAATGGTACCCCAGCTGAAAGCATGGTAGAAATCTGTCGTGAAAGGGTGGCAATATCTACAGGCTTGATAGCAGGACCATCGCCAAGGATAGTTTTGTATTCCTTGACGTTCATGACAGTTATATTTTGCTTACGGAGCTCGCTTTTGAGTACTTCCGGGCTACGGCAACACATATAACCGGAAAGCTTCTTGCCCTTACGGTTTTTACCCTGCCATTTAAAGTTTATAAAGTCTTTTTTTGATTTTGCTGGCATAATCTGTTCCTTGATATTAGCCCGATGTTACACGAAGGATTTCAGAGATACTGGTTACTCCTTGTGCCACCTTTTTCCATCCCGATTTTCTTAAGGGAACCATGCCCTCTTGCTCTGCTAAAGCGGCAATTTGCAATGAATTGCCACCTTCCATGATGAGCTGAGAGAGTGAATCTGACATTTTGAATATTTCGTAAACGCCGACACGTCCTTTGTAGCCACCAGAACAAGCTGGGCAGCCTGCTGTGTTAGCTTTATAGATTGGTGCTCCCGGATCAATCTGTTCAGTATAGCCTAAATTGACTAATTCATGCTCAGGCGTGTCGTCAAGAATTTTACATTTGTCACACAACCGTCTAGCCAAACGCTGAGCCATAATAAGAGTCACAGATGATGCGATATTAAATGCCGGAACCCCCATGTTGAGCAGACGGGTAAGGGTTTCTGGCGCAGAGTTAGTATGCAAGGTTGAAAGCACTAAGTGACCTGTTTGAGCTGCTTTAATGGCGATTTCAGCAGTTTCAAGGTCACGAATTTCCCCTACCATGATGACATCCGGATCCTGACGGAGGAAGGCTCTTAACGCACTAGCAAAGTTAAGCCCTGCTTTATTATTAATTTGTACCTGGTTAATCCCTTCAAGGTTAATTTCAACAGGGTCCTCCGCGGTAGATACGTTGCGTTCTACCTGGTTTAAGATACGTAAGCCGGTATATAGGGACACGGTCTTACCGGAACCTGTTGGCCCAGTTACAAGAATCAAGCCTTGGGGCTTATTTAAAGCGCCGAGGTATTTTTCCTTTTGTTCTGGTTCATAACCTAGTTTATCGATATCAAGCTTAGCGGCTGAGGAATCGAGGATACGCATTACAATCTTTTCACCCCATAGAGTTGGTAGGGTGTTCACACGCATATCGATGGTTTTGCCACTAGCGAGGGTGAATTTTATACGACCGTCCTGTGGAACACGACGTTCTGCGATATCAAGGTGTGAAATAACTTTGATACGTGCTGCAAGTTTTGGGGCGTAGGAAATAGGAATTTCCTGAGCTTCGCCACTACTTTTATGGAGTTTTTGTTCGTGCAAAATACCGTCAATACGAAAACGTACGCGATATTTCTTTTCGTATGGTTCGAAGTGAAGGTCAGATGCACCTTGCTTTACCGCTGAGTTTAAAAAGCCGTTGATAATACGAACTACCGGAGCGTTATTGTCAGTGTCATCTGCTAATGGGTCGTCATCATCATCAGCGCCAGATGCATCGGCATCTAAGTCGACACTGACATCTTCGTCACCATAGTCTACTTTGTCGAATACTTCGGAGGCGGAGCCAAATAGGGTAGTAATGGCCTTAGTAAGTTTAACTTCATCAGCGATACAAAAATCTGTAAACCCGCAGATGCTCCCAAAGCGATCGAGAATTTCGTTGTTAGTTGGGTCAGAAACTGCAATGTAGACAACGCCACCTTTCTTTTCATAAGGAAGGGCGTGGTACTGTTTGATAAGACGAATGCAGTCTTTGTTTTCATAAAGAGCTTTATTAGCGTTTTTGAGGTCTTCTAGGTTGTCGATATCAATGTCACGAAATTGCCAACCGTACATTTTGTACTTATTTACGATACGCGTTTGGGCGGTAAACGAATCAACGATCCCCTTTTCCACGAGATAAGAGAGCATTGGTTTATTCTCAGCTGTCGCGGCCTTAACTAGGTTTTCGCGTTCGCTTTCTAGAATACCAAGCGTATCAAATAATTCCGTATTGTCGTGCATGGATGACTCCAAAACTCCTTATAAAAAACTCCAACTTGATTATAAACACAAAATGTTATAATCAATTTATAAATCGTTTAAAAAAAAGTTACATTGTGACCTGCATAAAATATTGTGATTAGGCTCGAGGATTTTTGCTGTTGTATACATCATGCAGGTGTTTTGTGGCGACATGGGTGTATATCTCTGTCGTATTCATGCTGGTGTGGCCTAGTAAAATCTGAACTGTGTGTAAATCGGCTCCGTTATTTAGTAAGTGGGTCGCAAATGCGTGTCTAAAGGTGTGAGCCGAAGGCAACTTTGATAAACCAGCAGCGGAAGCGTATTTGCGAATAGCTCGGTAAAGTTGTTGGCGGTTTAAAGGCCGACCTTTAGCATAATCTTGGAATAAGTAGCCATTAGGAAAACCGAGTTTTAAATCACGCACTTTGGCGATGTATCTTTCGAGCATATTAGCTGCTACAGGGGCAATAGGGACCACTCGCTCTTTATCACCTTTACCAATTACTCTTATTAGCTTGGTTTCGAAATTTACATTATTAAATTTTAAACTAAGAAGTTCTGATGAACGTAATCCTGAAGCGTAAAGAATAAGGATCATGACTTTTTCACAAAATTCTCGAATCTCATTTTCGTTAGCCATATTGAGAATTACCTGAATCAATGGTTCAGCAATAACTTTAGGTAGACTTTTGCCTATTTTGGGATGTGCAATGTTCTCAGTGGGGTCGTCGGTACGGATATGCTCAATTTGCTGAAATTTGACAAACGATTTAATAATGCTCAGCGCTAAAGCCATGGAACGAGGCTTGTAGTTCTTTTTATCCATTAGATATGACAAATATTCGTGAACTATAGGTTCTTTAAAAGAAGCGGCGTCAATGTCCTTTTGAGCTAGGTAGGTTAGGAATAAACTTGCTTGTGAACAGTATTGATTGACAGTTTCAAGAGAAAGATTTTTTTCCCCATAAATGTAGCTTCTATAGTCATCAATTGTGGCGTTGATATTTGAACTAGTTGTCATGGTCATAGTCCTTACTAAATGATTTTAGACATTTAGTGTTGCTTGTAGTTTGTTATTTATTTTTGTGTATCTGTGTATTTGTGTTTCTGTGTTTTGTGTATTTATTAAGTTGTTTTGCTAAAGAACTTTTTAGCAATTTAATGACTGGTGGTAACGTCATTTAACTTTAGGTGTGAGTTTAACTGTTTCTATTATAGTGGCTTTAATCTAGGTTAGCGGTGTTCTTAAAATACAAAATGTTTGTTTTGTGCTAATGAACGATTTGCGGATGGTTGGATTTTGATTTTAATGCGTGTAAGGGGCTTTTGGGGGTGAGTGTTTTTGATAATTTTACTGAGTTTAGTTTATCGTTGATAGGTTGGTTTTAAATTTAGGAATAGATGGGGTAGGTTGAAGTTTAGTGTGGTGTTAGGTTAAGTTAGTTAGGGTGTTAGGTTAAGTTAAGCAGGGTGAGAGCCGAGAGGTTGTGAATATAATGCGCAGGTTTTTTAGGAAGCGCCAGGTAATCAAAATAGCTGTAAATAAAAAGCCCGTTATAAAACGGGCTTTGGGGAATCACTTAACGAGTAAGTAAATTACTTACCTGCTTCCTTAACATAGGTAGCTGGGTTTTCTGGATCAGTTACGTCGAAATAGAAGTCGTAAAGACCATCTGCTGGAGGAGTAACCTTAACTTCTTCGAATACAGACTTAGGGTTAAGAACGATTGGAGCGCCACCCCATTCAAATACACCAGGCTGATCCTTGTAACCAAAGTTGGTGCCTGAAGTCCAAGCAGCGTCAGCGAACTTGAACTTGTATGGAGCCCAGTCAACCTTAAGGTCAACGTTCTTAACTACATAAAGACCATCAGAAACCTTCTGGATTAAGTACTGTGACTGAGCATTCCAGTCGTTCATTTCACCACGGAGATAAATCTTGGTACCAAATACGTCAGCACCACCTTCAGAAGTAGCACCACCAGCTGATGCGCCATCAGAAGCACAGCCAGTAAGAGCTAAAGTACCTGCTGCAATTGCAGCGCAGAGAAGCTTCTTTAACATTGAACTAGTCCTTTTTTAATGATAATTAGAAAGAAATTTTGTGTGAGTCAGAGAAAGCTTAGAAATAAACCAGCAATCTCGCTCAAGTGGATATAGTATACATGTGTGAGAACGGTTGCAATGCGCTTAACATCACATTATTTAAATAAATTAGTATTTGTTTTCAAATTATGCTGAAGGAAGTGAATTTTGTAGCATAAATGTTCATTTGTTTTGGGTGGATGCAAGTGTACTTAGCAAAAGAAGAGTGATTTTGCTTTGGATTTTTTATGAATTACTAGAACTCAACTTTTTAAGTTTAAAGCTTTAGAAGTAATTGTTGATTCTAGGGGACAAAATTTAAAGCTTAAGAAATGTCCAAAGCTTTATGTTGCTAGGTAGTGAAAAATACTGTGGAATTACTTAAGTTTATGGCGAAGCTACAAACATAGTGGTGCATAAATGGCGTAAAAATAAAGAGAATCTAGTTTGCTAGATTCTCTTTATGAGTATGATTGGGAATGACAAGAAAGTCATTCTTAGCTTTTAGCTAATCAAAATTACTTAGCGTATACAGGGAACTTGTGGCAAAGAGCTACGATCTTTTCCTGAACAGACTTTTCAACATCAGCGTTGCCGATATTATCAAGTACGTCACACATAAGTGAAGCTAATTCGGCAACGTCTTGTTCCTTAAGACCACGACGAGTTACCGCAGGGGTACCAATACGAAGGCCTGAAGTAATAAATGGAGAACGTGGGTCGTTAGGAACTGAGTTCTTGTTTACGGTAATGTTAGCACGACCTAAAGCTTCATCAGCATCCTTACCAGAGAAAGGCTTATCGATAAGGTCTACGAGGAAGAGGTGGTCATCAGTACCGCCAGAAACAATCTTGTAACCACGGTCTAAGAATACCTTAACCATAGCCTTAGCGTTCTTAAGGATCTGAGCTTGGTATTCCTTGTAAGCAGGTTCCATTGCTTCCTTAAATGCAATTGCCTTAGCTGCAATTACGTGCATAAGAGGACCGCCCTGTGAACCTGGGAAAATAGCTGAGTTGAGTTTCTTGTAGATAGCTTCGTCGCCACATGAAGAAAGGATTAAACCACCACGTGGGCCACCTAAGGTCTTGTGAGTAGTTGAAGTTACAACATGAGCAAATGGAAGTGGGTTAGGGTAGAGACCAGCTGCTACGAGACCAGCTACGTGAGCCATGTCAACGAAGAGGTATGCACCAACTTCATCAGCGATTTCACGCATCTTCTTCCAATCAACGATGCCACTGTAAGCTGAGAAGCCTGCAACGATCATCTTTGGCTGGCATTCTTTAGCTAAACGAAGTACTTCTTCGTAATCGATCTTACCGTCAGCATCTACACCGTACTGAACTGAGTTATAGATCTTGCCAGAGAAGCTAACCTTAGCCCCGTGGGTAAGGTGGCCACCGTGAGCAAGGCTCATACCCATAACGGTATCACCTGGCTGAACGAGAGCCATGTACACAGCAGCGTTAGCTTGAGAACCTGAGTGTGGTTGAACGTTAGCGTAGTCAGCGTTGAATAATTGCTTTGCGCGTTCGATGGCAAGAGTTTCAACCTTGTCAACAAATTCACAGCCACCGTAGTAACGCTTCCCTGGGTAACCTTCAGCGTACTTATTGGTAAGCTGAGAGCCCTGGGCTTCCATTACACACTTGCTAACATAGTTTTCAGAAGCGATAAGTTCAATGTGATCTTCCTGACGGTGATTTTCAGCGTCGATAGCGGACCAAAGTTCTGCATCATAGGAAGCGATGTTCTTTGCCTGATTAAGCATTTGATTCTCCACACCTGTATTTGGCAACAATGAAGTGCAGATAGCACTTCTCTCATAGGGGGTATTTTACCTTTTTTGTGACTGAAATAACAAGAGTATGAAGAAATTTGTTATACAGAACTGACTACATATAGATGGAATGTATGACGGGTTTTAAAGAAAAGTTATGACAAGATTGATAAGCTTATGGAAATGTTTGGTTTTAAAAGAATCAATTGGGCAAGGAATGATCCAGGTTATGTCGATAATGTCGATAGAGAAGGAGGAATTTTTTAGGCTGATATTAATGATCGTAATCGCAATCATCGGTATTCTTGCTGCTATCGCTCTCCCTGCA
>UQCV01000090.1 GCA_900539665.1 uncultured Succinivibrionaceae bacterium | reverse complement strand
TCGTTTGCACGAAGATTTAGCAATAAATCAAGTAAAAGCGATGGCTTATGAAGCGTGAATTTAGTAAAAGGGTGAGTAAGCCTACAAAACTGTAGCTTATAAACTTTTTGTAGATCTAAAATAACGGTGGATTGATGGCTTGGTTTAAACGCAAGTAGTTTAAATGCAAACGGTTAAAATGTAGTCATACTAAGTTAAAAAAAATAAGGTAAAAATTACAAGCAGGTTGCAAGGTAAAGAGTGCAGTTTTATGGCTAAGCATGCTACAATAAGGTCACTACAGTAGTTTTCCTTTAGACTTTATTCCTTTTTCCCTCAATATGATAAAACCAGATAGCGCAGAAAACGGTGGGCGTCTTTATGCTTGCATCGATTTAAAAAGCTTTTTTGCCTCGGTTGAATGTGCCGAGCGGGGGCTTAATGCGTTTTCTGGAGGGTTAGTGGTCGCCGATCCTGAACGGGGCCCGGGTACGGTTTGTTTGGCGATTACTTCTGCGTTAAAGGAACAAGGCATTCGGAATCGTTGTCGAATGTATGAAATCCCTCGCGGCACTTGGATGGTGACTGCGTCTCCGCGCATGCGTCTTTATATGCGCTATTCGGTTGATATTTTTGCTATCTACTTAAGGTATATCAGCCCAGAAGATATTCATGTTTATTCTGTCGATGAATGTTTTATCGATCTTACGCCATATTTAGGCGTTTATCATTTAACTCCGCGTGAATTTGTAAAGATGTTGACGCGGGAAGTCTATTTAGAAACTGGCATTTGCGCAACTGCTGGCATTGGGACCAATTTGTTCTTAGCAAAAGTGGCTTTAGATATCCTTGCGAAACATGCTTTTGACTGTATAGGGGTATTAAATGAAACTGAGTTTTTTAAAGTACTGTGGCATCATCAACCGATAACAGACTTTTGGAATGTGGGGCCTGGGATTGCAGAGCGGTTAAAAACTAAGTTTCATATCGTAGATATGGCCGGGGTTGCAGCGTGTGATGAACAATTATTGTATCGGGAATTTGGCGTGGGAGCTGAGTTTTTAATCGATCATGCGCATGGACGCGAGCCTTGTACTATTGCTGAAATTAAAGCTTATAAACCAACCTCTAGTTCTGTAGGTAATAGCCAGGTGTTATTTTCCGATTACGACCGAGCCGGGGCCTTTATTGTGATGCGGGAAATGGTAGAACAAGCTTGTCTTGAACTTATAGGTCGCGATGCTTCGGCTAGCGGTATTATGCTTGGCGTAAGCTACTCACGCGACCAAATACCACACCTAAGTGTGTCTAAAAAACTAGATGCGCCTAGCGATTCTTTTACTGATATTCTAAAAGTCTTTAACCAAATTTATGAAGCGCGAGTTGATAAAAAAGCTCCAATAAGAAAACTATCGGTGGCATTAACTGGGTTGTTACCGACAGCGATGGTGGGTTTTCAGCTGGATTTATTTAGTGAGCACCAAGATCCACTTAAAGAACGTCAAGTCCAGCGCACGATTATTGCCATTAAAGATCGCTTCGGGGGTAGTTCTATTTTTAGAGCCTTTAGTTTAGATCCACGGGCTACAGGGCGGATGCGTAATCGCTTAGTAGGGGGCCATAAAGCGGAATAACCCAAAGCGGAATAAAATGAACAAGCTAGGATTAAAACATATTGGAACTTGATGGAATGTTACTTGGTACTTGGATGTTACTTGGATTCTACTTTGGATAAAAACAACTAAATCCAACCAAATTCAATTTGCTTCACCCGACTTATTTCACTCTAATTCAACCTAATTCAACCTAATTCAACTTTTTTGACTTCTATAATTGTATTCGCCTCAACATCTAGATAAATACTTTGCGCTTTAAGCTTTACAAAGTCTAAGTTAGAATAATGGTATGAACGTTGGTTTGGGCTTAGACTCCAAAACAAAATTAAAATCTCAGCACCTTTTACTATGCAGAAGTTAAAATCAAAAGCCAAAGATTTTAGGTAGATTTTTACATCAAGGAATTTAACTAAGGCCCCAAAACCTGTGGTAAAACGTAGAGGAACTTTAAAATGAGTGAGCGCGCTAAACAATTTTTATCCTTTGCGGCCCTAAGGGGGTATTACGACATGGTGCGCGAAGGCTCTAAGGTGATTGAACCTAAACGGAGCTTAAGTGATGAAGAGTTGCAAGCGCTTAATGAAGCTGCGGCCAAGCTAAAAAAAGGCGTGCTTATTTCCATCGTCTTTTATGAAGATTATGGATATACGACTTTAGAAGGGCGAGTAGATGAGTTTTGTCCTGAGTTTAGACGTTTAAAGATTGGAAAAAAGCGCATCGATTTTAGTGAGGTTTTGGCTATTCAAATTTTAGGCACCACGCCTAAAGATGAAGATTTAGCCTAAGGCTAAACCTAAGCACAAAAAACACCAAAAGAACATTTAAAAACACCCCAAAAAATAACGGTCAAAGACTACGAATAAGGACTGAGGATTTATAGGATCTATGGATAGAGATAATAGAATTAAATGGCAAAAGTCCGGTTATGATGACGATGATAACGATGACTATGGCGATGCCAAAGCGCAACAAAGAGCTGTTGAATTTTTAAAGCGGAACCAAAAGATGACAAGTCGCTCTCAATGGGGGAAAAAAAAGGCGTCTCCTGCACAGCGGGCTAAACGTAAACTTCCTCTTGGCCGGTGTCGAGGCACAATAAAAAGCTATAGTGTGTGGCAAGATTTAGGAAAAATTGTCGATGCGTATGGACAAACGTATTTCTTTCACCAAAATTCTTTAGCTGATGTCTTTTTACCGCAACCTGGGGAAGAGATTTCATTTACGGTGCGCTTAGTTAGAGACCAAGTGGTTTATGCCGGAAACATTAGACGCATAAACTGGCATAGCAATGTAAAAGATCGGACCCAAGTGCCAACTTGTCCGTTTTGTGGCTCTAATCATGGCATTCGCTTCCAATATATTCCAGAGCTTGAAAACCCTGAACCTAGCGCGCTAGCTAATCAAGAAAATGAAGTTCCGTATGCCCAAATCGGTTCTCCGGAAATGGCTGCATACTGCCACCAAATGGAACAAGAACCGCCAGTTGAATCTGAGGAATTAGGGGAAGAAGATAGAGTTTGGGTTTGCGCAACTTGTTTACGTGAAGTGCCACGAACCCCGGAAAACGAAATTGGGGCGCGAGCTGACTTAAAAGCTTGTCGCCAAGCTTTAGAAATCGTACACCATCAAGGACCATTGATGCGCGTAGCGCCTTATGCTGAAGTTATGGTTTTAATCTTACTTTTGACTTGGGTGGCGAGTACTAAAAGTTTTCCGGCTTGGGGCGTTGCCGTTTATCTGGTGGTAGCTATTTTAGGGCTCATGGTTTTGGCGCATTATTTAAAACGTAAAACGGCGCAAAAAGCTCCTATTCTTAGGCAGGATTCCCCGTTTTTATACCTCTTAAGTGGCACGGGCGCCTCCAAGCATAGTAGCGTTTATCAAGAACGAGCTGAAGCCTTGTTAAATAACCGCCTCAAACATTAAATTGTTAGCGCAAATTAAAGAATGAAGGGCCAAAAGTCAAAACTAAAATAAAAAACCGGTAAGTTGCACTGAACTTGCCGGTTTTATTTGGTGGGTAAATTTAGGAGGCTACTTGATGGTAGCCGCTCTGAGCTCTAGTTAAATTTGAGCTCTAACTAACTTAATTTAAAGAAGCGCGTACTTCCTTTACTGCCGCCATCATGTTAGCAAGAGCTGGCAAGCATTCTTCATTCTTACGTGTCTTAAGACCGCAATCTGGGTTAATCCAAACTGAGCTTACAGGTAGAACCTTAAGAATACTTTCGATGCGTTCTTTGATGGCACTGGTTTTTGGAATAACTGGAGAGTGGATATCGTACACCCCAGGGCCGATTTGGGCCCCAAAACCTTCAACCTTTAAGCTTTCGAGGAGGCTTAAACCAGAACGCGCTGCTTCAAAGGAAATTACATCGGCGTCCATCGCATCGATCCATGGCAAAATATCTCTAAATTCGCTATAGCACATATGGGTATGGATCTGAGTATCAGCCCTTACTCCGCTTGCTGTAAGGCGGAAAGCAGGGACTGCAAATTCAAGGTAATCGACTACTTGACGGCTCTTTTTAAGAGGAAGCTTTTCACGTAACGCAGCTTCGTCAATTTGGATTACTTTAATGCCGGCTTGTTCGAGATCTAAAACTTCATCGCGCACCGCTGAAGCTACTTGGTACATGATGGTCTTAAGGTCGAGGTCTTCACGGAGGAATGACCAGTTACAAATGGTAACCGGGCCGGTCAACATGCCTTTAACTGGTTTTGAGGTTAAGCTTTGGGCGTAACAAGCGGTTTCTACAGTAATTGGATTTTTACGTGAAACATCACCCCAAACTACAGGAGGCTTAACGCAACGGGTCCCATAAGACTGAACCCAGCCATTACTAGTGAAGATAAAGCCATTTAAGTGTTCACCAAAGTATTCCACCATGTCATTACGTTCAAATTCACCGTGTACTAAGACGTCAAGGCCTAGTTCTTCTTGGGTTTTGATGCAAGCTTTGATTTCGTTCTTAATGCCAGTGTTATAAGCGTCTAAGCTAATGTTACCTTGACGTAAGTTACGACGCAAAGCACGTACTTCGGCCGTTTGAGGGAAAGAACCGATGGTGGTGGTTGGTAGCACCGGAAGCTTTAAAGCGAGCTGCTGCTCTGCTAATCTTTGGGCTCTCGCTGGAAGACGGGTAAAATCGCTATCCTTTAAGGCTGCTACTCGAGAATTAACGGCTTCATCTGGAGTTGTGCGTTGTTTACTTAAAAGTTCGCGTCTAGCGTTTAGTAAAGGCGCGGCTTCATCAGGAGAGCTTTCAGCTAAGCTAAGCACAGAGAGTTCTTGAACCTTTTCTTGAGCAAAAGAGAAGTAAGCGGTATATGACTTATCAAGCACAGTTTCGGTTGCGGTAGATACTGGTACATGAAGAAGTGAACATGCGGTCCCAAGCACAGCATTTGGGGCAAACTTCCTGATTTCCTCAAAGCGTGCAAGCACAGCATCGTAATTTGCACACCAAATACCACGCCCGCGGATTAACCCTGCAAATAAAGTGGTGCTAGCCGGAAGAGGTTGCTGCTTTAAAAGCTCAATGTTGTAAGCGCCTTCATCAAAATCAAGGCTGATCCCATCTGGAGCTACGGCGCAGATAGTATCCCAAGCGTCACGAATATCCCCAAAAGAAGTACGAATTAATACCTTTTGCTTACGGTTGGCCAAGATAAGTTCATAAAGATAGGTTAAAAGCTTCTTATCTTCAGCGCTAAGGTCTAATACAAGTGCTGGTTCATCAAAAGCAAACCAAGAAGCCCCTGCTTGAGCTGCATTTACAAGTAATTGTTTAACCGCTAAAGCTAAAGCAGGCGCTAGTTCTTGGGCGGTTCTATTGTCACTATAGGAAGTTAGCTTTAAAAGGGTGAACGGACCAATGATGCTTGGGATGGTTTCGATGCCAAGAGCCTTGGCTTCTTGGTAATACTTGATTGGGCCTTGGCCTCTTAAACTAATTTGAGTTGAAGCGTCACATTCAGGTACGAGATAGTGGTAGTTAGTAGTGAACCACTTTCTTAAAGCTAACGCTACTTTGCCTTCAGTCCCGCGCGCTGGAGCAAAAGCACTTGCTACATCGTCCGCCAAAACATCCGCAAATCTTTCAGGGAGTAAGCCAAAGAGAATAGAAGCGTCGAGGACGTTATCGTAAAAAGAGAAATCGCCTGATGGGATATAGTCAATGCCGTTTTGGGCTAGAAGTTGCCAGTTGTGGGCTCTAATGTCGGCCGCTACCTTTTGGAGTTCTTCTGCGCTTAATTTGCCCGCAAAAAATTGTTCAGTGGCAAATTTAAGTTCACGATGGGCACCGATACGTGGATAACCAGAAACGAATGTTTGCATTATTTGCTCCTTAATATGGTCCGCTTAGGCTTAGTTCAGTCGTAAAATTCGAGCACTAAACAAAACTTTTTAACTAGTCTTTCGTAAATTTGGATCTAAGGTGAGATCCATATTGAAATCCATATTGAGCTTCAAACTGAAATGGAAATCGCAAAAAGCTAGGTTCTAAAAAGGGCGGAGCCATTTATAAATTAGGTTGTAAGTAAAATTTTAATTTATGGGGGAGGAACCATAGGTTCCATATCTTACGTAAACGCTGGTACCTTGTAGGGTTTAAAACGTAAGCATTCGTCCTACGCGTCGTTGGTAAAAATTATAATTAAACCGCTTGATATAGTAAAATCATATATTCTTATGGCATGGTATAGTATTTTCCTATATCAATAAAAAACACATAGTTTGCGCTCATGAGCAGAGCCTTAAAATTCATAGCCTTTGGCGCCTAATTTTTGTTTAGGAATTAAAGCCAAAGAAATAAAGAAAACAAAGGAAAAAGTAACCAAAGAAAAAAGAAAAAAGAAAACAAAGAAAAAAATAACCAAAGAAAAAGAAAGAGAAGCAAAAGGGAGGTGGTAGTCAAAATCAAGCCTTAGCGCACAGATGAAAGAAAAAAATCTATATGGCTATATAAAACGATTATAATTAACCGTAATTATAAAAAAAATACTATAAAAATAGGTTCGAAAGCCTTAGTAACTACAACACGATGAAAATCATGGGATGGAGCAGCGTATGTTTGAGCGAAAATTTAGCCAAAATTTGAGTAGCAAAACTATGCTAAGCCTCGCTTTAGGTGGAGTCTACTGGGCTTTAATGGCTTTTAGCGCTGAAGTTTACGCACGCGATGATGAACCTGAATGCTTAAAAACGAAGCTAGGGCGAGCCTGCGTGCAAGAGACCGGATTAAATAATGTTTGCCGTGAAGCCCTTGATGGTGAAGGCAATGGTGATGCTATGGCGTATCTTGCTTACGAATACGGCCAAAAAAACAATGTAGAGAAGCAATACTATTGGGCCTTACGGGGAGCAGAGCTTGGGAGTAATGGAGCGCGCACCATGTTAGCGGCCATGCTCCTTAAAGGCAAAGGCGTGCATAAAAACGAACATGAAGCTGTACGTTTATTAAAGTTAGTGACGAGTGAATCAGATTTATTAGAGCCGCGCATGTTGTTAGCTAGCTTTTATCTAGAGCAAGCGCAACCAACTCCCTTAGAACTAGATACGGCGGTAAAGTTGTTAGAAGCTTGTATGGCCCAAGGTGATGCCGGTGAAGCGGCATTGTATTTAGGAATGCAGTATTTGTCAGGCACTAAACTTGAACTTGATTACCACAAAGCTGCTAAATTGTTTGCGCGTGCTATCAAAGATGGTGAACCTAAAGGGCTAAAGCCTTTAGCACTAGCGTTACTCATGGGGGAGAACACTCCACAAACGCTCGCTAAAAATGCGCACCGGGCGTTAATTTTACTTAACATGGCGGGTGAATTTGGCGATTACGAGGCGTATAAAATTGCCGCTGATATTTATAAGCGTGGTGTAGGGGTGAAAGCAAATTCTGAGTTTGCAGCTAAATATTTAGCACGTGCTGGGCGCGTGACCCAAGCCATGGCTAATTTAAAAAGGGATGAAGAAAAAGTTTCTAATGGAGCTAGAGCTACAAATGGGATTCAAGATGAGCTAGAGAACCAAGCCGGTTTAAAGCCTAAACGTAGAATTATCATATCAAGCGGGCGCGATCATTCAGATGAAAATACCTCCCAAATAATGCAAATTAATGAAGAGATTCCTAGCGACGACCCGAGTTTAGGTAGTGACGCAAGTGTGGTTAGCGCTGACGTTGATGAGGCTAGTATGGTGGAAAATACTTTCGCTTCGGAAAATGTCGCTGCTAGTGAGGCGCTAACCACTAATTTTACGCCAGAAGAAAAACGAGCCTTAGCTGGAGATCAAAAACTCGCCCTTAAATTTGCGCATAAGTACTATAAAGCGCAAGATTACGTTAAAGCGCGAGAATTCATTGAATTTTTAGCGCAAGGCGGGGATGCGGACGGCAAACTACTTTTAGCTCGCTTGTATCGTTTTGGGCGTGGGGGCTTAAAACAAAAGCCTGATGTGGCCCGGGTAAATTACGAATTTGCGGCAAATAAAGGACAGCAAGAGGCTAATACAGAACTATGCTATATCTATGCAAGCCATGAGTTTGGTGAACCAAACTACCATAAAGCTGCGCATTTATGTGAAACGGCAGCCTTAGCTGGTAATGCCTATGCGGCCCTATATATGAGTAGAGCCTTTAACTTAGGGCATGGGAAACCACAAAACCCAACTTTAGGCTATGCTTGGCTAAAGCAGGCCGCTTGGTGCTTGGATAAAGCTCGAATTTTACTAAGCCAGGTAGAAGCCAACTTGAGTGCGACTGTTAAGATAAATGGGCGTAGCGCAGCGAAAAAATTACGCCAAAAAATAAGCACTTGCCAAGAGGAAATCGATTTAGAACTACCAAAAAGTGTGGTTAGTGAGATGTTTAAATGATCAAAAAACCGTAATTTGCCCACGGAAAAATTGCCAAACTCGTGATAATATATAAGCCATCGAGTTCTAAGAGCGTCTATTTTTATAGCCAAACGCCTACTTAGAGCCAAAGCTTTTTTGACGGAAAATTTTAGAGTTCCGTCTGATGGAAAGTTAAATACCAAGCTCAGGTGAAAAAAATTATAACGAGTGAATGTATAACTATGAATAACAAATTTCCTGCGATTATTAAGACTGTTAAGAGTAGCCGTGAACTAAAGCTTACTTTAGATATCACTCAAAATTTAAGTTGGTTTCAAGGGCACTTTGATACAATTCATATTTTACCGGGGATGGTTTTAGTATATTGGGTTGAAGAATATTTGCGCATTTACTATGCGCCCAACGTGTCATTTCGTTCGGTTGATAATCTGCGTTTTTCGCATCCGATTTTCCCAAATACTAAAATTGATTTGACTATAACTTTAGTGCCAGATGAAAAGTTGGTTACCTTCTTCTATAGCGATCCAACTTCGCCTGCACTTCGCGTGTTAGCAAAAGGTCAATTGAGAATTTAACTGAACTCGGCAAGAAGTCCCCCTCCCCCTCTATAGGTGGGGGAGGATATCACATAGTAAGCTAAAAGTTACAAGCTGTAACTTGTGAACTACTCACCACCTAAAGAGGAAGGAGTCTTCTTGGAGATTTTAGATAAAACCTAAACTAAAAATTCTATAACCTAAAAAATATAAGGAGTATCGAGGTCCGGCATTGTCTAGGGCCTCTTTTTTTGTCTAAAGCGTTTTACCAATAAATTGTTCCTTCGGGTGACAACCACGGAAACAAATTATTAACGTTTGTTAAGAAATCGAGCTTTGATCTATAATCAAGTAATCAATAAATTTAACTGAACTCGGCAAGAAGTCTCCCACCTCTAAGGTGGTGAGATGAATTGC
>UQCV01000089.1 GCA_900539665.1 uncultured Succinivibrionaceae bacterium | reverse complement strand
TGTAGTAGCTAAGGTTATCGAATAATCTTCTAGTCATTTGACTTAAAGATAATTAATGTAAAGGGAGAATGTAAGTTCTCCCTTTTTGTTTTTTAGTTTTGTATTTCTAAATAAAACCCAAGAATTGGGTTGGTAGGTAAATATTTATCATGTCGAAAAATTGACCCTAGGGTTCAGTTCGATTAGAAATTGTCATTAAATAGACAATATGTTGTAGCTAGATGAGTGCAGTAGGCTATTTAGGAGCCTAGAACGGGCCTCAGCGTGCCTTTAAGTTAAAATCTAAGGCTTGGCACTTAAGTTGCATAATGTTTATCGTGTTAGTAATTTGACAATGAGGCGGACATTATGAACAAATCTAAAGAACGTGCTTTTATTTCTCGCTTGAACTCTATTTTGATGTGGGTTCTTATCGTATGTGTGTTTTTACTAGCAACCCCAATTGAATTAGTTAGTACTGATTTAGCAACTAAGCTTAATTCCTTCAACTTTGTATTGTGGATTATGCTAATTATCGCTGCATCTAACTTTATTAGCCAAGGGTTGGTTATGGTGGCAAGCTTAGCTTATAACGCTCTTGAAGGTAAATATCGTTTAAAGAAATTAACCCGTATGGTTTCCTGCTTAGACTTTTCAGAACGAGCTGTATTACGTGAATTTGTTCTCCAAAGAAAGAGTGTCATCAATCTTCCTATTGCAGAACCTACCGTTAAAAATCTTTTAAATTCAGGTATTTTGGCTGTAGCAGAAGATATCATTGATGTGCAAGGTAAGACTCCTCTTATGATTAACCTTGAAGCTAGACCTTTAATTACTTATCGCGCAGTAGGGTTATCCCGCGCTAAAATGTCCGAGGAACAAATTGAACAAATTCTAAGTGCCCGACCAAAATACGCTCGTTAATTAAATTATTCCGTCAAGTAAGGGACCTTTGAGGTCCCTTTTTTATGGCAAGAATTTTATGTGGTGATATGTACGTGTGTCATATGCCTTTGTTTCATATTTTTTAAGGGGTAATTGGGCATCTTTTTATTTCGTTGTACTAACAATTATCTTTCTTGTTTTTTGTAGGAAGGAGGCTATTATTAAGGGCATATTTGCGGTTTACATTTGTTTCTATATTATTTAGTATAAAAGCAAAGTATAATTAAAGAGTATTTTACTTAAACCGGTATAGTGAGTTCTTACCGGTACTTTCGGACAGTTATCTAGGCACGAAAGTTACTGTATAGTTTTTTGGGGTTTGGAAATGAAAAAGATTACCGCGATTATTAAACCATTTAAGCTTGACGATGTGCGTGAAGCATTAAGCGCTAAAGGGATTTCAGGTCTTACTGTTTCTGAAGTAAAAGGTTTTGGTCGTCAGAAAGGCCACACTGAGCTTTATCGTGGTGCTGAGTATGTGGTTGATTTTTTACCCAAAGCTAAACTTGAAATCGTGGTTAAAGACGAAGATCTTGATTCTTGCATTGAAGCTATAGTTCAAGGCGCTCACACTGGTAAAATTGGTGATGGTAAGATTTTTGTTACTACTGTTGAACGTGTGATTCGTATTAGAACTGGCGAAGAAAATGACGACGCTGTTTAATTAGCGCGATTTATTTTTGTGAAAGTAGTTGTGATTTATAGAGGAGGAAATAATGCGTAATTTGATGTTATTCCTCCTTTTTGTTAGCATTTTTTTGACTGTCGGTTGTTCTGTAACTCCACCTAAACAGCCCCGCAATTTATGCCAAATTTTTCAAGAAAAAGACGATTGGTACGAAATTGCGCAAGAAGTTCATCAAGAGCGAGGTGTCCCTATCAATATTGCCATGGCGTTTATTTATCATGAATCTGGTTATGTTGAAGATGCTAGACCACCTATGCGTTGGTTTTTATTTATTCCTTACGGCCGTGGCAGTAGTGCCTTTGGTTATCCACAGGCGCAAGATCCGGTGTGGGATGACTATAAGAATGAAACTGATGGCTTGTTCCCTTCCCGCAGTGATTTTAGAGACGCTCTAGATTTTGTGAGTTGGTATATGTTAAAAACCAAGCGTCTTAATGGGGTTCCTCTTACAGATGCTTATAGACAATACTTGAATTACCATGAGGGTTGGGGTGGTTATAAGCGTGGTTCTTATAAAAAAAACAAAGACCTCCAAAATACCGCTCGTAATGTGGAGCGTACGGCTCGAGAGTATGCCTCTCAGTTAAGAAAGTGCAAACTTTAAATAACATATTTGAAGCTTTACATATTATTGATTATTGATTGTTGATGGCGTGCTAACATAACTAAAACCAAGTTAAGTCTGTTCCAATTCTGCTTTGTGTTTTGGGATAGAATTTCCAACCTTTTTAGGCTTTACGTTTAAAAAAGGACTGTTTTAGCGACCATGCTAGTGCTAATTAAAAGTTAAAAGAGGAAAACATGCCTTTACTTGATAGTTTTAAAGTAGACCATACCAAAATGAAAGCTCCCGCTGTGCGCTTAGCTAAAAAGATGGTGACTCCACATGGTGATCGGTTAACAGTTTTTGATTTACGTTTTTGCATTCCAAATAAAGACATGTTGCCACCTAAAGGCATGCACACCTTTGAACATCTTTTTGCGGGTTTTATGCGCAACCATTTGAACTCAAAGGATGTGGAAATTATCGATATTTCTCCTATGGGCTGCCGAACTGGCTTTTATATGTCTGTGATTGGCGAGCCTGCGGCTGAGGCAGTAATCAATGCATGGCAACTTGCGTGCAAAGATATCTTAGCAGCTGATGAAAATTCTATTCCCGAAGCTAATATCTATCAGTGTGGTAGTGCAGATTACCATAGTGTACCTGAAGCTCGTGAAATTGCAGCTAACATTTTAGCGCGTGGTATTACCGAAAACCGAAACGAAGATATTGCATTAGAAAATCTATAATCTCTATCTACTTTCTTTAACTTGGCTAACCTTTGCATTAAATGGACGTGAAAGATATGGAACAAGAAAACTCAAGTAACTTCGATCTTCCTTTGGAAGAGATTATTGCGTACAACGACTTACCAACTATTAGAAATGAAACTGAAGAAACCATCGCTGCTATTAAGGAAGATGGTTATGACCTCAATGAATTCTATGGTATTCGCCATATGTTTGCTTGCTACAATTTCAATAACTTAGAAAAGCTCGCAATTGAACTCTTTAATAAGTTTGGTTCCGATCTTGATCTTGAAGATCCAGTTGAAGAAATTGACGAAGATACCAATAAACCTATCTACTGCTTCAACGCTTTTACTGAACATAAGTTGGATGTTGAAGAAATCATGGCTGAAGCAGAACAAATCGTCGCTTTATGTAATGCTTGCGCCGTTATGTATGATGGTTGGGGTAGCAATGTTGATGATGGTGAAGAAGAACTAAACGACGAACAGTAAGTTTAGGGTTCATTATCAACTAGTGAAATTTTTTAAAATATTAGAGGCTTTGTTTGGTGCAAAGCCTCTTTTTTCTTTTGGTCTTTAGTTTTTTAGCTAATTTAGTATGAGTTAGCGGGAGTAGGTAATAGTAGCCTTTAAACCATGTGGGGTTATGTTTTTAAGCTTTATAGTTCCGCCTTGCTTTAAGACTAGATTGCGGACAATCGCTAGACCTAGGCCGGCATGACCATCTGTAGTGTTACGCGCTTTATCTAAACGCATAAACGGGGCATAAACATCTTCTATCTGTTTTTCTGGAATGCCTGGACCGTTGTCACTTATCATAATAATAGTTTCATGTTCATCACCCGTGAGTTCCATTTTAACTTCCGTACCATATGTTAAGGCATTATCTACAAGGTTTTGGATAATGCGATGCATTTCCATTTTTACACATAAAAAGTTTTGGGCGGCGGTTAGAGTGCCTGAGGCATTAAATGCAACTTGAGCTCCATTGTCGTTATATTCTGCACAAATGGTGGCTAAAAATTTATTTAAATCAAGCGGAGAAGCAACTTTGTTTTGTTCATCAGATTTGGCGAACTGCAAAGTGGCTTTGACCATTGAGGTCATGGTTTCAATATTTTTAATGAGCTTGGTTTTATCCTCTGAGTTGGGTAAAAATTCAGCTCGTAGGGCCATACTCGTTAGTGGAGTTTTCAAATCATGGGAAATAGCTGCCAAAATTCGAGTTCTATCAGAGATAAAATCGGCTAGTTTCTTTTGCATACTATTAAAAGAGCGAATTAAATTTTGAATTTCTTGGGCCCCTTCTTCTTTTAAGGGGGCACTCTTGTAGTTTTGACTTAAGATGGCGGTTTGTTTGGTGAGTTTGTTTAAAGGCTTTACGTTTATTTTAATAATGGCGTAGAGAGCGGCAGAACCGATTAAAGTAAGGAGTAGCACCATACAAACACAAAAATAACCTAAATGTAGAGGTGAGTGAGGCCCCTGAAAACTTATAAAGTTCAAATAACGGCCGTCTAAAATATCCACAGTTCCAGCGTAAGCAACAATGTTTTTATCTAGTGCCTGAGTTAAACGGTTACATTTTTTAGGGAGGCGATTAGGTTTTACTAAAGGTCTTAATTCTAAACATCCGGTCGTAGCGGCAATTTTTTGCTCATCAGAGAGAGAGAAGTTTAAGGAAAGTTCACGCTTATTGTTGGCTAATTCTGCTTTGATATCGGTCACTATCTCTTGTTCTAACGCTTTTGAATAAAGCGGAGACACTGCTTGGGATGTTGGGGAAGATTGGTTGATTTTTTGGGGTTGAGCTTGAAAAATTGGGCGCTCAGAGATAAAGAAAAACAACCCTGGATGATGTTGGCTAACTAAATAATCTTGGTAATTAAGAGGCGAAAGCTTGTCGATAGTATTGATAACTCCCGCGATACGCATGGTAGCCATACGTTTAATGAAGCGGTCGTTTTTATCAAGGCTATCGAGGTAAAACGAAAGTAAGCTTACGACTTGGACCATGCAAAGTATCACGATCGAACATAAGAGCAAACGGCCACTAATGCTTTGTGGTAGGAGTTTATTTTTCATAGACGGGCTCCACAGTTGAAGCTAGATTGTAGCCTCCACCCCATACGGTTTTAATAATATCTTCAGTCTTGTCATCATGGCGTAGTTTTTTGCGTAAGCGACTAATTAAAGTGTCTATTGAACGGTCAAAAACTTGAGCGGATCGCCCTCGAGCCCAATCTAGTAATTGGTCCCGGGATAACGTAGTTTGAGGATGCTGTAAAAATACATGGAGCAAATCATATTCTGCAGTGGATAGGGAGATGGTGTCGTTTTCACCCTTAAAGGATAATTCTCTCTTGTTGATATCGAGTTGCCAAGAACCAAAGACATACTTTATAGGTGGCTGGTCTTCATTGGTTGCAGTAGAGGCTTGGGTTAAGCTTGTCCGGCGGAGCACAGCTTTAATGCGGGCTAAAAGTTCGCGTGGATTAAAAGGTTTAGTCAAATAATCATCCGCGCCAATTTCAAGGCCCACGATCATTTCAGTATCGTCGGTCATGGCAGTAAGCATAATAACAGGAGTTTGGATATTGCGTTGTCGTAGTGATTTACACAAGGAAAAACCATCTTCTCCAGGCATCATGATATCTAGCACGATAAGGTCAATAGTCTGAGTTTCTAAAACATGTTTCATTTCTACGCCATCACAAGCGGTGAAAGTAGGATAACCGTGTTGATCAAGAAATCTTTTTACTAGTTCACGGATGTCTTCATGATCGTCTACGACTAAGATTTGGGACATATTATGCTCCTTTATGGTCTGCGAATATTAGCTTACCCAAAATGGACCGGATTAAAGCCTGTTGTTGGCGGTTTAGTTGAACGTTTGGTAATAGGTTTAAAGTAATAGTAGTCCCCACAAGAGATTGCCCTAAAAGCTCGGTGCATTGACTCAGTTCATTTTTAGTGAGTTTTTTTTGTATTTTAGCGAGAGAGTAAATATAGTACAAAAGTATTTCAATAATGGCGTGACCCACGCTATGGTGATGCAAAGCTAAGGCAAAGATTAAAGGCTTAATATGATGTTTTTGAATAAGTGTGAGTAACTTTACCGAAGATAGGTAAAGTTCTTGCGGAGAATCACATTCATCCTTTGTTGGTTTAGTCTTAATAAAAGGCACCAATAATTCAGAGCATAGTTTGGTGCATATTTGGGTGGTTTTAAGGGCCAGATCAGGATCGGTCAGATTTACCTTTATAGGTGCCATTTGTTTAAGAGCCTCTATGTTTGGGCACCACGATTGTTCCTTGAAAGTACTGAGAGAATTTATTTGTGGGTCTAATGGTAAATGAGCCTTAGCTATAAGCGTAGCATAATTTTTTAGGTAGGTGGTGCGTCTTTTGTTGTTTAGGGCCTTAAACATAAAGCACGAGTTAAGGCCACTAGCGTTATCTGGAGTTAAGCTAACAGCCAAAGGAGCTAAAGCATTTTCAGTCCAAAACGCTACTATTTGGGGATTAAGGGCAAAGGCAACACATAAAAAATCATGTTCGTGTTGGTGAGCATATTGCGTTAAAGCGGAAATAAGCTTAGTCCCTATTTTTTGGCGACGCATCTTTGATGCCACGGCCACACGTTCGATGCGGAGCCATTTGGCTCGCGTCACATGTTTAAGACCTGAGTGGGCGAGTAAAGATTGAGGAAAGAGATTACCAGCCGGACGGCGTTCGCCATAGTAGATGCCTTGGGCTAAAGCTCGGTCGGTAATATATTCAGGCGTTGCTACAGCAACACCACAAACCACTAAAGGATCGCTTTTTAACGTGGCGAGGCTAAAAACAGAAGGGCTATCTAACCAGCGAAGTAAATCTTGTATAGTTTGTTCATAGTGGTTGGCTCTTAAAAGCTGATTAAGGCTCTCAAGTAATTGAGGCGCATTTAGTAAAGAGGCGGCCGGTCTAACGCTAAATTCAAATTCTAGGGGGGCAGTGTGCCTCCCTAATGCAAGGTCCTTATTGGCTGCCTGTTGTTTATTAATGTCAACAGATAGGGCGTTATCTCCCGTGGGGCTAGAGTTTTTTTCTAAAGCGAGGCTTTGGCTTGGGGCCGAAAGGAAAAAAGCTTGGCGTAAAAAACGCCCTATTTGGTCTTGGTAATTGAAGCGATAACACTCAGGCAAAAAGAAGGTTTTAACAGGAGCTTCAAATTCGCCATTAGTAAGAGCGTAGGCTAATTTGCGACCCGAACCTTCATACCCTTCAATAGTTGTTATTAATAGGATTTTTTTAAAAGACTTAATTAAGCTTTTTAGTTTATGAAACGGTAAGGATGCGGCTTCTTCGATAAATAAAACTTCAAGCGTTTGGCTCTCTTGAATATAGTTTTCTAAAGTAACATCAACTAATAAAGACGAAAGTTGGACTGCATTTAGATTCAGGGCTTTTAGTTGGTTTGCCGTTTGGTTTTTATATTTTAGGCTAAGTTCAGGGGCTCCTGCGTTTAAGAGTCCTAAACGTAAACCTTTCGCAAGAAGTTTTTGGGCTAATCTAATGGCACAGGTGGTTTTTCCTGTTCCGCGAATTCCCGCAAGGAGAAATATCTGGTTAGTCTCGTGTTGCGTTGACGTTAAATTAGAATAGGCTTCATTAATAAAAGAACGCTGTTGGTTATTTAAATCTTCGGTGCGAGGAAAAGTGTTAGTAAGTTTTGAACTAGTAACTTTAGTTTTTGTGACAATTGAGGAGAGGGGTTTAGAGCTAGCAAAGAAATCTAAGGCCATATGGCCTAAGGTTTCGGCGTTAATAGGGGCTGATAAGTTGTGGATAAGAATGTGAGCAAGCTGTGCCTTTTTTAAGAAGTAATTTTGATAGGTGAGCTTGAGAGAAGCATTTTGGCCAAGCAATAAAAGAACTTTCCCATTATTTTCTAAAGCATCAATAAGCGCGAGCATATAATCTGCATTAAAAGAAGTCATGTCGATGATAAGTTGTGACATGCCGGTGCCAAGATAACGGTTAATGTTATTAAAGGGAATTAAGTTTCTGGGACAATTTTGGGGCGTAAACGCCTGCTTGTGGAGGCCTGAAAACATAGGAATTTCTGGGTTTGCTTCGCTAAGTACGTGTAAAGCCTCTAGAAGCTTACTTTGCGCAAAGTCCTCAAGGACCACGATTAAAGCGACGCGTCCGGTTGAATTTTTTACGAGCGGAAAAATATTAGGAGAAGAGGAATCTGGCGTATTCACTTGTAGGATCCATATGTTTTAGATTAATCAGAACTCGTTTTAAGTTCAAGAGCTTAAGGTCTATTATACATTTGCGAAAAGTATTCTGAAAATGTAAGATACAAAGGTGTTTTGGTCGCCAAAAAGAGGTATTTTTAATGAAATTGAAGGCCGTATTTTTAGATCGTGATGGGGTAATCAATGAGGATGGTAATTATGTACATACCATTGATGATTTTCATTTCATTAAAAATGCAATTGAAGCTTTGAAGCTAATGAAAGAAAAAGGCTATGCTCTTGTGATTATAACTAATCAATCAGGTATAGCTCGTGGCATGTACACTGAAGAAGACTTTTTGCAGTTAACCGAGTGGATGGATTGGTCTTTGATGGATCGTGGGGTTAAGCTAGATGGAGTCTACTATTGTCCACACCATCCGGTGCATGGGGTTGGCAAGTATAAAGTAGATTGTGATTGCCGTAAGCCTAAAACAGGGCTCTTTATGGAAGCGGCCAAGGATTGTAATATCGATCTTAAAGGCTCTTATATGGTAGGGGATCGCAAGAGTGATATTGAGGCTGGTAAAAATGCGGGTCTTGCTAAAAGCTTTTTAGTTAAAACTGGCAAACCAGTTACCGCCGAGGCTCTAAGTTTAGCTGATGGGGTGTATACCGATCTTATGGCAGTGGCTCAGGCTTTACCAAATGCCTTGGTTACTCACAATGTTAATGACGGGACGAAAGCTTTACGAAGAAAAAGTCCTAATCAAGGTAAAAACATAGCATCTAAAGAAGAATCTCTGTATACACAAGTGCGAGTAGGGGGAGCTAAAAGTAATTACACTAAAGATAAAGACCAACCAAGTGCTTGGCGTAGCGAATCAAGCTCCAACAAAAGTAAAGACTTTCATGGTAAAAAACAAAACAACGCTGAGCGTTATAGCTCATTAGACCGTAAAAAAGCCCCAAGCAAAGTCCAAGGGGCAAACTCAGCTAAGTCAACTAACAGTTTAGGTGAAAACAAACGTTTTAAGACAGAAGTTAAAAGTGGGAACAGTAAAACATCTTCACCATGGCAGACCAAGCAAAGTGGGCATAAACAAGGTGGGATTAAACAAGCTGGAAAGGATGCGGGCTTTGCTCCGCTTAAGCGCGCCGTGAATAAATCAGCTGCCCTGCAGGAAACAGAAGAAGCTGAAGATTAACTTTATTTAAAATTCAATAAATACATGAAACGCCACAATTCCACGAAGAATGTGACGTTTTTTGTGATAATGAACAAAAAATATACAAAAACAAGTTTTTTTAAAAAAATTAAAAATAGTGTTGACGGGTCGAAAAAAGAGTTTATAATGCACCTCACTTACAGCGAAACGCA
>UQCV01000088.1 GCA_900539665.1 uncultured Succinivibrionaceae bacterium | reverse complement strand
GAAGGAAATCAATGATGATTGGATATCTAGAAAATATATCAACATGGATTTATAGCAACAAATAGCGGTGGATTAGATATTTTACAAGAAAACTAAATTACACCAACAATATGGACTTGACTTACCGTTAGCTTTAAGTGTTGCTAACATCACTCTAACTTGCGGAAACAACTCAACATCTGCGAGTGTTTCGATGTAATAATCCGTCTTAATCTGCGCTAGCTTCGTTGGGGTTACTTGCTTAATTTGAAATCTATCTAATAAGATAGCAGCTATTTTTTGGCTCGGCACGCCCCCGTGTGCTAATAAAAATTCATCATCGATATCTACTTTAAAGTGCGCCAAAGCCCGATGCCAAGCTTTTAAATGTAATGGCATTGAATCTACTAAGGTACCGTCAAGATCAAAAACCACTCCTTTAAATTTAAGCATAAAGTCGTACAAGTTAGACATTACTAAAGATCCTTTTTTGGTAGTATTTCGCGCCGGTGAAATAGTCCCAAACATGAAATAGACAAAGCCATAAACATAACCGAAGCGATGAAATGACAAGTTTTAAGCGCTAGTTGCCAAAAAATTTTTAAGGGAAAAATACTAAAAACCCTTAATTAAATCTTAGCCGTTAAAATTAAAAAGTCCTCCCTGTTATTGCTCCCTAAGGGCACAGGAAGGACTTTTTTAAGCGCTTAAGATTAACCTAAGAGCTTATCGAGATCTGCACTTACGTCAGCTACGTTCTTAGTACCATCAACCTTAACCATGCGGCAAGCACCGGTTTCGGCTTTCTTAGAGTAGAACGCAACGAGAGGTTCAGTCTGTGAATGGTATACTGCAAGACGTGAACGTACAGTAGCTTCTTCGTCATCCTTACGAATAACGAGTTCTTCACCAGTTACGTCGTCACGACCTTCAACCTTAGGTGGGTTGAATACTACATGGTAAGTACGGCCAGAAGCTAAGTGTACACGACGGCCACTCATACGCTTAACAATTTCTTCATCAGGTACACAGATTTCAACCACTGCGTCCACACCGATGTTGCTAGCATCAATAGCTTCAGCCTGTGGAATAGTGCGTGGAAAACCATCAAAAAGGAAGCCATTAGCACAGTCAGCCTGAGCTACACGATCCTTAACGAGACCAATGATGATATCGTCAGATACGAGCTGGCCCTTATCCATTACTTCCTTAGCCTTAAGACCAAGCGGAGTGCCAGCCTTGATAGCTGCACGAAGCATGTCGCCAGTAGAGATCTGAGGAATACCAAACTTCTTCATTAAAAACTGAGCCTGAGTACCCTTGCCTGCGCCTGGAGCGCCGAGGAGAATAATACGCATTTTTCTTCCTTAATCAAATTTACCCGGCTTTGTGCTATCTAGCCGGAATGTCTGTCCAAAAACTCGCATATTATACACTGAAAACGTCCACTTCGACACAATTTATGGCCTTACGTTTACCTAGCTTTTCCGCAATATTGGCTCTTTTTATTAAGCACTTAATTTAACTTCATAAACGAGCTAAAACCACAAATGTAAAAACATGCTAAATCATAAAATTATAAAATATCATGCTTACACGCCACAAAGTCATATAGTCTTAATAATTCCTCCCTTGGTTCATAAGTTTTTTGGCCTTTTTAGACTTGGGGTGACCTTTTGATTTTAATTTTGAGAACTTAGGAAAAGTTGAAGACTTGGGAAACTTTGGGTAATTTGGGGAGCTTGGGGAATTTAGGATATTTGGTACATTTGAAAATATGAGCTAAAAAAAGAGGCTTCCTGCGAAGCCCCCTTTAAATCCAAACATGTTGTGACATCCTCCCCCACCTATAGAGGTGGGAGACTTCTTGCCGAGTTCAGTTAAAACACAATTAGAACCAAGTTTTTAGTAACTTAGGTTCACAAACTCAAGCTCTTAACCAAGCAAAAGTTCATTTAAGCGCTTAACAAATGAAGTTGGGTCCTTGAGCCCGCCTTCTGCCAACAATGCTTGGTCAAAAATTACTTCAGCCCACTTCTTAAATGCCGCGTCATCAGTTTGCGCAGCCATCTTTTGCACTAATGGGTGGGTTGGGTTAATTTCCAAAGTAAACTTTTCATCTGGAAGTTTCTGCCCAGAAGCTTCGAGTAAGCGACGCATCTGTGCAGTCATCATGTTCATACCATCGCTAATTACACAGCTTGGAGTATCAACAAGACGAGATGAAACCTTAACTTCACTTACTTTTCCCCCAAGAGCATCCTTAATGCGCTTCAAGAGATCGCCGTTTTCCTTAGTAGCAGCTTCTTGCTTTTCCTTTTCCTCTTTGTCTTCAAGATCGCCAAGCTCAAGGTTTGAAGCAGCTGCAGAAATGAACTTGTGGTCCTTGTAATCGCTAACTTGAGCCATAATCCATTCATCAACACGTTCCCAAAGAAGCAACACTTCGACGCCCTTCTTCTTAAGGTTTTCAAGGTATGGACTAGAAGCCACAGCTGCGTAGTTTTCACCTACGATGTAGTAAATGTTCTTCTGCTTTTCAGGCATTCTTGAAATATAGTCAGCCAAAGAAACAGTAGGTTCTGCAGAACCAGAAGTGGTGGTAGCATAGCGCATCAATGCGAAGATATCATCACGGTTTTCTTGGTCTTCTACTAAGCCTTCCTTAAGCACGCTACCGTATTGAGCCCAGCATTCTTTATACTTTTCAGGTTCGTTTGTAGCCAACTTCTTAAGCATCTGTAAGGCTTTCTTAGTACAAGCTTTACGTAAAACACTAGTAGTCTTGTTATCTTGTAAAATTTCACGAGATACGTTAAGTGGTAAGTCGTTAGAGTCAAGCACACCCTTGATAAAACGGAGGTAGCCAGGCATGAACTGTTCAGCGTCATCCATAATAAATACACGCTGTACATAAAGCTTAAGGCCATGCTTTTGTTCACGATTAAACAAATCCCATGGAGCACGCTTTGGAATATAAAGCAATGAAGTATATTCCTGCGCCCCTTCAACACGGCTATGAGTCCAAGCTAAAGCATCATCGTAGTCGTGGGTAAGGTGCTTGTAAAATTCCTGATATTCTTCATCAGTAATTTCCTTTGGATTACGAGTCCAAAGAGCCTTTGCATCATTGACCTGTTTCCATTCGGTGTATTCAACAGGTTCGCTATCGTCACCTTCCTTCTTTTCAGGGGTCACTGTTTCAAGCATCTGTACTGGTACGCTGATGTGATCTGAATACTTAGAAATAGCAGACTTCAAAGTCCATTCCTGTAAGAATTCTTCTTCATCACTTCTTAAAGTCAAAATGATGTCAGTACCACGGGTAGCCTTAGTTACATCAGAAACAGAGAATTCACCGCTCCCATCAGATTCCCAACAAACAGCCTGTTCAGGCGCTGCTTTAGCAGCACGGCTGATGACGGTAACCTTGTCAGCAACGATAAATGCAGAATAGAAACCAACCCCGAATTGACCGATAAGCTGAGAATCCTTAGCTTGGTCACCAGTCATATTCTTAAAAAATTCAGCGGTCCCTGATTTAGCAATGGTACCAAGATGTTCAATCGCATCTTCACGAGTCATACCAATACCATTATCAGAAATGGTTAAGGTCTTCTTATCCTTGTCGCAGCTAATGCGAATATGCAAATCTGGATCGTCGCCATAAACGGAACTATCAGAAAGCGCAGTAAAACGGAGCTTATCGATTGCATCAGAAGCGTTAGAAATAAGTTCACGAAGGAACACTTCCTTGTTTGAGTAAAGACTATGAGCCAAAAGATGAAGTAATTGCTTTACTTCGGTCTGAAAACCATGCTTTTCAACTGCCATGATAAAACCTTCATATCAAAAAAAAACTAAAACTGCCTCAAATGCTAAACAATTATCCAAGATGAATATTAGAGGCAATTTTCTAAAAAAATATTAGGGAATTTCCCTGCTGATTCTTAAATGGGGACGAATAAATATATTTCAAGCATATTTTTAGCTTTTAGCGCAATTTTTTATTTTGGGCGCTTGGAAACTTTGGTTTTTAAAATATTTAGCAGCAGCTTTTTAGCTATTTTCCCTAAAAAAACAAAGGAGCTAAAAAAAGACGTCAAAAGTACCAAGAAAAACAGCAAAAAGTACCAAGAAAAAACAGCAAAAGTACCAAGAAAAACAACCAAAAGCGCCAAGAAAAGACTGCAAAAACACGTCAAGAAAATACGTTCACCAAAGGCGAAACAAGAGGCGGTGAAGATTTTTAGCTACGCGGGAGTTAGTTCTTTAAAAAACACATAAGCTTAGTTAAGAACCTACGGTTTTTGGGGGTAATAATTGGAACTTATTCACACTATTTTGTAAAATACACCTGTTTTTTAAGGCCTAACCGACCGCTTTCAACTTACCCCAAAACCTATTTATGCCTTACCGTTAGTTCTTTCTTTAACCAATTAAGGCTTGGTTTTATGGCTTAATGGTCCATCTTAATTAAAACTTTTTCACACGCCTTTTACTTTTAAATAAACTTATGATTGCAAGCATCTTAAAACGTACCCTCATCTACATTATCGGGCTTTTTATTCTCTCTTCTGGAGTTGCATTTTCCGCTCATTGTGGGATCGGTGTTTCTCCCGTAGGCACTATACCGGTCGCTTTAAAATATTCATTTAATATGGAACTTGGCTTATGCAGTACTTTAGCCATGATCTTTTACATGTTTGTTCAAGCGCTTCTCTTAGGCCGTAAATATAAACTCATCAACACCTTACAAATTTTTGCCTCCATCATGTTTGGAGGTTTCATCTTTGTGACAGAACAAGCGCTTAAAACCATTTGTGATTACTTAGAAACTCCAATGGTTCCTACTACTTATCCGCTTCAGTTACTTTACCTGGCGATAAGTATCTTTTTTGGGGGTACCGGGGTCTTTTTATACCTTAAAGGGCGCATGGTTAACTTACCCGCTGATGGGGTTTTTGTGGCTTTTCATCAACGCTTTGGCGTCAGCATTCCAAAATCAAAAATAACATTTGATTTTTCCTCAACAACCTTAGCAGCTCTTATCGCTCTTATTTTTATGGATGGGTTTTCTAGCATTACCTTTATTCGTGAAGGCACCATTTTGTCTTGTATTTTGGTAGGGCCTATTATCGGTTTTTGGAATAAAGTTATAGGCTCACGTATCGAAAACTTTATCACCAAAGCTGAACCAAAATCCATAACCTAAAACAAAACGCCTAGCTGTAATTATTTTCCGTGTTTTTGGTAAAAGCTTTAAAGTTAAAGCTTAGCAAATTAAAGATTAGAACTATGAATGCAAAAAACGAGGCCATAAACACCTCGTTTTAGGAATAGTTACCACTAATAATAGACTTTTATAAAGGTAAGCGCCCACTAAAAGAACGCATTAAAGTGGAGCCATCAACTGTATCAAGTTCACTTCCCATCGGAATCCCACGCGCAATTCTTGACGCTTTAAGCCCTAGAGATTTGGCAATATGACCAATAAAATGCGCCGTGGCGTCACCTTCGACAGTTGGACTCGTAGCTAGGATTATTTCTTTATAACGCCCGTTTTTTAGTAGAGCTTCTAAATCATCTAAATGCAATTCTTTAGGCCCAACCCCATCAAGCGGTGATAAGCGCCCGTGTAGCACAAAGTAAACGCCGTTGTATTCTCCAGTTTGTTCAACTGCTAATACATCAGCCGGCTGTTCTACAACGCAAATAATCCCTTGAGCTTGACGTTTGGCATTACCACAAATAGCACAACAATCACCTTCTGTGTAACTGTGGCAATAGCGACAAAAAGTTATTTTTTCCACCGCATTATTTAACGCCAAGCTTAGGCGCTTAGCTTCTTTGCGTTCACCAAGCAATAGATTCATTGCTATACGCTGAGCACTTCGAGGTCCAATTCCTGGCAATTCTTGCAGGGCTTGCATCAATTCTTCAAGAGCAGGACTAAATTTCATATAACACCTAGCAACAGTGAAGAACTCCACCTAAATTTGATCAATTATAGGTGGAGTTTTATGTGCGTTTGATAGACAGTAATGTAAGTTACATGCTAATTAACGCCAAAAAGATCAGTAACCTTTGATTTAAAAATTAGCTAAAAAGTGCGCCTCTTAGTGCGAGGTTATGAAACTTATTTACGCAAATCTTTAAACCATGTGGTCCCTTTTATTAGAATGGAAGTTTAACCCCTGGTGGGAGGTTAATCCCGTTAGTAACCTTAGCCATTCTTTCAGTAGAGTATTCAGAAATCTTTCTTACAGCGTCATTTACCGCAGCTGCAATTAAATCTTCACACATGTCCTTATCATCGCTGAACACGCTGTCGTCGAGTTCTACCTTGCTGACATGATGAGTGCCGTCCATGGTTACCTTAACCAAACCACCACCAGATTCACCGGTAGTTACATACTTTTCGACATCTTCCTGCGCCTTCTTCATGCGTTCTTGCATGATCTGCGCCTGCTTCATCATATTACCCATGTTTCCAAACATAGCGTTTATCCTTTAAATTAATGGGAGCCTGGTGAGGCTGCCGCGACAAAATACAGCTTAGTATAATAGCACAACCGCCAAAAAATTAAGAAAAACTGCGTACTAAAACCTAGATACGCCAAACAAAATCACATATTCAAGCCATAGATGCTTAAATTGAGGTTTACCTTCTATTTGGTTTTAAGGGCCTTAGGCTCCTTGGCCATCACCAAATCAAAGTGTGCTCCTTCCGTGTTTAAATTAAGCTTGGAGATAATTTCTTGGAAGTTTGGATCCGTCAGCAACATTTGACGTTCTAGATTGAAGTGACCATCGTAATACTCATGAGCTAAGGCTAAAGGAGAGCCAGGCAAAATCCCATGAGACTCTTCAAATTTAAATTCAACGGTGACCGCCTGCCCTAACGTATGAGAAAAAAGCCCCCCAATATAATCAGGGTAATCATTACGGCTACATAAATACTGACTTTCTTGTGGCAAATGAATCACCCAATGATTTGGGCTTACCACTTCTCTGACACTAACGCCAAGCACTGACATATCCATTTCCTGCAATTTAGCTTTCATTAGTAGCTCAGTGTAATCATCACGGACGCGGCTTAGGTAATCCGCAGGCTTCATAATCTTGCGTATGCCTAAAAGCATATCTTCATAGCGTTCTTTATCAAACCCAATAGTTGGCCGCCCAGACAAACCTAAATTCAGATCACTTTCGGTAAAAGTACGGCTGTTTTCCGCATCGACTTCATCATCGAGGTCAGAACCATAAAAAGCATCGCTCACAGGCGCTGCTTCAACTAACGGCGCCTCTTCCATCATGGCAGGATAACCATTATTAGAATTAGATACGTTATCATTAGCAAATGAAATTGGTTGGGCCGGCATTGGTTGAGCTGACAATGATGGAGTATTGGCCTGCTCCATCTGATTAGGCATTTGGTTAGGCTGCTGATTAGGCCAAGCCCCATTACCATGGGAAGCGCCACCTAAATTTGTCGGATCAACATAACCAACTGCCCCCAATCTAGGCGCAAAATTCCCTCTAGAATCTGGTAAAGGAGCAGAACTTTGAGGCCCCATATTCATTGGCGCATTTACCGCGCCATAAAGATTGTTCGGCCCGTTGCCATTGATAGCACTACCATCAGTGTTTGGTGACATAGCCTCCACAGTCTGCCCCTGCGGCTGCTTAGTATCTACAGGCGGATAAGTGGTCACCGAAGCCTTGGATTGCGGGCCCATATGAGTAGGTGCACATTGATTTAAAGAAGCAGCTTGGGTCTTGTTATAAGGCCCATCAAATGGTGGCAAAGCTTGACTATTAGGCTTGGCCTCATTTGCCATCTGGGCTTCCTGACTTTGAATTTGAGCTTGATGCAAATTCTGCTTTGGTGAAGCTACAGGCATAGAAACTTCTGGTATGGAAGCTCTAGCTTGAGTAGAGGAACTATTAGCCATAGTATCAGGCAAATGTGGCCCCATAGCTACATTTACTTGCGCTGTAAGCTCCACAGCCGCCACCTGGGAAGGTCCAGGAATCGGGCTTGCCCCTGGGATGTTCACTGATGAAACCGAAGGCATAGCAGGTGACGCCGCCTCAACAGCAGAGGCTAAAGCATTACCCCGCAAGGAAGCCGGATCGGTTTGTAACTTAGAACGGCCGTAACGCAGTGCTTCTTGATCTTTTTCTTCCTTCGCGGCCGCCCTAATTCTATCTTTTTCTTTATCCTGGAAATTGGTGAGATTGCGCTGTTCAACTAACTTCAATTGCGCTTCTAAACGAGCATCTAGTTTGTCTAAATAGGCAAAGAATACGGCATATTTATCTAGGATTTGTTGCTGTAAGGAAGAAACTCCTTGCGCATCATTCTTCTTTTGGGGTTCTACTTGTGCTTGAGCCTCTTCTTGGTGGGCATGCTCTTCCATAATGGAATTTATGGCCAAGACAGGGTCTGTGGTTTTAATATCGGCTAAAGCCGGGAAATCGACTACTTTAAGCCCTATTCTTTTTTTTTTAAATTAAAGGCCAAAAGACGTAGCATGGTCATCTCAAAAGCAGAGAACCCATCTGGGGCATACGGAAATTCTCGGCGCCCTTCAAGGACGATTTGATAATAAAGCTGTAATTCTTGAGGACTAAATGCGCCCGCTAAAGCTTGTAAAACTTCTGGCCGTAAACTATAGATATCAGCGTCCCCACCTAACATTTGGTACAAAGCTAAATCATGAAAAGCTCGCGCCAAAGATAAGTGTAGAGCATCAAAATCAGGTGTCACAGAGGCCACAGTTGCCAATACTTCATGTAGCCGGCTTCCGTCGCCTTGAGCCACAAGCTTTAAGATATCAGCAAGATATGAGGAATCTAGAGTCCCAATCATCGCTAACACTCCAGCTGCGGTTACATTACCGTTGCCTAGAGCTACTGCTTGATCGGTTAAACTCAAAGCATCACGCATACTCCCACGAGCAGCGCGCGCTAATTCTAAAATCCCGTCTTTTTCAAAAGTAATACCTTCTGCCGTTAAAACGTGTTCTAGCTGACCGGCAATATCTTCGCGCGATAAAGCCTTAAGCTGAAATTGCATACAACGAGAAACTACAGTTACTGGTAACTTTTGAGGATCGGTAGTCGCTAAAATAAATTTAACGTATTCAGGCGGTTCTTCTAAAGTTTTCAAGAGCGCATTAAAAGAACTATTTGAAAGCATATGTACTTCGTCGATGATATAAACCTTAAAGCGACCAATCATTGGTTTATATTGCACATTTTCTAGAAGCTCACGGGTATCCTCAACCTTAGTTCTAGAGGCAGCATCGATTTCAATTAAATCAGGGAAAGTACCATCAGCAATTGCGCGACAGTTAGCACATTCACCACATGGCTCCGCCGTCACCCCTTTTTCACAATTAAGGCATTTAGCCAAAATACGGGCAATGGTGGTCTTACCAACCCCACGGGTCCCAGTGAGCAAGTACGCATGGTGTAAACGCCCACTAGATAAAGCATTTTCAAGTGCAGAGAGTACGTGTTGTTGCCCAACCATATCTGCAAATTTTTGTGGACGGTACTTTCGTGCGAGAACGGTATACTCTGCCATGCTTTAATGCCTACTACCAATACTTAATCAAAACTTGTGAACTACTCACCACCTAAAGAGGAAGGAGTCTTCTTGGAGATTTTAGATAAAAAGTTCGTTTTAAACATTCCTCTAAAACGACTAGCGTCGTAAACACCGAAGAAACCTTAAAACAAATCAAGGCTATTATACTTTACATTCCTAAAACTTGCCACCTTGCAAGACTCAAAATAGCAGTTACGCACGAAAATATAGGAGTTTAATACCATGTCCCCATCCTAATGT
>UQCV01000087.1 GCA_900539665.1 uncultured Succinivibrionaceae bacterium | reverse complement strand
AAATGGTGTACGATTACAAGCTACACTTGGCAATCAGAACCCCACGGGCTTGCCCGTGGGATCAGTCAGGTGCGGCGCACGACAGGTTAGCAAAACATGGCTAATGAAGGAGTTCGGGCAGAACTACTATGAGAGCTATGTATACTTCAACTTCGACGAAGAGGATGAACTGAAATCCATCTTTGAAGCAAAGGCTCTGTGCAAAATCCTGTGGAATTTGACTATTAGGCCGGCGCTACTTTAGTTGGGTAGGACTTCAAATAAAAGATGTTTCTACCCTCTTTCATCTATTAAAAAACACCCTGGTTTGTACAATCAGAAATGTGCTTTGAATAACCTTCTTTGTTTTCATTAGCTTCATCACAGGATAGATAAGCATCTTGAAATTACCGCACTGCTATATCACGCCTATTGTACGTTTTTAGCACGGTAGAAATATAGAGTTGTTGGTTAATGTAAGGTATGCTGTGATGCCATTGTTATTCAGCGATATATACATCGTTATCTCTGGCACATCTGTAAGCTCTAGAAGAGCTTACAGATGTGCCACTTACTAGCATTGATTTCACTAATTCAAAAACTCTTCCTAAGAGTAAATATCTTTTTCTTTTGGTGTTTAACCATATCAAGTGATTGCTTAAGTTAAAGTGATCCTAGAACCTTTAAGTGATAGGCCCTACTTGAGTTATTATTCTTGAGAACGCTTGCTGTAGCTTTTTATATATCGCTAGCTATATTGTTATGTTGCTGCTTTTGGTTTGTGTTAGCTCTGCTTAAATCCATCACTTTGAGGAAGAAGTATTCATCGTCGGGCAGGCCATAACTCATGCGTCTAGCTGTCTTGATTTTGTTGTTGATGTTCGTTATCACAAAGAAGATCCGAAATAATTTTGATCCTTTCCAAAGCCTTTCTATTTATCGCGAAAGGAATATTGTTGAGACTGCGTTTAGACAATTTAAGGTATTAAATGGTGCAGATAGACTCTACTGTACACAAACATCTTACAAGGGCAAGATTTTTATTCATCTCCTAGCTCAAACTCTGAGAATGATGATGTCTGTTTCTGCCACTAGAAATCAAACAGCGGATAATAAGCTACCAAGTGATTCATTAAATAAGCTAATGCTAAAGCTACAAACACTTCAAGCTAGTAGGCCTCTAGGCAGAGGAATCTGGATAGTAAAAGAGATCCCTAAAAAACTAGAGATCTCTTCGATTTACTTGGTATGGCCTACCCAAAAAAGCACGTCAAAAATTAGAAACTATGACAGCGGGAGTTTAGATTGATCGTGAATCAACATTGAAGGCTTGCACATTATGATAAAAAAGTACACCCCCATTTTTAGGGAAGAACCAAAAAAATTTCACAAGTCCAGCGTGAACTTGTAGAAATCTACGAGAACGACTTTTCAAAGCACAACGCAAAGGTGAACAGCGGGCGCATTCTGATGGTGTTCCGTAGCATCGTTGCTCAACTTGCAAAGCCAAACGAAAAGTTCATGTACGGGGCAGTCCGTGAAGGCGGCAGAGCGCGTGACTTTGAAGAGGCTATTGAATGGCTTGTCTCAGCCGGTATGCTTAATCGTGTCTACAATGTTTCCAAGATGGAGCATCCTCTTTCTGCTTTTGACAAGCTCGATCAATTCAAACTCTTTGTTTTTGACACCGGACTGCTCAAGCACATGGCAGGCATAGACAACAGCGCAATCCTCTTGAAGACTGATTATCAGTTCAAGGGTCCCTTGACCGAAAACCATGTTTTGCAGCAGCTTCGCGGTCAATTTGAGGTTGAGCCACGCTATTTTGCAGACAAGAACAATGAGATCGATTTTGTTCTGCAATATGGCACGGAAATCATTCCCATTGAGGCAAAAGGCGGCGAAGACAAATCCGCACCTTCCTTCAAGAAATATATTGCAGACCATCATCCCGATCACGCTATCCGTTTCTCCAAGCGCGGCTATCGCAAGGACGGGTATATCACCAACCTTCCCTTGTATCTCGCACGAAAAACGAAAGATCTTCTATAATGCACCCCTCACAGCGATTGTGAGGGGCAGTTTTTTGTGGCTAAATCCTCTTCGCCCTTCGTTTCCTCATCGGCAGCAATATCCGGCTCAGCGTCCTCGTTGATATATGACTCTTCCTCTTAGCCCACATCGTTGTAGAAGTCCAGGTCTTCATCCTTCTGCTTTTTGCCTCGGACGAACTTGAAGTAGTAATAACCCGCACCGCCGATGCCAACAATGGCAATTACGCCGATGATCATGCCGACATTGGACTTTTTCTCAGGCTCTTCCGGCTCGATAGGCTCAGCGTCAGGCTCTTTGGCAGGAGGCTCTGGAACAACGCCGGTGCATTCGCTCATGGTAGTCTTGCAAACCGGGCATTCCACATCAATATCACCGACAACAAAGTTTGTAGCTTACTTGGTAGTAACCTTCACGTGGACCACTTTAGCTTGGCGTTTACCAAGCCACCACACCATAAATCTAGTCCATACAAAACATAAGATTGAAAGTAAAACTCTAAATAAACATTGGTCCTTGAACTCTTTAACGCATCCGGCTGCATCTAAATCAGGTTCCACCGGAAATAATTGTGCATCATACTCTAAACTTTCAAAGAAACGTTTTTTAAAAGTTTTCTCTGGTTGCATCGCTTCTTGCGCTCTGCTTTCAAGCCATTTATTACACTCTAAAACGTAAGGCGCACCTTCTTTAGCTTTATAGAGCACGATAACAGGTCGCCCTAAATAATCATTTTCTAGCTTATAAGGTTCCATCGTATAAACGCCCATATCGAGCAAATCATCTACTGTTGGCACTAAGATAAAATAATCACAAACATAAATTGAGAGCAAAGCCAAAAACAGGACCGAAAAAACGCGTAAAAATAAAAGTCTCAGCTTTTTAAAAAAAGGCATGGTGACAGGGCTTGCTTCTGGGCTTACACTTGAAGTAGTTGCTGTTTTTTCTAATTTATCCATAACTATTAAGTTTTAACCTTCTAAACTTTTTCCTACTAATTACCTGCTAATACCATTTAAACCCAAGCCTTCATTCAATCTTTTAGTTTTGGTCTTATTGGTTTCTTTTGTTTTTTGGGGCGTTTGGTTCTTTTAGGGCGTCGCAAACTTACTTAAGCCTTAGCTTGCATAATTTTTAAATTAACTAATTTTACCGATAAATTAGGTAAAAGTCTGCAACTTAGTCCCAAAAGCTAAGCAAAAACATTTTTATGTCACATAAAAAAAATACTAGCTAAATTAAACCTCACACCTATCTGCGCCTTAACTACTAATAAAAACATCTTTATATTCACTTTCACTAAAGCAAAAGGAGCACTTCAGCGCTCCTTTATCCTAATAATTTTAGCGGTTAAACTAAAGATACCATTCGTAAACATAAAGGGACATTATACTAACGTTTGTCTTTAGCTTTTAGCTAGTGCAAGCAACGCCCTCAACCTTAATCATCGAGTAAGATTGATCTAGTCTTGCTAGCCCCCATAGGTTCAGACACAATCCCGTTATCTTGTAATAACTGAGCAATACGAGAAGCTCGGTTATAACCAATATTAAAATGCTGCTGTACTAGTGACACACTGAACTGACGATTCTTAAATTTAAGAGAACGAACAAATTCAACCACATCATCGTAAAGCGCATCGTTTGAATTGCTGCTTGGTACATATTCACCTGGGATAGCAGTTTCTTCAGTTAGTTCCACCTTAGTAACTTCTTCCACGTAATTTGGCCGACCACGCATTCTCCACGCATCAGTAAAGCGGCTGATTTCTTCATCAGAAAGATAACCACCATGGGCACGACGAGTTGAACCAGTCCCATCATTGAATTTAATTAACATGTCGCCACGGCCAAGAAGATTTTCCGCCCCACATTCATCGATAATGATACGTGATTCCATAGCTGATTTAACCTTAAAGGCAATCTGGCTTGGGAAGTTGGCTCTAATAGAACCTCTAATAACTTCCGCACGCGGTGACTGCGTAGCTAAGATTAAATGAATCCCACACGCACGAGCCTTAGCCGCGAGTCTTGAAATCATGCCTTCAATATCGCCACTTTCTTTCTTCATCCCAAGAATCAAGTCAGCAAATTCGTCGATCACAAAAACAATATATGGCATCACATCAAGACCTGGTGCTTCCATATCCATGCTATCGTTTGGATGCCAGAACGGATCTTTGTAAATTACATTTTCTTTCTTGGCATTGCGGATAATTTCATTAAAACCATCAATGTTACGCACTCTAAAGTGAGCTAATAACTTATAACGACGTTCCATTTCCTGTACAGACCAACGAAGTGCACTCACGCTTTCTTTCATGTCGGTAATAACTGGAGTTAAGAGATGTGGAATGTCATGGTATGGCTTAAATTCAAGCATCTTCGGATCGATAAGAATGAGACGCAATTCTTCAGGGGTGTTCTTCATAAGAAGAGACACGAGCATGGTATTGATCCCAACAGACTTACCGGAACCAGTAGTACCAGCCACCATAAGGTGTGGCGCTGAGGCTAAATCGTAAATTACCGGTGCGCCCGTAATGTCACGGCCCAAACAAATTGGCAAGCGCGCTCTAGTATTGATAAATTCACTACCTGACAACAATTCACGGACGTTGATGTTTTGTCTAATCTTGTTTGGAATTTCGATCCCAACGTATGGCACACCTGGAATAACCTCGATAACACGCACCTTAGCTACACACAAAGTACGAGCAATATCAGATTGCATATTTACAATCTTGTTACTCTTACCACTATCTAATTCAAGCATGTAGCGAGTAATAACAGGGCCACATTCATAAAGACGATGGCCACTTACATCACGTGCTACGTGAGCCTTGATCCCAAAATGCTTCATGCATTCGTCGATACTATTGCTCATGTCTTCAAGTTCTTCAACTGGAACTTTAGCCTGCGCCACCGGCGGATTAAAGATGTCTAAACTTGGAAATTTAGAAAGTGGAGTGCCATCATGTTCATATTGACCTTGATGGTAGTTAATCGAATCTGGTAAATCAGCGGTAAAATCAACATAACGCATGCCAGTACCATTACTTACTGGCGCTTGGGCTACATTCGAAGTTTGAGTTGCGTCCTGAGTTTCATGACCTGCAGCGGCATTACTCATCCCCGCCACAAAACCTGAGTTCGGCGCATTATTAAAAGCGCCGTTATTCACGTTTACACTATTGGTAGCATCACGCCCCCCATGTAACCCACGTTCAACCCCTGAGGCCATTGGGGTAAAGTTACCGTGAGGCATTGTTTGCTGTACGTCGTGTTCAATAGATTGCGGATGAATTGCCGCAAAATCAATAACATTTGAACCGTTATCGTTAAGCCCACCTTCAATTACGCTAATAGCAGGTCCTTCCTTGTTTTCCTGTTCTTGAGGCATAAAAGAATTTGGACTATAAAAACCTGTCTTAACCGGTTTAATGCCCGTTGGCGCATTAACGCCTAGTGGCATATCTGGTTCCGGTGTAAAGCCTGGAAGTGGCGCTACAGTTGGAGCCACTACAGGAGTTGCGGTTACCGTTGGAGCTACCCCAACTGGGGTTGTAGCCGGCGCTTTAGGCGCAACACTATTAGTGTTTAGAGCCATAGCCTCTGGATTAACTTTAATAGTCATCTCCGAAGGACGGTTTGGGCTCGGTAAAACATTAGTTGATTGGAACTTGTTCTCTGGGCGGGCCAAGGTCTCAGCCTGAGTGGCGTTAGAAACACTGCTATTAGTTTGGGTAGAGACAGGCTTCTTATTTGGATTACCAAATAACGCAGCACTCATATAGTCAGGTACATCATCATCAGCTACCGCTTCATCAACTGTATCGAAGTTAATTGAAGGTTCAGTGCGTTCTTCTAATACATCTTCTGCTTTTGGAGCCGGCTTAGCTTCTTCACCATAAGCTGAACCAAGACCTGGAATAGTTAAAGAAGCATCATCTTCCTTAGCATTTGAAGTTTTATTAGAGAGCACCATAGTTGAAGCGTACTGTGGACGAGTTTCCCTGTTGTTCTCTTGAGTGCGGTAACTTTCTTGAGCACTTGCCGATCCTACTTGAGTAGTAGCTACAGGAACTTCTTTGTTTTCATTGCGAGCACTAGCTTGCGCGGCCTGCCCATATGGATCGTGGGCAGGATCCTTAGTCATGAAAGGCATTGGTATTGAAGATGGTGCTGGATTATTCGCATCAATGTATGAACTCATTGAAGGAGAAGCTACAGTATAACCTGGGGTATTAGCCTGAGCATGTTCGGAGCTTGTCTTCGCTCCACCAACGTTATTACCGTTAGCAGGCGCTTGTGCCGTGCTAGCAACAGCAGTTGTCGGAGTCTGAGTAGCCCCGCTTTGAGCTTGACTGTTGTCTTCCACATATGGATTTGAAACATATGGTGAAGTATAAGCTGGAGTTGGTTTAGCTTCAGACGTTGCATTAGCCACATTTGCATTAACTTTAGTAACATCTGTCGCAGGAGCCTGATTTACAGGTGCAATCGGTGCAGTTGGTTCGGCTTGAGTATTATTTGACACCACATTAGTCCTAGCTTGGCTTGACACCACCTTGATTGGACAAGGCTGTTCTTCCACTTTACCAACAGGAGCAGCATTATTTACGGAAGTAGCTTCTACTTGTTTTGGTTTACGACCTGTAGCTAAAGACATTACTTTATCAACTAGCCAAAGCACGCAGCCACCAATAAAGCTACATAATGAAACTAAAGAGAAACCAGTAAACAGCGTAAGCCCGACCACAAAAAGAGCCAACATAGCTAAAACGGAGCCGTTGTAGCCTAAGTGATCACGCAGTAACTCTAAAGTAACCGCCCCGAGGTGTCCACCACCCTTACTACTAAAGCTTCCAGAATAAATACAAGCTGAAACCAAGGTACAGGCGGAAATTAACAGTACATTGAGGCCTAAAATCTTAATGGACAATAGATCGTAGTCAATTTCGTACCAACGCTTACTACCGGCTTTGAGGAACATAAAATACCCCAATGCAATCAATAATAGTGGCACGGTAAAAGCGCAAATCCCGAAGTATGAAAACAACACTTCGGATACATGAGCCCCAAATGGCCCAATGGCGTTACGTACGCGCTCAGGATCATTATCCCAATAATTACTGTCAGTAGGTTCGTACGTTAGAAGCGCAAAGAACAACATAACAGCGAGCAGAAGCAAGATAATAAACAACGCATCCTTAATGCGTGATCTTACTGAAGGTCTAAAACTATCGTTTTGCAAAACTATATGCCCTGTAAATAATGCGTTTAAAACTAATAAAAATAAACAATCCGAGCGGATGAACCGCAAAGTCCCAAATCCGCCCGGATGCAAAAAATTACTATACGAGACCGTTTTCGTCGTCGGCATCAACCCCAATGTACATTTCGTTTTCATCGATTACAAGGTTGGTGGTCTGCTTAACTTCTTCCATAACTACATAGGTGTGAGTGTCGCTTACACAAGGCAAACGCAAAATAGTATCACTAAGTAGCTTTCTATAGGCAGACATATCAGATACTCTTGTCTTTAACAAGTAGTCAAAAGCCCCTGAAACTAAGTGACATTCCTGAATCCCAGGCAAGTCTTGCACGGCTTTATTAAAACGATCAAATACATCGTGTGAGTCTTTGTTCAATGAAATTTCAACAAAAACCAACAAAGAAGCCCCAAGCTTCTTTGGATTAAGTCTCGCGTTATACCCAAGGATATAACCACTTCTTTCTAAACGACGAACGCGTTCCAAACATGGAGTTGGGCTTAACCCTACCCTTTTGGAAAGCTCAACATTAGATAAACGGCCATCATTTTGCAGTTCGCGCAAAATATTGCGGTCAATGCGGTCAAGCCCTCGACTTCTGTTGATATCATCAGTATTCTTACTATTAGACTGTATCATGTTTATTCCCGATTTTAACAAGTCCCAAAACCAACTTATGAGACATCTACTCAATGTGACACATTGGCTGCCTTTCGACTTATTTCATTTATTTTTGTTTTTATTTTCAATTATGGCCTTTGGTTTCTTTTTTAAAAGCTAACAAACACCACGCGTCGGCGTCGTTACACGCCTTTACATTTTAACACCTCCACTCCCGTTATGCTCAAATAATTGTGCAAAAGCGCATGGTTGTGAAATTTTTTAATAAATTTGCGTCTATGTATAGCAAGTTATGCTACCTAGGTAGCTTAAAGTTAAAAAAATTGTTCACCCCAAAAAAAACTTAATGAGTGCTAAAATAAGATTTTAGTATAAATAAAATGCGCAATAATTAAAGCAGTAAATATCTAAAACATGACACGTTCGCTGTTTTGCTCTGTTTCACACATTTATACAACCCAATTTACAAATTTTGTTACACCACCCTAAAGTTAATTGTTACAATTTGACACACTTTAAAACAGCTTTGACAAAGTTTTTTCCCTCTTGTCAATTATTATGAACTCACCAAGCCTACGAGAGCTTTGGTAAATATCTAAACATATGGCAGCTCAACCCGCTTAACCACTTAAAAGTATCTGCGCACCACTTGCATAAGCTCGCCAGCTTAAAATTTTTAACAGGTACCAAACCCGACCATTAAAAGAGGACTCTAACTATGTTTAAGAACAAAGTACTTAAAACTGCACTTCTTTGTACTGCTGTAATCTCAGGTTTAACCGCATCTCTAAGTGCGATGGCAGCCCCTGGCCCCCGTGGACCCGGGATGTTTAGAAGCGCTGATCGCAATGCTGATGGCAAATTAAGTAAAAATGAACTTAGCGATTTAATTCGCACTGAAAACCAAAACATCGACGCTTGTAGTAAGGACTTCATAGATTTCTTTAAAATCGACCTCGACAACAATGGCTTTATCACTTTAGATGAATTAGCCAAAGCTTTTCCAGATCGCCACGCGTTCCCCATGAAGGCTCACCGTATAGATGATGACGCTGACAATGTTCGTGAAAAGACTGATGATTTTAGAATGCATCATAAACGTCGAGCCAAACATGCTAAGAACCACCGCGCCTATCGCTTATTAAACATGGGCGATACTAATGGGGACTTAAAACTCGACCGTGACGAATACAAAGAACTCCAAAAGAACGAGCAAGCTTTTATGGACAAGAGACGCCAAGTTATCAACAACTTAGCTAACGCTGATGCAGATAAAGACGGCTATGTTTCTTTTGGTGAATTTAAGAGCTACATGCGCGACAACTTTAAGCGTCACCACAACTTTAAGCGTGATTAATATAAGCTCTTAGTTCCACCACAACTTGAGCATAAAACACAATCCCACAATGTATCTGACTGCTCCCACGGGCAAGCCCGTGGGGTTCTGATTGTCAAGTGTAGTTTGTAATCGTACACCATTTTCAGGCTTTGGAGTTACAAGTGTAAATCTGTTTGAATCAGGACTTTTATTACCAAAGAGTCCTACGACCACATTAGCGGTAAATTTCTGTCTTACGACAAGGAAGCACAGTCAATATTCCATTTAAATTATATATTGTTCCGTGCTAATGTCAAGTGGTAAAAATATAGTTTTTCATAGAAAAAGCGGCTTTCATCCCACACGCAAGCGTGTGGGTTTTACGCCACAATTTATAACTTACACTGTGGGATTTTTTACTTAAGGTTTAAAGCCTTGGCTTAGGTTTTAAGAGAGCCACACTTAATTGTCTAAATCAACTCGAGTTTTATCTGTAACCAACAATTCTTGTTTGGGCCCATTCCTGTTTTAAAAATTGAACCATCAAACAAGCTAGTGAACTACTCACCACCTAAAGAGATGGGAGCTTCGTAATTACTCATTAGAGTAATTCTAAAGAAGTTTGATAGCTATGC
>UQCV01000086.1 GCA_900539665.1 uncultured Succinivibrionaceae bacterium | reverse complement strand
GAAGGAAATCAATGATGATTGGATATCTAGAAAATATATCAACATGGATTTATAGCAACAAATAGCGGTGGATTAGATATTTTACAAGAAAACTAAATTACACCAACAATATGGACTTGACTCAACTACCCAATTAACACTTAGAACTAGCACTTAGAATTCAATATAAACGACCCAACTAAAAGAGCTCAAGACCTAATGTAGGAACTTGAGCTCTCTTTTTACAGTTTTAAATATGGTTACCATGATGAGTTGAGTTCTTAAAGGCTAGCCATTTGACCTAAGATTCCAAGCTCGTTTTACGGTTAAAACCTAGCAACCTAAGCCTGTTGTGACATCCTCCCCACCTATAGAGGTGGGGGACTTCTTGCCGAGTTCTTTTAAAAACAACTTAATCCCTGCATAAACTTCATCGCTTATCATATGTTCAATCCGGCAAGCCTCGCGACTAGCGGTTTTATCATCAATACCGGTCGTTACGGCCAACAAAGTAGATATCGCTTGGTGCTTTTCCCAAATTTTTTCTGCTAGTTCCGTTCCATTAGCCGTAAGCAATAACAACCCATTCGCCATCACTTCAATCAACCCTTTTTCTTTTAAAAGAGCTAAACCTCTACTTACACTCGCGCGCGTCAACCCTAAATCTCGAGCTACATCCACAGCTCTAACTTCTTGTTTTTTTAAAATCAGCACATAAATAGCTTCCAAGTAATCTTCTTCTGATTCTAAGCGTTCGTCAGCTTCTGGTAAATAACTAGTCACTTCGGTAGCTAAATCTGAGCTAACCCCTTTAGCCACTAAAAATTTACCTATTCCTTGGGCGGTTTCGCGGCTAATTACATGTTCTACCCGGCAAGCACAACGGGAGGCTAAAGGAGCTTCAACTCCAGACACAACCACAAAAAACTTAGTTAACAATTCATGGCGACGTACTACTTCATGCGCCACTTTCAATCCTTCGGCCGTAAAAGTCAAAGTGGCATCTAAAGTTAAATACCCAGCTTCTCGCATTTTATGAATAGCCCGACTAACGCTAGCCCGTGAAAATTGCAAGGCTGATGCAATGTCTATTGCTCGGACCCGTTCCTGCTTTTTTTGTAACATCAGGAGGGTTTCGAGATAATTTTCGAGCGATTCTCTTTCAACAAAATTAGACATCCGTGCTTTCTCTCTTCCGAGCTTTTAACTTAAAACAACTAACAACCAATATAAGCTTATGGTGATTATATCAAAATTATTTAATAATATTAGCTTACCCCTATCAGATCTTGCGACCCATACCGAAGTTCTTGATTTAAAAAAATATCCCTAAGAATTTTATCCATGCCACATAATAAAGCCCACCTCTTTGCTTACTTAATAAAGCTCACCTCTTTGCTTACTTAGTTTCATGCTTTGTATAAGTGCACTAATTTTACTTTTACCAGAACATTTCATGATCTTTTTTACTGGATCATAAAGATCCAAACAACCTGCAATTGCAAAAAATCCAAAATAAACCTTGCGCCAAAAGGATAATCGGTTATAATGAGCACACGTTTTGGTGAGGTGTCCGAGTGGTTGAAGGAGCACGCCTGGAAAGCGTGTATACGTTCATCGCGTATCAAGGGTTCAAATCCCTTCCTCACCGCCATTACGTTTCCTTACTTTAAAGGAAAAAATCAAATTCAAGGTTCTTATTTTTTAAGAACTAAAAGGACTGCTGAAGCGGTCTTTTTTTTACTCTAAATTCTTCTTTATTCGTCTTTATTATTCTTTATTCTATTTTTCCCTATTTTAATTTACTCTAGTTGCTCTAACCAACTTTAGACCACTCCCTCAAAATACCCCTACTCCAAGATCTATCCCCTATGCCAAGTTCATGTAAAGCTCTATCTGAACTCATTATTTAACAAAAAAAAGAGGCTTTAATCATAAAACCTCTTTTGGGGATTACGAAAAAACTCAAGCTAAAACTAAACTAGCTTTCGACCTTACTAAACTTAGCTAAACTAAAATTAACTTAACTTACTCATGGTCATGCCAGTTAAAAGTCCCACGGCGCTTATTCACCCGTTTACTTCCGTTATTGTAACCATGTGTCCGGTTGCTAGAGAAATTCTTGCCCCCTGACTTTTTACCATTATTAGAAGTCCGAGAACCACGGGTACGGTTCTTTGGCATTCCTCCACTATATCCAAAATCTTGATCACTAGCGCCACCAGTATAGCCAGTTGCGTAATAGCTATTGGCCAAATACTCTTCCATGGATGGTTCAGAGCTTAACGGTTGGCCTTCACTTGCGTTACGGCGACGTTTGTTATTGTTATACAGCCCACTACGCTTACCCCCATTGTTGCGGCGATTGCCATCTTTATGTGTTTTTGGGGCGTATGGGTTTGGTTGTTCATGGCTAATTTCGACCTGACCATCCCCTATACCATCAAGATTAAATTCGTCATCTTCATCTTGTTCGTTATGTGAAACCGTATCAACGATTTCCTCCCCAAGCCCAAATGTTGGCACATCATCAGTAAAGGCCACATTGCTCATAAAATCAAGTGGAGAAAGCACCATAGGCTCCCCAGCCATATCGCTCATATCGGAAGCCAAGCCCCAAGCTTCATGTTCGTTATTAGCGTCAAACGCTGAAGCTTCAGCCTTGATACTTGTGTCTTGGCTATCTTGATGCCATACATTTGGATGAGTACCGCTTAAGGAGGCGTAATCATCTGCATCATTTTTTTGAGAGTGCGAATTACGTTTAGAATACGCTTGGTTTTGAGCTGCAGGTTCTTCCTCAAGATTATTAGCCTTGATCGGTGCAGAGGCGTGAACATCATATCTAGAAGTACCAGCCGGACGAGTTCTACGATTAAGTCCAACACTACCGTGTAAGTTGTTAATCGTTTCTACTTCTACCTGGTCTTGCTGCGCTTGCTCTGCCGGCAGTTGTGCTTCTTTTGGTTCTAACAGAGCTTCTTGATTAGTAACACTTGGGTTTTCAAGCGAAGTATCAGCGGTAAAGCTTGGCTCGCTCTCCACATCTGCTACCTGGTTTTGGAACGCCGTAGAATCATCACGCGGTTCGCCTTCACTATATTCCCACGCTGCAACTTGCTTTTCTGGAACTTCAGAAGCGCTTGTATTAGCCAAAGCAGAGGTTTCAAAGTCTAAATCTTGCGGAGCTACGCCTTCCGTTTCCAAAGATGCTACTTTATCTCGACGATTGTCTCGTTCCTTGCAAGTCCGAACCGGCTTAGTTTTTGGGTTTGCCGGGCGCTTGATTTCTTCTTCAGAACCAATCTGCGCGCCTGGAATTGAACTCTTGCGTTCAGGCTTAACCTCCTCTGCAAACATTCGTTCATAAACTAAACCCGTACATGGATAGCGACTATTACCTACAAATACATCGCCCACAGTATCAGCAATTACAGTCCCTGAAAGTGGATTGATTACTGAGTTGATGTGGCCATCTACTGCCGCTTGAACATCAGAATATTCAAACGCCATATCCGCAAGTAGCATACGACAGTCAATCACATTGACTTCGTGAGCGCGACAAAGAGGAGCCGCCCCAATAAGAGTACAATTAATCAAAGTAAGATCGCGGGCACGCCAACCTATACGGCTACCGTTAATCACGCAATCACGCAAAGTTACATTGTCAGCATACGCCAAAGCGTCATCACCATTGATGATACTGCCACAAATTAACGCATTAGAAAGATGACGGAACGCACCATTCCCCGCTACGCTCAAATTCCAAGCGGCCAAACGCGAACAGTTACAAAAGGCATCCGCCCCTTCAACGCTCACTGAAGTTAATTTAATCTTAGTGGTATCTCGAGCAAAACCGTGACCATAAACCTCAGAGTCATGCACATGAATGCGTTCGCCAGCAGCTAAAGTGTCATTTCCTTCAAACACGGCATGCTGTACGACTACCCGAGAAGCATCACATAAAGCGCCACGAGTTAAATCATCAAAATCACAATTATTTATTACGGTTCTATCTGCACAAGCCAGCGGTCTTTCTACCGCAAAAATAGAATTTTGGACGAGTACGCGGGCTACATCAATTAAAGGTTCCCCAGTTTCTTCCGTGGAAACAAACTCCGCCCCACAAACGACAGTATCACTAAGCGCCGCAAGTTCTCGACCTTCTTGGTAGAGTCCCCCATCTATGCGGGCACCGTAACCACGTTCAAATAAAATAGTTTCATCTAAAAAGCCACAAACTGAAGTGAGCTCATTATCAAGAGCTTCAACGTAATCGTCTTCTTCATAATAAGGCACAACCCCAGATGCTTCAGGGCGGTCCGCCAAATCATCGGTCCACACCCCATCTTCAGCTACTTGCCAAAGCTCATCTTGAGCATCTTGTTCATCTAAATCATCGATTTCGCCTACTTGATCGAGGTTTTCACTTGCTTGGTCAGTGATTTGGGCGTCTTGTGTCTCATAATCTTGTTCAACGCTATCGTCGTTGTTTTCATTTTCTGCGTCTTCTGCGTCAAAATTTTCGCTAGCCAAATCACTTGGGTTTTCTGCTAGAGACGAACTATCATCTTGTTCATCGTTATTTTGCCCATAGTTATTTGGCTCGTAGTTATTTGGCATCTTGTTTGAAGCTTGCTGCTCGGCTGAGTTCACCGGCTTCTTAGCACCAAATTCTTGGTTAGACTTTTCAAGCTCAACCGCACAAACATCGGATGTTTCTTGAATTTTTTGTTCTTCAAAGTGGCTTTCATCCGCTTTAGTATCGGCAGTATCCACTGTAGTTAACTGGTTCATAGTAAAACTGTTTTTATTTATAATTTATTTCTAAAGGAAGAAGATACAAAGGTATCTTCGTCAGCCTAAAGCAAAGTTTTTGAGATGCCGTACAAAGTTCCATATTCGATTCGATCTCAGAAAAACAAAATATTTAGCTTAAGCTGAACAAGTTACACTAACCAAAGACTTAGTCTCTGATTTAAATTTATTAGCCAAACCTAAATCCTATAAATTCTTTATAAATGTGATGCTGCTTAGAAGCTCCATTTTTAGACTCCCACAGGCTAATCAAATCCTCATTTATAGCAATAGATGGCACTATTTTATTTTACAACACTTGCTAAACAAATAAGCAATTTTAATAACATAAAGCCTCTTAAAGCACATTTTTACTTATAGATGGCTACATTTTGTACAAATTTTCATTTTACTAACGGTTGATATGATTTGGGATTCATTGTTTCTATGTTTTTTGGAATCGTTGTTTCTATGTTTTTGGGACTTATAGTTTCTATGTTTTGACTCGTGTTGCTATGATTTTGCGCTCACAATTTCCATGTTTTTTGGCGCTCGTAATTTCAACAACTTGAACCACAAAAAAACGGAGTAGTTTTGACTACTCCGTTTCCGTTTTAAATTACTTCAACGCAATCTTAGATAAGATTAGTCGATATATTTGAAGTTAATTTCATGGATCTTTTCTTTCCATTCAGCAGGACCTGATACGTGAATATTGTGACCCTGGCTATCAACAGCTACAGTAACTGGCATATCTTGAACTTCAAATTCATAGATTGCTTCCATCCCAAGTTCAGGGAATGCAACTACGCGAGACTTCTTAATAGCCTTAGATACTAAGTAAGCTGCCCCACCAACTGCCATGAGGTAAACTGCACCGTGCTTCTTGATAGAATCAACTGCAGCTGCGCCACGTTCAGACTTACCAATCATACCGTAAAGACCAGTTTCGCTTAACATGGTTTCTACAAACTTATCCATACGGGTAGAAGTAGTTGGGCCTGCAGGACCTACAACTTCGTCACCTACTGGTGGAACTGGGCCAACGTAGTAAATAAATTTACCCTTGAAATCAACCCCTTCAGGAAGTGGCTTACCAGCAGCAATAAGATCGCAAATACGCTTATGAGCGGCATCACGACCAGTTAAAATGGTACCAGAAATGAGGAGAGTTTCCCCAGTCTTCCAAGTAGCCATTTCTTCCTTGGTAATGTTGTTTAAATTAACGCGACGAGCATTGTCTGAGTTACCAAGTTCGATATCTGGCCATTCATCAAGTGAAGGTGGAACGAGGTTTACAGGACCTGTGCCATCAAGTTCGAAATCAATGTGACGTGAAGCCGCACAGTTAGGGATAATAGCTACAGGCTTTGCTACAGCGTGAGTTGGGTAAGTCTTAACCTTAACGTCAAGAACGGTAGTGAGACCACCAAGACCCTGAGCACCAATACCTAACTTGTTGATTTGGTCGTAAAGGCTTAAACGAAGCTTTTCTTCAGAGGTTTCTGCGCCCTTAGCGATAAGCTCATCAATATCGATTGGTTCCATGAGCGCTTCCTTAGCCAGAACAGCGGCCTTATCCATGGTCCCACCGACACCAACACCAATGATCCCAGGAGGACACCAACCAGCACCCATATGAGGAATCTGTTCTAAAATCCAATCTTCGATTGAATCTGAAGGGTTAAGCATTACAAGTTTAGACTTGTTTTCAGACCCACCGCCCTTAGAAGCAATGAGAACCTGAACCTTATTACCAGGAACAGTTTCAATGTAAGTTACAGCTGGGGTATTGTCCTTGGTATTTACACGAGCCCCGATTGGGTCGCGAAGCACACTCTTACGGAGTGGATTGGTTTCAGAACAATAAGCGCGACGAGTACCTTCGTTAACCATTTCTTCAATGGTCATATCGCCATCAAACTTAACATCCATACCAAGCTTCACAAAGCAGCTAACGATACCGGTATCTTGGCATAATGGTCTGTGACCGATAGCGCACATCTTAGAGTTTACTAAGATCTGAGCGATAGCTGACTTTGCAGCTGGGTTCTGTTCACGTTCGTAAGCCTTCTTAAGAGCGCGTACGAAATCTATCGGATGATAGTAAGAGATGTACTGCAGTGCATCATAAATGGATTCAATAAAGTCCTGCTGCTTGATAACAGTCATGAACGACTCCTTGTTGGTTTATTACTGCTACTAACATTATCTTTTCTCATATAATACTCAAGAGTTCATCACATGAGGCCATCATATGGTGTCTTTTCTTGAACATCACATGAAAAAAGAGAATCTAGCAGCACTCCATCGTTCCACCACCGCGAAACGACACAAAACAAAAACTGTAAACTTGGTGATTATAGCATGATGCCTTTTATATTCACAATTGAACCACAGTTTTTACTAGGTATTGTTGTGACCTTAACCTTAAGTCAGAAAAACTAAGCCTAGTTTACAACTCTTTTACGTTCATTTTTCTTTGAAACCAAAGATAAAGATTAAAAACGATAAAGGTTAAAACCAAGGATAAAGGATAAAGGATAAAGAAAGAAAGTAAGTCAGGTAGGGCCGTAGTTATCGAGTCGCACCCTAAGTTTTACTTTAGCTAATCTTTAATCTAAGTCAGAACTTAAAAGTAAGCACTTAGGGCTAAAACGGAAACAACGGCAATAGTGACTATCACAACTTTTTTTGATGTTTTTGTTTAAGCTAATGTAAGCTTGATTAAAGTTAAGCTTAAACTTGTTCTTTATTTAATGAGCCTTGATGCACCAACTTAAGAAGTTTACGATCGTTAAAAATGAAGGTATTTGCTGCCGGCGTAGATTCGGGGTGCACAATTTCGAACGTATCTTTATGTTTAATCATGATCCCACAATTTGGCCGATCCAAAAATTTTAACTCCCGATAGGCAACTTCGGTTTGGCGAGACAAACGCCCCGCGGTTAAACCATTACCAACAATATACGGCTTGCCAACATAAAGCGCATCGCTATTATCAGCTTTCCAGATCGTGGTGTAATGCATGTATGGGATGTTTTTAAGAGCCGGTTCACCATAAACTTGCCCTAAAATACCTACTAAGGTTACCGGTCTGATTTCTCTAACTTGACTAAAAGAAGTTAATGGCAAAGAGGCTGTCATTCCCCTTTTTTCGATATACCAAGTGAGACCTAAAAAGGTGGAGGTTACCACCGTCCAAAAGAAGTAAAACATCCAATCAAGCCCATAGGCATAAACAGTTTCCGGGAGCGAAGTATAGTAGTAAACGGTAATCGTCCGCTTATCTTCACTCATCCCGTTGTATAGCCTCATATGCTTCTTTAAGTCTAAGATGCCATCTACGTAGAGCTGCTTATTGGAGTCTCGATACTGAACCTGCAAAAAGTAAACTTTGTGCAGCACGTTGTCACGCCCAACTACCACCGCTTGGGTCTTTTGGACGTAACCTAAATCCTCGAGCCAATCCACAACACCTTTCGGAAAACTCGAAGTGCCCACAAGATAAACTACTAAACAAATCACGTACGCAATACGCATATACGCCAAAGAGCGAGTAACGCGACTTACGGTTACTTCACGATAAACTTTGCTTGCCCCGCTTTTTTCAGCTTGCACTAATACCGGAATGTCGTTTTCCGATTCATAGATCTTTACTGCCATGATTTATAATTTTATATGTTTTATGCCAAAATCTTGAAACAGTTACGTGTTTTACATCACTTGCTGCTTCCTGGTAATCAATTTCTGACTTATTGTATTACAGATATCAGTTATTGTTTACTTTTATTATATATTGTTTTAGATTTTATTTTTCCTATAAGTTTTTTCCTCTTTGGCCAAAAAGGAACTTAAAAACACCTAACAAATCACAGCCTAAACATCAAAACACACGCAAAACGTGCAATCTGCCATCAGGCAAGAGTAAAATCACTTATAGACAAACTATGGTTACCACTTTCTGCACTTTTTTGACTCTAACTAATAATAGCTTTTAAAAACATTTAAAAGCATCTTTAGTTAGTCTAGCCCAAAAAAGAAGCCTACCTGTTAAAGGAAGTTTGGAGAATTTTTCCAATTTGACTAAATTAGATAAAATCTAACCGTCAATAATTGATCCCCCAAAAAGCAAAAACAGATAAAGGCTAAAGCAAAAAAATGCGCCCCCAAAGCCCTAAAAACAAGCCCCTAAAAAGCAAGGTCTTAACCGAAATAGTGGCTAGAAATTTTATAAAAATGGATTAATGGAACTATGATTCTTACTCTAGTTATACTTTGTATCGCGGCAGCCATGCTTTTAATGATTGCCTACATGGTATATAACGACTACAAAATCCAGCAAGAGATCGATCAAAAAGCCTTGATCGCCAAGAAAAAAGAGATTATTAACGAAACCGATGAACTCTTGCTTAACGTGACCCAAATTCCTTATAGCACCAAAATTATCATTGTGCTTCAGGAACGAGTGCTTGACGCGCTAAAGCAAATTCTCGCCGTAACCCCTAATGCTGTGAGCATTAAACAACGTATCCAAGGGTTAACCGAACAAATCAGAACCTTAAGAAGTTCAGCCAACTCAGAACCTACTTTTGTGCCTCCTAATGACACCAATACCTCATTAAGAATGATGAAGGTGCTACGCCGTTTACGTAAGATTATCCGTATTGAATTCAATCGCGGGCGCATGTCACAAGCTGATCTTATCACCGAAGATAAACGACTTGAGCTCATGATCTATAAGATTCAATTTTGTAATTTGATGTCTCACATTAACGAACTTAAGTTTGAAAAACAATATGGGACTATGCGAGGCCTAATCCAAGGGGCTTTAACTAGCATAACGCGCATAAACACCGATGACAAGTGGATGCTTTCACTACGTGAAGAACTTGAACGTATGCTAGAAGAACTTAATCAAACAGTTAGTGCTAAGCAGCACAAAGAGATGGAAATGGTTAAGGAACAACAAAAGGAAGAAGACGAAATCGACGCCCTCTTTATGCCAAAGAAGAAGTGGTAAAAAAGAAGAAGTGGTAAACAAGTTATCTATTTTAGAAAGAGGCTCAAGTATCTTTAGCTACCGCTCTAGTTTTGCATGATTATATGCAACAAGGGTTCTGAGACTACCCCTCCACAGAGAGGGGGATTTTTATATTGTGCGACGAGAAATACTTTCTAAATCTTCTACACTTTCTGGATC
>UQCV01000085.1 GCA_900539665.1 uncultured Succinivibrionaceae bacterium | reverse complement strand
GTTTTGCTACATAGTTTTCAAGAGAGGTTATGTACTCATCTAGAGTTTCTTTTAGCAATGCATGATCAAACTTTAATCCATGCAACCAGGTAATATGAGCTTTAGTCCAATTGGTATTAGAATACTTTATACCTTGTCTTAAGAGAAACGCTAAGATCTGCTGCTTAACCTTCTTAACCGCATCTCTATGGGCATTTCTCATTCTTAGATATTCTCTAACATTGAGATCATCTTTGTCAGGAACATGCACTGACTTATAAGTTTTATTAGCTAAAGCCATGGCTATAGCTTTTGAATCTAAAGGATCATTCTTTTTCTTCTTAGCATTAGCACTTTTTTGTATAGTACTAGGTGCTAAGATCACGCATTCAATTCCTTTTGCCTTTAACTGAAAGTAAAGATCAAAACCTAAACAACCTGCCTCATAACCACACTGAATCCATACGTTATCAGTAGCTTTGATGTTAAGCATCGTTTTAAGGTTTTTTACGTATTTCTCAACACCAGATGCTGTAGCATCAGTAATCTTTAAAGGAGCACCTATAAAGTCTTGAGTTAACTCACTTTCATCTAAAGTTACGTGGTAAGTACTTAAAGTAAAAGATTCCTTGTGGACATCCATGCCAATATATAATAATCTATTCATTGTGACCTCTCACTTGTATGCGGTAATCCCCGCAGATTGTTAATTTTTTTCAACAGACATTATACGGGTAAATCCACGAACTTACATCTGCTGAGGTCACTTCATATTGTCTCTAATGAGTACAGTATCAACGAGCTAACCCCGTGTATCCCACGGTTCTATGTTTTGAATTTATGCAGTTACTAACCGCATGCCTTCATTTTTTATATTTATAGCGTAATGTTTAGAAAACTGTCAAGTAGAATTCGGCAATTCATCTCACCACCTTAGAGGTGGGGGACTTCTTGCAGAGTTCAGTTACAAAGATTCTTGTTTTTTTGTGTAAAACAGCCAAGACTGCGGAATTCGTATTATTGTGCTTGTGAATAAATCTCAAGCTTATTGTATAATTGTATACAATGTTGTGTTTTTTTATAGTAGCTGATAGAGCAGGAAAGTTTTATGTCTGAATTGCAGCTGTTTTCCTATGGCGGTCCTGATTGTCTTAAATTTGTCAGTGATACTGTAGTACCTACGCCAAAGGACGATGAAGTCCAGTTAAAAGTTATGGCGGCTGGGGTCAATGTAATTGACACTAAAATTCGCAAGGGAACTAGTTTTGCGGCTAAGGCGCGTGGTAATAATTTCCCTTGGGTTTTAGGCTTTGATGTCGCAGGTGAAGTCATGGCGGTGCCTAATGCTGAAGTAAATTGGCAAAATGGTGATCGCGTTTGCGGTCTCGTTGGTTTTGCGCAGCAAGCTGGAGCTTATTGTTCCGTTGGCTGTTTTAAAGCTAATGAATTAGCTAGAGTTCCTGATAGTGTTGGGATGCGCGAAGCCGCAGCCTTACCTCTTGCTGGTTTAACAGCATGGCAAGCTCTATTTGAAGTTGGTCGTCTTAAGCCAGGAGAAACTGTAATTATTTCCGCAGGCGCAGGGGGCGTGGGTCATTTAGCAGTACAATTAGCTACTTTAGCAGGGGCAAAGGTTTATGCGATTGCCTCTAAAAAGAATCATGCTTTTTTAAAGAGCCTTGGCGCGCTTGATGTCTGTGAATATCATGAAGATGAATATTTACGTTGGCAAAGTGAAGCTGATCTTATTATAGATTTGGTGGGGGGGCAAAGTGCTATTAGCTCACTCTCATTACTTAAGATCAATTCGCGCATGGTTTCAGTACCAACTGTAACTTTTCAGGCAGTACGCTTAGCGGCGTCAAACTTGTCTTCTGAAGTTTTAGGGATGGTTGTACGTCCAGACGTACAACAACTAGAACATTTGTTACAGTTAGTAGCGGAAGGAAAGCTACGCGTTTGTGTTTCTGACGCTTTGGCTCTAAAAGATGGGGCGTTAGCGCACGAAAAAATCGAAGCTGGACACACTCTTGGTAAAATCGTGTTGATTCCGGAATAAGCTATAAAGCTATTAAGCTATTAAGCTATTAAGCTTTTGGTATGTAGTTTAGATTCAAAAAGAGCCTTGCAGCTTATAACTGCAGGGCTCTTTTATGTTTAAACCTTTATAAGTTTAAGCTTTATAGTGAGGCTAGCTTATTACCTAACTATTTCGGTATTTATGTTCGGTATTTATGCGCTAGCGTTATTTCCCAAAATTCATTGTGGACATTTTTCTAATTTCTTCAGCTTCGGCTGGTAAATTTAAATGTTCATAATTCTTAGCTAAGAGATCGAGAGCATTTTCTGTTTCTTCGGAGTCACGGAACTTAGTTAAAATGTTTTGGCAACGTCTCGCAGAAGACAAATATGCTTGTTTCTTGTAATAGAACTTAGCAATTTTAAGTTCGTGGCGAGAGAGTAGATTGCGAATGTAAATCATGCGTAGCTGAGCATCGGCTACGTAGAGACTGTTAGGGTAGTTGTTTACTACGCGTCTAAAGTCTTCAAATGCTTGCTCAAAGAACGAAATATCGCGGTCATACTTATCAATTCTTAAGACCTCAAGGAAGCGGTCGGTCCCTTTTTGCATATTAGTTAGTCCTCGCATATAAAGGACATAGTCTAAATGGCTATCAGAAGGATTTAAGGAGATAAAGCGATCGATTTCCGCCATAGCTAGATCGTTTTCGCGATCTTTGTAGTAGCTGTAGATAAGATTGAGTTGAACCTGGTGAGCATAAGGACCAAATGGATAACGGCTATCAATAGCTTCAAGATATTCACGCGCTTTGCTGTAGTTTTCAATACTCATGGCTTGTTCGGCTGCGGAGTATAGTTCATTCGGTTTCTTATCAGGAATGATATCTTTGTTTTTACTAGCACAAGCTGTGGATAAAACAAGAGCCGTGGCTGTAACGAGCACCAAGCTCAAAAATTTGGTGGTAATGTGTGAAAGCATATTGGTACTAAATAATAATCTATGAATAAAAGATCGGTTAAATAAGCACAACTAAACCAAAAATAGGTCATTTTAGGTTTGGTTGAACCGATGATATCTCGCCATTATATATGAAATGTTAGGTCTGATAAAAAAAATCCCTGTTTCTTGATGTAATTGTGCAGCCTAAGTACACATTAAGCTAAACTTGTAGTTGTAAAGTTTAAGTGGGGCACATTGGGCTAAATAAATGGCACAGTTACTCTTAAGACCAAACTAAATGTAACTTAGTTCAGTACCAAACGTAATAAAAAATGATGAAAAAGTAACTCCATGGTAAAATTAACCTCGTTTTAAAGAGGTATTTATGAGTCAGAGCATAGAATTAGCGGCAGAGATAACCGTAGACATGCACGGGCGCAGGCTTGATGCAGCCCTGAGCGAGCTTTTTTCAGATTATTCTAGAAGTAGAATAAAGGATTGGATTTTAGCGGGTAATGTTACTGTCGATGGTACAAAAGTAGTCGTACCAAGAGAAAAGGTACTCCAAGGACAGCAAATTTTATTACAAGCAGAAGTGGGCGATGAAGATTTTTCTAAACCTCAAGATATCCCACTCGATATTGTGTACGAAGATGATGACCTTTTAGTAATTAATAAGCCGGCAGGATTAGTCGTGCATCCTGGAGCTGGGTGTCCTGATGGTACTGTAATGAATGGTTTATTGTATCGTTATCCAGCAAGTGGTGATTTGCCTCGTGCAGGGATTGTGCACCGTTTAGACAAAGACACTTCAGGTCTTATGGTTATTGCCAAATCACTTCGTGCGGTGCATAAATTAACCAAAGCTATTTCACGTCATGAAGTTGTACGTGAATATGAAGCTGTAGCTAATGGTCACATGACTGCAGGTGGTTTGGTGGACAAGCCTATTGGGCGTCATCCAACTAACCGCATCATGATGTCTGTGCGTCCAGAAGGGATGGGGAAAGACGCCATTACTCACTATCGAGTTATGGAAAAATTCCGTGCCCATACTAGATTACGTTTACGTCTTGAAACAGGTCGTACCCACCAAATCAGAGTGCATATGGCTTATATCAAACATCCTTTGGTTGGTGATCCTGTTTATGGGGGAAAGAGAGCGCGTTTCATTCCGAATGCTACCCCGGAATTTACTAAATTTATCAATACTTTTCCGCGTCAGGCCTTGCACGCAGCTATGATTGAATTTGTGCATCCATTTACAGGGGAAAACATGAGTTTTACGGCTCCTGTACCTGATGACATGATTCATTTAGTTGAAGTGTTACGCCAAGACACAGAAGAACATCCATTAGATATTGTGTGGAATTAGCCAATTATTTGGTTAATTTAGCGTTAGTACCATTTAAGCTAGTGTCAAAATGGATGAATAAATAAAGCCAAAAGGGCTTTCCAAAAAGAAATCCCTTTTTTAAAATTCTTTCATTAAGTAAATATATAGGCGAAAGCTAACTTAAAAAAAACAAACTTGCTTACTAAACAGACTTGTAAAAATTGGTGAAATTTGGCCCCAAATAGGCAAGTTTGAAGCAATTTTTTTTCAAAGTAAGATACATATGCCACAAATTTTTATGTAAAAAATAAATTTTTTATTAAATTGAAACAATTTCAAGTAAACTAACAGTGGTACTAATAATAATTAGTCAAGTAAGCATAATAACTTGGTTAAGCTGTTTTGCTAGTAATTTAGTTAATGTGTGTATTTACATATTAGATCTTAGGTAATACGTGGGGTTTGAGTTATATGTTCATGGGTATAAAAGCAGGATTTAAAGATATTCCGGGCACTCAAGGGGTTGCTACCTTACGTGCTACAGGTGGGTATAGTCGAAAAAAGCCGTATCTCGATTTTAACCTATCTTATGATGTTGGGGATAGTGAAAAGGCTGTAACCAAAAATAGAAAACTTCTATTGGATAGTCTTCCTAATGCATCGCAAATTAGTTGGATCAACCAAATTCACTCTAATAAAGTTGTAGTGATCAAGGATCAGGCTGATATTGATGCGCTACAAGATGCTGATGCCCAGGTGACCAATTTAAAGGGGGTGGCATTATCTATTTTGACGGCAGATTGCATCCCAATTCTCTTTTATGCAACTGATGGTTCAGTTGTTGGGGCAGCTCATGCTGGGTGGCGTGGGTTATTGAGCGATATTATAGCTAATACCATTGACACAATGAATCTTCCTGGAAAAGATATAAAGGTTTGGCTAGGCCCATGCATTGGACCTTGGAGTTATGAAGTTGAGCCTGATTTGAAAGCAAAATTCATAGCTAAAGATGAGACTTATGAAGAGTTCTTTCACATGGAATTTAGGCCTTATCGAGAAAACAATGACCTTTATGAAACTGACTTGCATGGCATAGCTACACGTCAGCTTCAAGACTTGGGTGTGGACATAAATAATATCAAAGCTTGTCCACTCTCAACTTATGACGAATACACTTACTTCTTCTCTTATAGAAGAGATAATAAAGTAACTGGCCGACAGGCAAGCTTAGTTTGGATTGAGGATGGCACTGAGCCTTCACTTTTATAAGCTGAAAGTAATAAGCTAGAAAAAGCTAGAACGAGTTGCTTTCACTATAAGGCAAATTTTCCGCATAAAACTAGGTCCATAGGAATTAACTTATGGGCCTTTTTGTTTTGCGGGGCAGTTTATAGATTGAAACTTGCAAGCTTACACAAGGTTTAAGTGAAATATTAAAATCATGAAGGGAGTGTTTTTGGGGCAAGGTTCTTAAAACCATGAAAGGTTTTACCCGAAACTAGGTTAAGTTTAACTCACTTAGAAAATTTGGGGTGGAAACTAACATCTAAAAAATTACTTACAAAAAACTTTAAAAATTGCTTGAAATTTGTTCACCTATCCCCATGTTTAAGTTAGATAGGAAAGTTTTGGTTAGTCTACTGTGAAGGAGCTTTAAAATGAGAATTGACAGATTAACTAATCAGTTTCAAGAGGCTTTGCAAGATGCACAGTCGCTAGTAGTTGGAAATGATCAGCAATTTATAGAACCAGTGCATATCTTAAGTGCACTTATTGAACAACAAGGTGGTACTACCAAACCACTTTTGACCTTAGCTGGGGCCGATCCGCAAGCGGTCAAAATTTTGGTAGATGAACAAATTAAGCGTTTGCCTGTAGTTAGAGGAGCAGGGGGGAATATTCAACTTTCTCCAGACAGTGGCAAACTTCTTAATATGTGTGACAAGTTCGCGCAACAAAATCAAGATGCTTATATTTCATCGGAGCTTTTTGTTAAAGCAGCATTTCAGGATAATGATACTGTTGCTAGCATCCTTAAAAAGTGTGGGGTGACTAAAGCTAAATTAGATGAAGCTATTGAAAAGATAAGAGGCGGGGAAAAAGTCGATTCGGCAGAATCTGAAAGCAACCGTCAGGCTCTTGAAAAATACACCGTGGATTTAACTGCGCGTGCTGAAAAAGGTAAACTTGACCCAGTTATTGGGCGTGATGAGGAAATTCGTCGTACCATTCAAGTATTGCAACGTCGTACTAAGAACAACCCTGTTCTAATTGGTGAACCAGGTGTTGGTAAGACTGCAATTTGTGAAGGGTTGGCTCAACGTATTGTTAAAGGTGAAGTACCAGAAGGGCTAAAAGGCAAGAGAGTCTTGGCTTTGGACATGGGTGCTTTGATTGCTGGGGCTAAGTATCGTGGTGAATTCGAAGAACGACTGAAGGCTGTATTGAATGCTTTGGCTAAGGAAGAAGGCCGAGTAATTCTCTTCATCGATGAAATTCATACCATGGTTGGGGCTGGTAAGAGTGAAGGCTCTATGGATGCCGGCAACATGTTAAAGCCTGCGTTGGCCCGTGGTGAGCTTCATTGTATGGGGGCTACAACTCTTGATGAATACCGTAAATACATTGAAAAGGATGCGGCTTTGGAAAGACGTTTCCAAAAGGTATTTGTGGGGGAACCAAGTGTTGAAAACACCATTGCAATTTTGCGTGGCTTGAAGGAAAGATATGAACTTCACCATCACGTACAAATTACCGACCCGGCTATTGTCGCTGCTGCTACTTTGTCTAACCGTTATATTACCGATAGACAGTTGCCAGATAAGGCCATCGACTTAATCGATGAAGCTGCCGCAAGCATTCGTTTGCAGATAGATTCAAAGCCTGAAGCATTGGATCGTTTGGAACGTAAGCTTATTCAGTTAAAGATGGAACGTCAGGCGGTAGCAAAAGAAACCGATGAAGCTTCAATTAGACGTTTAGGTCTTATTGATGAAGACATTGCAGAAAAGGAAAAGGAATATCATCGCTTAGAAGAAATTTGGAAGAGCGAAAAAGCGGGCTTAACTGGGGCTCAGCACATAAAGGAACAATTGGAACTTGCACGTCACAATTTCGAAGTGGCAAGTCGTTCAGGCGATCTAGCGCGGATGAGTGAAATTCAATATGGCACCATTCCACAACTAGAAAAACAGCTTGAATCTGCCCAAAACAGCAATAATAGTAAAAACGGTGATGAACCAGTGTTACTTCGTAACAAGGTAACCGAAAATGAAATTGCTGAAGTGGTATCTCGTGCTACAGGTATTCCAGTAGCTAAGATGCTTGAAGGCGAACGTGCTAAGTTGTTGCGTATGGAAGACATGTTGCATAAACGTGTTGTTGGACAAAACGAAGCTGTTTCTGTGATTGCTAATGCTATCAGAAGAAGTAGAGCTGGTTTGTCAGATCCGAATAGACCGATTGGTTCATTTTTGTTTATGGGGCCAACAGGTGTTGGTAAGACCGAACTTTGCAAAAGCTTAGCTGAGTTTTTGTTTGATACTCCGGACGCTATGGTTCGTCTCGATATGAGTGAATTCATGGAAAAGTTCAGTGTGTCTAGATTGGTCGGTGCACCTCCAGGGTACGTTGGGTATGATGAAGGCGGCTATCTTACTGAAGCCGTAAGAAGACGTCCATACAGTGTAATTCTGTTGGATGAAATAGAAAAAGCCCATCCAGATGTATTTAACATTTTGTTGCAAGTACTCGATGATGGACGTTTGACTGATGGTCAAGGGCGGACAGTAGACTTTAAGAATACTGTAATCATTATGACTTCAAACCTCGGTTCCGATCTGATTCAGGAGGAAACTGGTAAAAAGGATTATGAAGGCATAAAGAAGGATTTGATGGAAGAATTGTCTACACGGTTCAAGCCAGAATTTTTGAATCGTATAGATGAAACTGTAGTGTTCCATCCTCTTGCTAAGGAACATATTAAGAGCATTGCAGGTATTCAGCTTAAGATCCTTACTGAACGTTTGGCTCAAAATAACTATAACGTTAGTGTATCAGATGCATGTTTGGAACGTATTGCCGATATTGGTTATGACCCAGTCTTTGGGGCAAGACCATTACGCCGTGCAATTCAAAACTATATTGAAAATCCATTAGCGCAAAAAGTGCTTAATGGTGAAGTAGAAGTGGAAAAGCCATATGTGCTCGAACTTGATGCGGATGACAAACTAGAAATTAAAGCTAAGGCTTAGTTAAGAGAAACTTAAGTACCGAAATTCAATAAGGTAAAACCAATTGATGAGAACTTAAGTAAGTAAATTTTAACTGAACTCGGCAAGAAGTCCCCCACCTCTATAGGTGGGGGAGGATGTCACAAGGTGTTCTTTATAAGAACGCCTTTTTTTTGGGTAAAAGGAAATAATTGGGCGGAAAAAGAGCCACACGCATAAAGAACTGGTAAAAGCCTAAGGAGGGGGATGCCAACAAAAAGCAAATATAGCTAAAAGAGAAATATGAAATAAGAGAGACGGAAGGAAGATCAAATAATAGAAGATGATAGAGTTTTAAAAGTAAAATTTTTTAAGTATTTGATTTGCGCGTTTGATTTGATATGATTTGAAGCTCGAGTTGAAAGAGTGTTGAGCCATTTGTAAGGACTCTAAAAATACAATTTCATAAATTAAATGAAGGTCAGGCACTTTCATTTGATTTTATAAGTAAAGAACGATATTCAAGGGAGAAAGTCCAGACATAAAATTAAAAGCAGCTGGTGGAATAGAGTAGACCTAATGCTTAGAACAAAAATAAAAGGACTTTTTCTTGTAAACATCAATAAGAAGGATAAAAGTGATGGGAAAATTAAAATATGCCTTGTTAGTGGCAACATTAGGTGTATGTACAGGCGCGAACGCTGCGAGCCTAGAACTAAGTGCCGGGGCTGACGCTTGGTTTGTAGATGCTAAAGGTTATGCTGGGGAAAAACATTCTTTTGAATTAAGAAGAGAATATGATAATCGCTATGCATTCTTTGCATGGATGAATTTAGAACATCCATTACCGATAGTTCCTAACCTTGGTGTACGTTACGGAACTTTTGATCATACCAGTAATGGTATTAAAGCTGATTTTAATTACGCTGATGCTATTGGGTACTATAACGTACTTGATTTAACTCCACTAAAAATCGATGCTGGGGTTGGTTTACGTTTTGAAGATTTCGCTTATGAACATGTAAGTGGTGACGCTTCTTATAATGAGGTTTTACCTTTTGCATATGGTCATGGGCGCTTCGATCTAGTGGGTACTGCTTTTTCCGTTGATGCAGATGTTTCATTTAGTGAATTGCCATTTAGAGATGACACAGAATTTTTAGATGCCAAACTAGGGGTTGAATATCGTCTAGGGGGTAGTTTTATTGAATGGAGTGTAAATGGTGGTTATCGCTATATGTATTTGACCCAAGATACCTCTGACTATAATAGTTTAACTACTATCATCAAGGGACCGTACGCGGGCGTTAGTGCTACATTCTAAGATATAGACCTAAGGATCTATAAAATAAAAACACGAGGCTCAAATAACCAAAAGTACGGCAATATTGGTTAAATAAAGCATTTATTGATGCTTAAATAACCAAAATTAAAAAAGATTAAGATTTTTTAAAAATAGTGTTGACGGGTAAAAAAATTCGTTTATAATGAGCCTCACTTACAGCGAAACGCAGTAAGAAGTTCTTTAAAAACAAATTCAGACAATC
>UQCV01000084.1 GCA_900539665.1 uncultured Succinivibrionaceae bacterium | reverse complement strand
TTTAAAGTTTTGATTAATGATTATTCTTTATGTATCATGATCTGCAAAACTCGAGAAATTTGTAGCTTGGAAAAATTAGAACTAAAAGGTTGGTAAATTAAAGACCGAAAGTTATGAACTTTCGGTCTTTAACTTTTTAAGAAGGATTAGATTGAGAAGGTTTAGGCAATTTAACTTAATAGTTGAGCTTAATAGCTGTGGTTAAATTATTTAGGGCGGAATTATTAACTGTTGAGCCTAAGTTTTGGTTAAAAAAGGCAACAGATGAAGAACTTCTTTTATCAAAATCTAAAGGTCACCTAATTAACAGCAAGAGTTAGCAAACTGCAAACCATATTGTCTAGCTTGCGCATCAATAATTCTAACGACCACGGCTTCAGTATTTAAAGATGGCACATCAGAGCTATCATCGTCTAAGATAACTGTTACCTTATCATTAACAGCAAGTACTTCGTTTTTTAGTCTAACGCTCATGCCGGTAGCACTTATATTGATGCATTCTGCTTGAATTTTTTTTTGGGCAAAAACAATTGTGCATCTTACCGGAAGTTCTACTCGGATAAAAGTACGGCGTTCTCTGGTGTGGTCCATTAGGGAGATCCTTTTAGTTTGAAGTTTTAAACTACAATATTATTATTTTAGTGTTTGTCATTATAGTTAAATTATATTTTAAGTCTGTAAAAAAATGAAGATATCGTGAAAATTACCATTTTTTAGTTCTAAAACGTGAGCTTAAAGTGTAGAGTAGAACTTGGAACTGATTAGTTATAAAGATTGACTGTACTTCCTTGTCGTAAGACAAAAATTTACCGCTAATGTCGTCGTAGGACTCTTTGGTAATAAAAGTCCTGATTCAAACAGGTTTACACTTGTAACTCCAAAGCCTGAAAATTGTGTACGATTACAAGCTACACTTGACAATCAGAACCCCACGGGCTTGCCCGTGGGAGCAGTCAGAAATACAATTATGAGGATTACTGATGAAAAAAACTTTTAAATTACTAGTTTCAAAGGCAGGTTATATTTTAATCGGCACAGCTTTTTTATCTGGATGTGCAATTATGGATGAAGAAACCTGTAGGGCCACTGATTGGTATCAACAGGGGCTCAACGATGGCAGTAAAGGGAGCTCAAGTAAGCTCTTAGAGAAGTATTATAGCGCTTGCTCTGAATATATAACGGTCGATGCTACTAAGTACCGTGAAGGGCGCTTAGAAGGGGCGGTTACATTCTGTACTCCATTAACTGCATATAATAAGGGTCGAGCCGGTTGGGAAGTTACTGATATCTGCAACGATTTAGATGCAAGTGTTCAAAACCAATTTGCTTCTTACTACCAACGTGGGCACAATATTTTTGAAGCGGAACAGGTTCTAAAACAGATTGATAGTTATATCTCTGACCTTAGAGAGGTTATGTCTTGGGGGACGCAAGACGTCGGTTTACTAAATGATTATGAATATTTGGTGGGACTTCGTCCGACGGTGGTTTCATATATCAATAAAGCTATAAACGCAGGTATGGACGGCAAATATCAGATGTATAGCTTTGACCAAGCGATAACTGAAGAAGTGCCTGACAAGTGGGCGCTAGATGGTTTAAGTAACAAGGTTGATGCTATTTCTGATGTTAGTTTAGAACTTGAAAGAATAAAAAATGATTCGTGTTACGATTCTGAAACCAAGGCTTGTCGTAAGCGCGTAAATTGCCTATTTGATGAGGAAGATAGATTAAATCGCCAGCTACGCCGTTACCTAGATTCTAGTGCTTCAAGTTCATTTTATATAGAATCTTACAAATGTCGTTAAGCTCGAATATGGCTTAAGCTTTGGTTTTAACTTGGTTGGTAATTTGGTTTTAAACTTAGTCTTTTAAGGTCGAAAAAAGGCCCCGGTAAGCTTTTCCTTCAAGGTGTTCCTTAAAAGGTGGTTTACTGGGGCCTTTAATTATTGGATTTTGAGAACTATTTTAAATCCAAGCTTTGAGCTTTTGTTCGTAGTTCGAAATCTCTTGCTCGTGCTGCAAAGTAAGGCCGATGTTATCGAGGCCGTTTAATAAGCAGTATCTACGGAAAGAATCGAGTGGGAATGAGAACTTTAAATCGTTGCAACTAACGGTCATATTTTCAAGATCAACAGTGATCTTTTGACCTTCGTGTGCATTGATTTCACGGTGTAAAGCATCAACTTCATCATCTGTTAGTTTTACTAGTAACAAACCATTGTTGAGAGAGTTGTTGTAAAAAATATCAGCGAAGCTTGAAGCGATAATAGCTTTAAAGCCGTAGTCAGCAAGAGCCCATGGGGCATGTTCACGGCTAGAACCGTTACCGAAGTTTTCACGAGCTACGAGGATGCTCGCACCTTTGTATCTTGGTTTGTTTAAAATGAAGTCTGGGTTTGGAATAGTACCAGCTTCATCAAGGTAGCGCCAATCGTTGAATAAATGCTTACCAAAACCTAAACGAGAAACAGCTTGTAAAAACTGCTTTGGAATAATTTGGTCGGTATCAACGTTAGCCGCGTCGAGTGGTACTGCAAGACCAGTGTGACAGGTAAATTTCTGCATGCTTATTCTCCTAGAAGTTTCTTACATCAACGATGTGGCCAGCAATTGCGGCAGCAGCTGCCATTGCAGGACTCATTAAGTGAGTTCTAGAGCCACGGCCTTGACGACCTTCGAAATTACGGTTAGAGGTTGAAGCGCAGCGTTCACCGTTTGGCACTTTATCGCTATTCATAGCAAGACACATTGAACAACCTGGTAAACGCCATTCGAAACCTGCTTCGGTAAAGATCTTATCGAGACCTTCTTGTTCAGCAATGGTCTTAACTTCTTGAGAACCAGGGACCACGATAGCTTGTACATTTGGAGCTACATGACGGCCTTTGATAACTTCAGCAGCAGCGCGCATGTCTTCGATTCGGCCATTGGTGCAAGAGCCAATGAATACCTTGTCGATAGCCACGTCAGTAATCTTAGTGTGAGCCTTAAGAGCAGTGTAAGCTAAAGCCTTTTCACATGAGCTACGTTCGATTTCGTTAGCAAAATCTTCTGGAGCTGGAATTAAACCATCTACAGGCATGCCTTGACCTGGGTTAGTACCCCAAGTTACGAATGGTACGAGTTTGTTAGCATCGAGTGTAACAACCGCATCCCAAACTGCATCATCATCAGATTTTAAGGTTTTCCAATAAGCAACTGCTTCATCCCACATTTCACCCTTAGGGGCAAATGGACGGCCCTTAACGTAGTTAAAGGTGGTTTCATCTGGAGCAATCATCCCAACCTTAGCACCCATTTCGATTGCCATGTTAGAAAGGGTCATACGGCCTTCCATGGTGAGGTTACGAATAGCTTCACCGCAGAATTCAACAGCGTAACCAGTGCCACCGGCAGTACCAAGCTTAGTACAGATAGCAAGGATGATATCCTTAGCGCTAAGACCTGGGCCGAGTTTGCCGGTTACTTCGATCTTCATGTTCTTAAGCTTAGCTTGCTTTACGGTCTGAGTAGCCAAAACGTGTTCAACTTCAGAGGTACCAATCCCAAATGCAAGAGCCCCAAATGCCCCATGAGTTGCAGTGTGGGAGTCACCACATACTAAGGTTACCCCAGGAAGGGTAGCACCAATTTGTGGACCGATAACGTGCACGATACCTTGCCATTTATGGCCAAGACCATAAAGTGGTACGTTAAATTTCTTACAGTTGTCGATCAAAGTTTGCATTTGGATGCGACCAAGCTCACCACAAGCGTTGATATCACTTGAGAGCGTAGAAACGTTATGGTCCATGGTAGCCCATGTTCTGTTAGGGCGACGAACTTTGCGCCCATGTACAGCTAAACCATCAAAAGCTTGAGGGCTAGTTACTTCGTGCAATAAATGTCTGTCAATGTAGAGAATAGGGGTTTCACCTTCATTTGCACAGACTACGTGTGCATCATAAACTTTTTCGTAGAGTGTTTTTCCCATTATAGACTCCAGTTAGATTCTTGAAGCAACCAAATCACCCATAGCGTCAGTGCTCTGAGCATCATGTTTAGCAGTGCCACTAGCCATGAGGTCGCCAGTTAAGTAACCATCAGCAAGTACAGAGGCTACAGCGTCTTCAATAGCCTTAGCCGCAGCTTCTTCCTTGAAGCTATAACGAAGCATGAGAGCTGCAGAAAGAATTTGCGCTGTTGGGTTAGCAATGTTTTGACCTGCGATATCAGGAGCAGAACCACCAGCAGGTTCGTACAAGCCGAAACCATCTTCGCTTAAGCTGGCGCTAGGGAGCATGCCCATAGAACCTGTAATCATGGCACATTCGTCAGAAAGAATATCACCAAACATATTGCCACAAAGCAAAATGTCAAACTGTGAAGGGTCTTTAACTAACTGCATGGTAGCGTTGTCGATGTACACGTGATTTAAAGTAACATCTGGGTATTGCTTGCTAACTTCAGTTACAACTTGACGCCAAAGAATTGAACTTTGCAATACGTTTGACTTATCAACAGAAGTTACCTTTTTACGACGTAGGCGAGCTGATTCAAAAGCAATTTTAGCAATGCGTTCAACTTCATAACGACTGTAAACAGCGGTATCAAACCCTCTTTCGTTAGCACCTTCGCCATCACGACCTTTGGGTTGGCCGAAATAAATGCCACCAGTAAGTTCACGTACGCATACCATATCGAAGCCCTTGTCAGCGATATCAGCACGGAGTGGGGAAAGAGTGTTTAAGCCCTTATGGATCTGAGCTGGGCGGAGGTTGCAGAATAACTTGAAATGCTTACGAAGCGGAAGAAGTGCCCCACGTTCTGGACGAGAGTCAGGTGGAAGATGATCCCACTTTGGACCGCCAACGGAACCAAAGAGGATGGCGTCAGATTCTTCACACACTTTAAGGGTTTCTGCTGGAAGAGGGCAACCACATTCATCGATTGCTTTACCGCCGACAAAACATTCTGTTAAAGTGAAGTTTAAATCAAACTTCTTTTCAACTGCGTGAAGTACTTTGATAGCCTGAGCCATTACTTCAGGGCCGATACCGTCGCCTGGAAGGACTGCTACTTTATAGTTTTTGGTCATTAATTAAATCTCCGCTTGATGCGAGAAGCAGACTTACCTGCTTCTTTTCTAAAATTTCTTTAATTTACTTAATTTTTTTAGTGATAAGTTAAAGGTTCGGCCGAAGAGTTAAGGCTCTTCGGCCGAAGGTTAGTCATTATTGGTGAATCTTTTGCTTTTCGATTTCAACCAATTTAGAACGGTAAATGCTGTTGCATGCGTGGATCATTGCTTCAGCAGAGGATTGGATAATGTCAGTAGCCAACCCCATACCATGGAACAATTTATCTTCGTATTTAACAAGGATATCTACCTGACCAAGAGCGTCTTTACCTTGCCCCTTGGACTTAATTTCGTATTTCTGAAGTGAAATGTTGTAACCGGTGAGGCGATAGATACATTGGTAAATTGCGTCAACAGGACCGTTACCAATACATGAATCAGTTACAATTTTACCGCCGATATTAAGTTTCATGCTAGCGGTTGGAAGAACATTTTTACCACCACTTAAGACGGTCATGTATTCAATCTTGAATTCTTCAGGCTCTTCAGTCAAGCTACTGAAGAACAATAAAGCTTCCAAGTCATAGTCAAAAACTTGACCTTTGACATCAGCAAGTTCCTTAAAGCGGCTGTAAACATCGTCAAGGTTGTATGAACCTTCTTTGTAGCCCATAAGTTCAAGTCTGTGCTTAATGATATGACGACCTGAACGAGCGGTTAAGTTCATATTGTTAGTGTTAAATCCAACGCTTTCAGGGGTTATGATTTCGTAAGTATCACGAGCCTTTAATACACCATCTTGGTGAATACCTGAGCTGTGTGAGAAAGCATTTGAACCAACAATTGCCTTGTAGGGTGGTACTGGCATGTTACATATTTGGCTAACAAGCTGTGAAGTACGAGCGATACGCTTGCAATCAATACCTGTGTGCAGGTTGAGGAACTTAGAACGAGTCTTAATAGCCATAACTACTTCTTCAAGAGCGCAGTTACCAGCACGTTCACCAATACCGTTAATAGTACATTCAATCTGACGTGCGCCATTCATAGCTGCAGTCATAGCCAAAGCTGAAGCCATGCCAAGGTCGTTGTGAGTGTGCACACTGATGCAAGCTTGATCGATGTTTGGTACACGGTTAAAGAGGGTAGAGATGATATTGCCATATTCGGTTGGAAAGGTGTAACCAACGGTATCTGGAATATTTACAGTTTTAGCTCCTGCTTTAATAGCAGCTTCTACTACACGGCACAAATGGTCAATTGGGGTACGGCCAGCGTCTTCGCAAGAAAATTCAACGTTGTCAGTTTTGTTGCGAGCATATTTAACAGCTTTAACCGCCATATCAACAATGTTATCGAAATCGCTGTGAAGCTTTTCTTTAACGTGAATATCTGAAGTGGCAATGAAGCAATGGATACGGAAGTTATCACTCACTTTTAAAGCTTCATAAGCGGCGTCGATGTCTTTCTCAAGAGCACGTGCGAGCCCACATACGGTGCTGTTTTTGATAGTTGCGGCAATTTGTTGAACAGATTCGAAATCACCTCGTGAGGAGATTGGAAAACCTACTTCCATGACGTCTACTTTAAGCTGTTCAAGTGCCAGGGCGATCTGTAACTTCTGCTTGAAAGATAAGCTAGCAGCCAGTGCCTGTTCCCCGTCACGCAATGTGGTGTCGAAGATTAATACCTGATCTGACATTTAATTTCTCCTATGCTGATTGTAAATTCGCACGGCCGGACTTGGATAAAAAAAATAAAAAAACCCGCGCTCGACCGCACGGGTTTTAAAATGATTAGGCCTTTAAGAAATGTATCTAATTTTCTCGGCTATCAGAAACCCGCACGACTACCACATAGGGGTAGTAGAGAGGATAGAGCGAGAAGACAGATAGACAATATGTTCATTTTTTAACATCCCAAAATTTATGACTAAATTCTAACAGTCTACATGGTATCAGTCAAGAACAAATATAAGCTGAAGTGACATCAATTATCTAGGTTTTATCCATGTTTTGAGATTAGATTAAAGGTGTTTTATTTTTGCGCAAATTTTTAAGTTTTTAGCTAAAACAAGGGGAGAATTTTGGTTTTTGAGGTCCTATATTTTGACTTTTGCCTGGAGGTGTGAATTATCAATGAATGGGGGCCTAAATTATCCATGTGAGTTGAGTAGCTTATCGGATGAAATAAAAGCTAAATATCAATTCAACGTGTAGTCTAATCAAGCTCTATTAGTCAAATCCAACTAATCAAACCTAACTAATCAAATTCAACGGGATAAAAATAGCTTTAGGTTGCTGACAAATTTTTAATAATTTTTTTGATGGATTTTGATGATGATTTTGGCAGTGTTAAAAGTAATTTGAGCGCCAAAAAGATTTGATGTAACGGGTAAACATTTAGTAACTAAATCAAATATTACACTCGAAAAATCTGAAATAGATCTCGATTTTCTTTTATATTTTCTTGTTTTTCGCTATAATTGCCCCGCGATTAGGCGGTTTTTACTTCGAACCTAGGAATCCTAAAGGGGATTCTTAACAATCCTGTTGTTCTTCTTTTGTGGATGTATGTAATTATCATACCGGCGACATGAGCGCCATGTGGATTTAACCAAGAGGAATTATCGGATTGATTATTTCTTAAGTGTTTTTTCTGCGTTACATCCTAATGTCTTTATGCGGCCATCTTTTGGTTTAGCGTCAAATTCAATTGTGGACTGTTTTGCCAGAGTACGTTGCAAAACATTTTGCGGTAACTAGTCAAATCCTTTAAACATAAGCCATTTTATTTTTCATTAGTGGAAATTTTGCTGGTGAAATGTGCTTTTTATAAGTTTGCTCACCGAATGTTCGGACGTCTAATTTTATTTAGTAGACGCTAGTAAACGTGGAATTTGGGGATGGTTTGAGGAAAGAACTTTATCAGTCGCTAATTACTATTGAAAAGGAAAATTAATGAATAACTCTAATGAAAATCAGCTCCTAGAAGCCTTCGAAGAAGAGCTAATTAAGAAGTTCGAAGCTAATGTAGTATCAAAGGAAGATTCAAAGGAAGCTCAAACAGAGTCAACTGAGGCGGCTGAACCTGATGTGGTTAGATTTGATGATCTAGGACTTAGTGAAGAAGTTTTAAAAGCAGTAAAGGATCTTGGATTTGAAAGTCCATCTCCTATTCAAGAACGTGCTATTGGCCCGCTCTTAGCAGGACACGATATTTTAGGTCAAGCTCAGACTGGTACAGGTAAAACTGCAGCTTTTGGTTTACCTTTGTTGTCCCGTATTGATCGTGAATCTACAGACACTCAAGTTTTAATTTTAGCACCAACTAGAGAATTGGCCATTCAGGTGGCTGAAGCTTGTCAGTCTTTTGCTAAATATTTACCACGTTTTCATGTCCTTCCAATTTACGGTGGGGCCTCTTATGAGGTTCAAGTTAAAGCGTTAAATCGTGGGGCTCAATTAGTTGTTGGGACTCCAGGCCGTGTGATCGATATGATTAAGCGTGGCAAACTTAAACTTGAAAACTTAAAGAGCTTGGTTCTTGACGAAGCTGATGAAATGCTCCGTATGGGCTTCATTGAGGACGTTGAATGGATTATTTCTCAGTGTCCAGAAGAACGTCAGATTGCGTTATTCTCAGCTACTATGCCGGACGTGATTAGACGTATTGCTAAGCAATATTTACGTGAACCAGAAGAAATCAGAATTGCAGCTAAGACTACTACTGCAACTACTGTGCGTCAGCGTTATTGGTTTGTGTCAGGCTTACACAAGATTGACGCTTTAACTCGTCTTTTAGAAGTTGAGCCATATGATGCGCTGATCATCTTTACTCGTACTAAGACTGATGCAGAAGATTTGACTAACCGCTTACTTGCACGTGGTCATTCTTGCGAAGCTTTACATGGCGACATTCCACAAAAGATTCGTGAAAAGACAGTCGAGCGTTTACGTAACGGTCAGCTTGATGTTTTAGTGGCAACTGACGTGGCAGCTCGTGGTCTTGACGTAGATCGTATTACTCACGTTGTGAACTATGATATTCCTTATGATCCAGAATCATATGTTCACCGCATTGGCCGTACTGGTCGTGCTGGTCGCACTGGTGACGCTATTTTATTCGTTTCACCAAAAGAACGTAGAATGTTACGCGTTATCGAGCAGACTACTAGACAGCCAATTGAACCAATGAAGATGCCAACTAATCAAGATATTAATCGCCATCGTGTACAAGCGTTTAAGGATAAGTTGTTAGCTGGCTTAGAAGATGATGATCTTGAACAGTATCAGGAAGTTATCAACGAAATTTTAGCTGATGATTCAATTGACCCTATCGACTTATGTGCAGCTTTAGCTAAGCTCGTACAAGGTGGGGAACCGCTTTTTGTTGATGAATCAGCTCCAGAACCTAAGCAGACAACTCTAGATGAACTTGCTCAAGGTCGTAAAGAACGTGTACGTAAGTCTCCATCAGCTGATGCCATTCCACTCAAGGACTTCCCTGATCTTAAGATGATTCGCTATCGTTTAGCTGTTGGTTATCGTGACGGGGTTAAACCAGGGCAGATCGTTGGTGCTATTGCTAACGAAGGTAATATTGAAAGCCAATACATTGGTAATATTGATATTTTCGATTCCTTTACAACTGTAGATTTGCCAGAAGGTATGCCTGGTGAAGTAATGGACGTTTTAAAGAAGGCGCGTGTTTGCGGTCGTGCTCTTGAATTGCGAAAATACTTCTCTGATCGCCCTGAAGGCGGTTTCGGTGGAGAAGGTCGTGGCCGTGGGCGTCCTCGCTTTGATCGTGATGGGGAAAAGCGCGGTGGCCGTTTCGGTGGTCGCCGTGGCAATGGTGAACGTGATAATCGCAAATTTGGCGATCGTCCTCGTCGTGATGGTGATTTGCAACATCGTAAGACCGGTAAGCGCGGTTCCGTTGGCCGTGGTGCTCCATTTAGCTTCTAATACTTTTTTCCCAAAAGTAGATGGTATTTTGTTAGGTAAAATTACTAACAGCTAAATGGTCTAAGCTTTAGGTTTATAAAAGTTAAAGTGAAGCCCAATTTACCGTTTAGATTAAGGTTTAAGACTCAGTAATCGATTACTGGGTCTTTTTTATTTGAGCTAATCTAGGTATTCATGCATTTTTATCTAAAATCTCCAAGAAGACTCCTTCCTCTTTAGGTGGGAGATGAATTGTTTTTTTT
>UQCV01000083.1 GCA_900539665.1 uncultured Succinivibrionaceae bacterium | reverse complement strand
ACACGGTAAATCCACGATTTGCATTCATTCGTGGAGGTCGTTTCATATTGTCTTTCAAATGCCTATGAAGAGTACACATCTGGATATGCAACATCACTCTTGAGGAGTAATTCTGAACAACTGTTTGAGCAATATTGCGAAAGTCGTGATGATATTGATTGGGTGTATAAGAATGGTGATGCTGGGCAGCAATATTTCTCAATTGTTTATTTAGATTCGCTCCAACATCAGTGGTTGTTCTATGCGGATTACATAGTTAAGAAAAAGGATGGAACCGTATGGGTTATCGAAACTAAAGGGGGAGAATCAAAAGGAAAAGATAAAAATATTGATATACAGATACAAAATAAATTTATCGCCTTTAAGAATTACGCATCTAAACATAGCCTCAATTGGGGATTTGTTAGAGATAAGGATAATCAACTATACATCAATAATACAGAATTTTCAGAGGATATGGCTGATGAACATTGGGAGCCTTTGAATGATGTACTTTAAATGTTAATTTAATTGATGAGGTGTATGCTTTGTCTAATAAAATAATTGAAAGAATGAGTATATCCGAGCGGCTTACTTATTCTACTGTTCTTATAAAATGCACTTATGCTAATGGATCTCAAGGTTCAGGAACAGGTTTTGTGATTAACTTATGCAGGAATAGTGATTTTTGTGTTCCTGTTGTTATTACAAATAACCATGTTGTAGATGATGCGGTTGAAATTGTTTTTGGTTTTTGTAAAGCGGACGATACAGGTGCTCCGTTAGATAGAGAACAAATATGGATTAAATGTGATCTTGCATCATGGAAACATCATCCAGATCCTAATGTAGATTTGCAATGCTTTCCTTTGGCTGGCCTGTTAAAGGAGTTAGATTCAAAACAAATACGTATTTTTTACGTTTCACTTGACTCAGAATTAATCCCTCCAAAGAAAGTTTTAGATGAATTATCTGCAATGGAAGATGTTGTAATGTTTGGTTATCCAAATGGGATATCTGATGAGTATAACCATAAACCTGTGATAAGAAGAGGTATAACGGCAACACATCCCAAAAATGATTATCAGGGTAAAAAGGAAATCTTGCTAGATATTCCTGCATTTCCGGGGTCTAGTGGTTCCCCTGTTTTTATTCTTAATCAAGGTTCTTTTGCTACATCGAATGGCATAGCTTTGGGAAATAGAATTTTTCTTTTAGGGGTTTTACGCGCTGGACCAATGTTCAACGCGGCGGGTAATTTATTGTTTTCTAATGTGCCAGTACTCCCAACTCCCGTTACACAGATCCCTATGAATTTAGGAGTAATAATAAAATCTGAAAAAATCCTTGACTTTGAGATATTGTTTCCAAAGTAGCAATTAACGTATTGATTTAATGAGTGTGCAAAGAGGGAACCTGTGATTCGCGAAAAATTATATCAGTTTTTATTTGATTGGTGGAGATGACAACGCCCGCATCAAATTTATTATGGAAAATTCGATTTGTGATAATGATTCCGGGAATAGCCCTAGCCTCGTGTAAAGTTAGAGAAGAATACCAGCAGATTGGTGGAGTCCATTTGTAATTCGGCTCATTTTGCTAATAACGCGTGTACTAAGGAGGTTTTATTTATGTGTAGTTCTATCAGAAAGATTTATTTGGAGAATTTTAAACGTTTTAGACAATATACAATAGAACCAAAAGACAATATTAATGTTTTGATTGGCGATAATGAGACTGGAAAAAGTTCAATACTTGAAGCTATAGACTTAGTGGCTAATGGCAATATTCACCGGATTGAGAATATAGGTATTGATCGGTTAATGAACACTGATGCTGTTAATGATTTTTTACAAGGCGATAAACTAATCAAGAATTTACCCACAATAAGGGTTGAACTTTTTTTGAATGGTTCTTTTGATTTTACAATGAACGGTAAGAATAATCATGAAAAAAAGTCGTGTGACGGCATAAGGTTAATTTGCGAACCTAATCTTGATTATGCGTCTGAAATTAACGAAGCTATTAGTACTGATCCTAATTATTTTCCTTTTGATTATTATAGTGTCCGTTTTTCTACATTTGCTGATGAATCGTTTACAGAATACAAGAAAAAATTAAAATGTGTAATGATCGATAGCACCAAAATGAATTCAGCATATGCTACAAGTGATTTTATTCAGAGAATATACTGTCACTTTACAGAGGACGATAAGAAGCTAAGAGTAGTTCATAAAAGTAAATACAGAAAAGTTCGAGAGTATTTTAATGAAAAGGCTTTGGATGATTTAAATTCTAAAATTAAGTCTAACAATTATTTGTTTGGTTTAAAGAACGGCTCGGATGTCTCATTGGAAAATAATCTTACCATTTACAAGGACAATGTAAGTATTGACTGCAAAGGAACCGGGATTCAATCTTTTATTAAAACGGATTTTGCCTTAAGACGTTCAGGGGATAATATTGATGTAATTTTAATTGAAGAACCCGAAAATCATCTCAGTGCTGTTAACTTAAGAAAATTAATACAGCTTATTGTTGCAAATAAAAAGGGGCAATTGTTTATTACTACGCATAGTAGCGATATTAGCACAAGACTAGAAATTAATAATTTGTTAATAATGAATAGAGATAAGCTAACGCCGACTACATTGCATCAGCTTCAAAATGAAACATCAAAATATTTTTTAAAGACCCCGCCTGCTAGTATTGTTGAGTTTGTTACAGCTACAAAAATAATTCTTGTAGAAGGTCCGGCCGAATTTATTATGCTGGAGAAATTTTACGAAAGTGTAACAAACGGGCAAAAGCCAGAGGTAGAAGGAGTTAGTATTATTGATGTAAGAGGTTTGAGTTTCAAAAGATATCTTGAAATTGCAAAGTTAACCGGAAGTAGAGTAGCCGTTATTACTGACAATGATGGGGATTATTTAAATAATTGCGTTGAGAAATATAAAGATTTTAATTCGTTAAAAAATATACAAGTTTTTTTTGATGCTGATAACACTAAAACTACCTATGAAATTGTTTTATACAATTGCAATACCTCTCTCTGTGATCAACTCTTTCAAAAAAGAACCAAGGGAACTCTCGTTCAAAATTGGATGTTGAATAATAAAACGGAGGCGGCCTTTTCTTTAGTTTCACAAGAAAATCCAGTAATTGTACCAGAATACATAAAAAGGGCTATAGAGTGGATAAGAAAGTAATATTTGCAGTTGCCGGTTCCGGAAAAACTACTCACATAGTAAATTCTTTATCTAAAGAAAAACGAACATTGATAGTGACGTATACGATTGCAAATTGTGAAAATTTGAAAAATAAAATTTTAAATAAGTTCGGCGGTGTATGGCCAACTAATTTAACAGTTATGACGTATTTCAAGTTTTTATATAACTTTTGTTATAAGCCTTTGCTGTCTGATAGGGTTGGGGCTAGAGGTATTACCTATGAAGATCCAAAAAGCTATTACAACCAGAAAAAAAACATTAATTTTTACTTAACGTGTAATCGTTATTTTTACAGTAATAGGTTGTCTTTATTTCTATTAGAGTTTGAAGGAGTTTTCAGTGAAATTCGAGAAAGATTAACTAAATATTTTGATGAGTTTGTTATTGATGAAGTTCAGGATATAGCAGGAAGAGATTTTAATTTTCTAATAGAACTTATGCAGATTGATATAAATCAATTATATGTTGGAGATTTCTTTCAGCATACATACGATACTAGTAGAGATGGTAATGTTAATAAAAGCCTATTTGATGATCAGAAAAAATACGAAACTCGTTTTATACAAAATGGTTTTGTTTGTGATACGTCAACACTTGTAAATAGTTGGCGTTGTTCTAAGTCTGTTTGCAAGTATGTGTCTGATATGCTTGGGATAGAGATTTATTCTAACAGAACTGATGATTCTAAAATAACATTTGTTAAAACCCTGGACGAGGCAAAGATTATTATAGGAGATTCATCAATAGTGAAATTGCATTATCAAGGTGCTTCAAATTTTGGATTGTGTCATCGCAATTGGGGAGATACGAAGGGGGAAGACCATTATTCCGATGTATGTGTTGTTTTAAATAAAAAGACTGCGGCTTTGGCTAAGGCTAATCAGTTGGACCAACTTTCTCCATTAACTAGAAATAAATTATATGTTGCGATAACACGAGCGCGTAATAATGTTTATTTTGTGGACGATAATTTATTTAACCAATGCATGTCGAATTCTTGATAGGTAGAGAAATTTTTGCTCATTAGATGAGATAATGAGTTCATCACGATTCGATCAACATAGCTATAGAGCTTTTATGAATTGCTAGTCGGGAACTTAATGAAATCTGTGCTCAAGGTCAATACCTGTCTGATTCCATCTGATTCACGGAAACCAGAAGATCTGAGACGGCTTAAGCAGGGCAGGGAACAGGAGTAGCAGATTACCAGTTGTGTTTTCAGAAAACGAGTTGTTGCAAAATTTGCAACAGCTCAAATAACTACCCGCAATACACGCATTCAGAACCGGCAAAGACCATGGCATAGGCTTTGATTGGTTTGTTTTTGAATTTGAGGGGGAAGGTGTTGACCTGTTCGTGGTTTCTTTTTTATATTTCGCCACAAATATCAATATTTATTTGGGGTAGCGATGCAGACACGAGATTTAATTGGTTGTGTTTCCACAAACTTAAAGGTTGGGACGCTTGAAAAGATGTATGTTTAAACATGTTCCCTCAATATGTCAGTAAATCCGACATCAATTATAAGGTCTCGGCACATGTGGAGACCCTACCCCAGCTAGCTACAAAGTCTGAAAAAGCTTGAAGTAAGGATTTTTTCAAGCAAAAGTTTAGTGTTATCTACCGAGGGCATTTCGTCTTTATTTTAAATTTCGTTTTAAGAAATGGCTAGCGTGTGACTTGCTATAGGTTTTAAAGAACGCACCAAGAAATACTGATTTAGAGTTTAGAGGCGGATAGGGCTTGGGGACAGCACGCTCGGAAAAGTTCATGGTCTTAATGTAGTTAAAAAGTCTTCAAGCCATAACCGCCAGAGATTTATGCCAAAACACCAAAACTAGACGAGGTGTTTTGGCAATTATATCCCATAGGTTTTAAGTAAAAACTTTATGGCCTTGCGTCTTGGGTTGACCAAGCGAACTTTAGCCTAGTCTTAACCTTTTTCTCTATGTCTTGTTTAATTTTTTTAAGCTTTTAAAAACCCAAAACTTTTAAATCATAAAGTACCTTTATAAAAAGCATAACCAAGACAATTATGATCACAGGTCTAACGAGGCAACTACCTTTGTGGATAAGTAAAGAAGCGCCGACATAATGACCTAGGATACTAAACACGGCCCCAGTGATGGCTAAAGGATAACAGATTTGGTCTTGGACAATAAATACTAGTAAGGCCGTAACGTTAGAAGTTAGGTTGGCAATCTTGGTATTACCGGCTGCGTGTTTGGCATCCATGTTAAGGTACATAGTCATAGCAATGATCAAAAATGTACCGGTGCCGGGACCATAAAAGCCATCGTAGAAACCAATGCAAAACACGATTATTACGAGTTTGGTCATCCACCAACGGTCTTTATTCACCATCAAGTTGACTGTTTTGACTGCTGGCTTGTTAAACATGAATAAAGCAATAAACGGCAAAATTCCAATTAATACGTATTTGAGAATATTAGGTGGCACTAAAAGGACAGTCTGACTACCGATAAAAGAGCCTAGAATGGTAATCAAAATAATTGGGATGAATAAGCCGGTATCACAAAAACCTCTCTTATAGTACCGGTAAGTAGAAACAGCGGTTCCAATACTACTACTAAATTTATTGGAGGCAACGGCTGCGTGAGGGGGGAGACCTACCATAAGGTAAGCTGGTAGGGTGATAATACCTCCACCTCCACCGATGGCATCAACGCATGAACCTGTAAATACTAAAATGGCGAGTACTAGGTACATCCAAAGAGATACATCTTCCATGTGATTATTCCTAAATGTTTTTATAAACTCTAACCATATGTATGGTGATTGTTTAGTTGGTTTGGGATGTGTTAGCAGGCAAAGCTAGGCGTTTAAGTATTTAGGACTTACGCAGGCTATTATTTTAAATAAAAACGCCTTCTATAGGTTAATAGAAAGCGTTTCTAGCTAACAAAGGATCGTATTAGAGATCTTTGTTGTTATATAGATTGTAGTCAATCGCCTTTTCACGATGAGCCACAATAGTGGTGCATACTGCATCGCCAGTTATATTAACGGCAGTACGCATCATATCAAGAATACGGTCAATCCCCATGATGATAGCAATGCCTTCGATTGGAAGATTAACTGACGCTAAAATCATGGTCAAGGTAACAAGACCAACACTTGGTACCCCAGCGGTCCCGATGGAAGCTATGGTAGCTGTGACAATTACAGTCCCATAATCCGCAATAGACAAATCAATGTTAAAAGCTTGAGCGATAAATACTACGGCTACACCTTGCATAATTGAGGTCCCATCCATATTGATGGTTGCCCCCAAAGGAATGGTAAACGCTGAGATTTTTTTAGAAACCCCAAGTTTACGCCCGAGAGTATCAATACTCATTGGGATGGTAGCATTTGAGGTGGCGGTTGAAAACGCAAACGCCATTACCGGCCAGAATTTTTTGAGGAACAACAATGGATTTAGTCTAGTGAAGATGATAAGCAGCAACATGTAGCCTAAGAAACATTGGATAAAGAGAGCTCCGCTGACGCTAAAGACGTATTTAAGTAGCGGGATAAAAGCCGAGATCCCGAGGTTAGCAAAGGTTTTTGCGACCAAGCAAAAGACCCCAATAGGAGCAAGTTTCATGACCATCATAGTCATATCCATCATTAAACCATTGCCTTGGGAAAATAATGATCCCAAAGTGTCGTAAGAGTTACGCATTTGGGCCATCAAAATCCCAACGATTAGGGCAAAGAGAATGATAGGTAGCATGTCACCACTAGCCATTGAGCCGATAGGGTTCTTTGGAATCATGTTAAGAATGGTGTCGGCAAGCTTTACGTCTTTGGCGGTGGTAGGACCTGAAGTAGTCGATATTAAGCTTTGGTCAAGACCAATCCCTGGGTTGATTAAGTTCGCAATACAAAGGGCGATGATAATGGCCATAGCGGTGGTAAATAAATAAAAGCAGATGGTTTTAATACCAACGGTGCCTAGAGTTTTGCTGTCACCGATAGACATGGTGCCACAGACAATGGAGCAAAAAACTAAAGGTACAACTAACATTTGCATAAGGCGAATAAACCCATTGCCTACGACATAAAAAATGCCGTCAACTAAGATGTTGTTACGCAAATAAGCCATAGATGGGTCCTGCATGAAATTTTGAATGAGGATCCCGGTAAAAGCGCCTAAAAAAAGCGCTAAAAAGATTTTTGTTGTAAGTGATAGTGGTTGGGAATTACCTGACATGATTTGGCTCCGTTATTACCCCAATAAAGTTTTTTTAAGTTCATCTCGCCATGAAGCTAATGGAGCAAGGTGGGATAAACGCATCATCATGTTATCGAGAATTATTTTACTACCAGCATCAGAAGTGGCGTGTAGTTTAGAAAGATCGGCCCCGGTTAAAGTGATAATTTCTTTAACTAAATCGTAACGAGAACAAGCTCCACCGGTGGCTACAGTATGAAATACGCCATAGTGGTTGGAGAATAAAATGTTTTTAAGAATATCGATAATTTGTTTGGTACTAGTAGGTACGGCTTTTTCTAAAGTGGAAGCAAAAATTTCGTGGCCACATTTAATTTCATTTAAGATGTGGCTGACATAGCCGTAATCTTGATCATAGACCCAAGAAGAACGCAGGATAACAAATCTAGTCATGAAATTTTGGATTAATCGTTCACCGTTTAACTTTGATTTACCATAAACGGTATTGCTCATTGGGGTATCAAATTCGTTATAAACACCTTCAGGTTGGGCATTAAATACATCGTCAGTTGAGAAATGAATAAGTCTAGCGTTGGTACGTTGAGCTTGAATCGCTAGGTTGCCAGCACCAATGGTGTTTACTCGATAAGCTTCATCTGGTTCTTCTTTACAGATGGTGTAATCGCTTAATGCGGCACAATTAATAATAAGTTGTGGCTGATAGAGATTAACAAAATGTTCAACTTCATTTTCATTTGAGATGTCGCATTCTGCTTTATCGGTTGTATAAAGTTCAAAAACTTCATTATTGGTACTTTGGTCCTTTAATTCCTCAAGCATGGGAATGATTTTTTGGGCCAATTGGCCCTTATCACCAGTAAGCCAAATAGTTTTCATAAAATCTGTCCTTATAGTTTTACGCTCATCGATAAAATAACAAAAATGTTTTTTAAAATAAAACGAAAGGAGTTTTTTTTAAAACAGGGAATAACTTTTTTTGTTTGTTGTGTAACACAAGCCATGTTTTATGAAACCAAAAGGGACCAACGCCTATTGGAGTTGTTCCCTTCTTAAAATTAAAGTTTAGGAGCTCTTTATTAGATATTGTTAGTTACGATGTCGCGGTTAAACACCTTTTCGCAATACTTGCACTTAAGCTGAATCTGACCGTTGTTATTCACAATCTTAAAGTTAGTCACAGCAGCTGGTTCAAAGTGGGTAATGCAGTTTGAGTTAGGGCAAGAAAAAATACCGGTAACTCTTTCTGGAAGACCAACTTGTCTCTTCTTGACTACCTTAAAGTTTTCGATAATGTTTACCGTAGCTTTGGGCGCAAAGAGGGCTAACTGGTTAGCTTGTTCTTCAGTGATAGAAACATTTTCAACTTTAATAATGTCTTTATGCCCAAAAGCCTTTGATGGAAGGTTAAAACCTACGGTAATACGATCCTGAGTTTCAAGGAAATGGAATAACTTGAGAATGTTCAAACCTTGGCCAGCAGGGATGTGGTCGATAACGGTACCTTGACGAATGGCTTCTACCTGGAGTTGAGATTTTTCAGTCATGGTTATACCTCTTCATTCAATACAAGTGAAAGCAATGCTTGACGGGCATAAACACCGTTAGCAGCTTGCTGGAAGTAGTAAGCGTATGGAGTGCCGTCTACATCCAAAGTGATTTCGTCAATACGTGGGAGTGGATGCAAAACTTTAATGTTTGGTTTTGCTTCAGCCAAAGTATCTGCAGAAAGCACAAATTTTGCTCTTAAATGACGGTATTCAGTTTCGTCAAAGCGTTCCTTTTGGACACGAGTCATGTAGAGGATATCTACTTTAGGTACGATTTCTTCGATGGTATTAGCTACGTGGAACTCAATGTTATGTTCACGATATTCATCGAGAATGTATTCAGGCATAGCCAATGATTCAGGAGATACGAGATAGATCTTGGCGTTATAGTGGCATAGAGCTTGTGACAAGGAATGCACGGTACGGCCATATTTTAAATCACCAACAAAGGCGATAGAAATATTGTCTAAACGGCCTTGAGTTTCATAAATGGTGAACAAGTCTAAAAGAGTCTGAGATGGATGTTGGTTTGATCCGTCGCCAGCGTTAATTACTGGAACTGGGGAAACATCAGCTGCTAAGCGAGCAGCGCCTTCTCTATAGTGACGCATAACTAAAGCATCAGTGTAGGAAGTAATAATGCGGATGGAATCTGCTAAAGTTTCGCCTTTCTTAGCGAGCGAAGTATTACTTGCATCGGAAAAGCCGATCACATTGCCACCGAGACGTTGAATGGCGGTTTCAAATGATAGACGGGTTCGAGTTGAAGCCTCAAAGAAGCAACTAGCAATTAGTTTATTGCTGAGAAGATCTGTTCTTGGGTGTTCCTTGAGTTTCTGCGCAGTGTGAACGATTAATTCCAATTCTTCTTTGCTAAGCTCAGAGATTGAAATAATGTTCTTATGGTATAGAGGATTTGCCATCATCTTGTTCCTAAGTAAATTAAGAATGACCGCTGTACGGCCGCATGATAAGAGCAAAGCTAATGGATATTTGAGTTGTATCAGATTAGCGCTGCTATCTGAAAAGCATATTATAAGACCATATAGGAGTCTAAAAAAACAAAAAATGTACTTTTGCGCAAAAATAGGGGCAGATCTAGCCGTTTCTGCAGATTGAGTCCATATAATTGGTGTAAATTTAAAAAATTGGGCCACGCCCCAGTAAACCTTGTAAAATATTAATTACCAACATTCATATTTATATAAGGAAAGGGAAATGGCCCAACAAGCTAATCTTACACTAGAACTAGACAAAGTTAAAGATCTATTATTATGCCAAGGAGATACGGGAGTAGCGCAGCTGTTAAACGCAGTGTTAGATCAGATTCTAAAGGCGGAAGCAACTGAACAAATTGGCGCAGAATCCTATAAGAGAAGCGATAATCGCACCACTCAACGAAATGGGTATAGAACCCGTGAGTTCACCACTAGACTTGGGGTTCTTGAGTTGCACATTCCTA